>NZ_CP048272.1:957302-1276403 GCF_019469425.1 Bifidobacterium asteroides | reverse complement strand
TGATTTCGCCATCATAGGCTTTAAGGGCCTGCTCCGATGACTCTGTCTTGTGTGAATCCATATATTTTCCTCTAATCTCGGTTGCCATGCTCAGATGGAGATAAGGTCCTTGGCCGTGAAACCCAGCCTGACCTGGTGGTGGTCGCCTTCAGGGTTGGGGAACCTGACCAAGGCACGACGGGTCTGGCCGTCAAAGAACCAGCCGCTGGCGGCGCGGCGGAAGCGATCCATGTTCAGATATCGATCCAGGGGTCTGCCATCCAGCTCGACCTCAAGTGGGGCCATGGTCCTGGAGAGCACGGCCAGGGTCATCCGTTCGACCCTGGTTGTGAAGTCGCCGGTGCTCTCCAGATCCAGGGTCACGCCCTGTTCGTCGGGGCGAGCGCTGATCCTGGTCTGGCGGTAGGCACCCTTGAGGTAATCCATGGAAAGCCCGTCATCCTCATAGAGGTCGAAGCAAGCTTTCCGATTGGGTTCGATGAGGATCTCCAGATGGTTGATGGGGTCCAGGTGGAGGTTGGCCAGACCTTGACAGGTGGGTATGATGCTTCCGACGCGCAGGAAGAGCGGAATGCTGCCTAGGTCGACGGGGACTGTGATTTCGCTGCCACCCGGAATGTATCGGTTGGCAGTCAGGTCGAACCATTCGGCACCCTTGGGCAGATAGACCTGGATGCGGTCCACGCCCCTGTCCAGGACGTTGGCTACCAGGAGGGAGGGCCCCAACATGAACTCGAAGCTCTCCTGGCAGGTTCGGGGATCGTTTTGGAACTCGTATACCAGCGGTCTCATGATGGGCGATCCGTCCACTGAAGCCTGGTGAAGGAGGGCATAGAAATATGGGACGAGGCTGTACCTGAGCTGTATGGCCTTGCTGATGTACTTGGTGTAGGCAGGATACATCCAGGGCTCGGTGACCGTGTTGTCCGTGTTGCAGGAGTGGATCGAGAAGCGGGGTTGGAAGATGCCGTTCTGAACCCATCGTACAAAGAGTTCGGGATCTGGGGCCGGGCCATCGAAGCCGCCGATGTCGCATCCCTGATTGGCCACTCCGGACAGGCCCATGCCCAGGATGGTCGGCACGTTGTACTTGAGATTGGTCCAGGATGTACCGTTGTCTCCCGCCCAAGTCTGGGCATAGCGCTGGATGCCTGCGAAACCGGCTCGGTTGATTACGTAGGGTCGGGCTCCTGGGGCGTACCTCTTGACGGCCTCCTGGGCCGTCTTGGCCATCATGGTCGACATGATCGGCTTTACCATGCTGATGGGAAGGTGCTGGCCTTCGGCATCGACCATGGCCTGGTCCTCGTTGATTTCATACTCGTTGTTGTCGTTCCAGATGCTGGTTATTCCCAGGGTGAGCAGATGCTCTTGCATCTCCTTGACCCAGGCTTGGCGTCCGGCAGGGCTGGTGAAGTCAACGAAGTGGGCCGGTCCGCCCCAGAAGCGGTCTTCCTGCCAACCTCCGCCGTCAGGCGTTTTGACAAAGGCTTCCTCCTGCTCCATCCGCTCGGTGTATGGGTGTGTGGTCAGCATGCCGGGCTTGATATTGGGTGCCAGGAGTGCGCCCTTTTCCTTCAGATGATCTACGAATCCCTTGGGGTCGGGGAAGCGGTTTTTGTTCCAGGTGAAGACGTAGCGCTTTCCCTCTGATCCGCTCGTATATCCAGAGGAGAGGAAGAACCCGTCGCAGGGTATATCGTTCTGACGGCAAGTGTCGATGAAATCTTCGACGGCCTTGTCACAATCCTTGTCGAGTTCGGTGTAGAACATGGTCGATCCCATGTATCCCAGGGAAGATAGGGGCATCATCGCGGTCTTCCCAGTCAGGTCCGTGTAATGATGAACGACATCTGCAATAGTGGGTCCTCCGATGAAGAAGAGGTCGATATCGCCGGCTTCCGCCTGGAAGTAGCTGTATCGAAGCCAGTAATTGCTATGCTCGGCATCCATGTCGAAGACCGAGTCGGCGCTGTTGTTGTAGAAGAGGCCGTAGGCCAGGCCGGTATCCTCGTTGAAGTCGATGTAGAAGGGGATCATCTTGTAGAGGGGGTCGCTCCGGGTGGCATCCCACCCCAGGGAATCCGTGTTATGCATCCGCATTCGGCGGCGGCGCTTGTCGAGGTCGCCGGATTTTTCGCCGAACCCGTAGAAGTGGTCATGGTCGCCCATGCTGGAATAATGGATCGGGCGGCCTGTGCTGTCTTCGACGAAGGCCCTGCCTGGCAGGTCTTGGTGGAGGACCCTGCCTTTCCAGTCTCTGATGGTGAAGGCAAAGGGCTCTGCGGTGATGGTCAGGGTGTATCGACCATTGGTGATTGTCTTGACTGCGCCCGGCCCGTCCATCACCTTTATTCGGATGGGTTCGACGCGCTGGCGCTCATCGGCCATAAGCTGGTCGGTGCCGTCCTCCCAGGCGGTCTTGACCAGGGCATAAGAGAGCTCGGGTCTGAACTCGTCGTCAAAGGTGCTTCGTATGCGGATGATGTTCTGGTCCAGCAGGTAGATTCTGAATCTGGCCCCGTTGGTGATCAGATCCAGATAATCACCATGGTTGTCCATGCCTATGAGTTTGGTGCTTGCTTTCATGAATGCCCTCCCTGGCGTCATTGCTTGGAATCGCTTCGCGATAGTCGATTGCCGAGGATCACGTTCCGTCCAGCGGCATGCCTGGTGCCGAACGACCACGGCAATCAATTCCTATTCTTGGCAGAAGAGGGGCAGGGTAGACGGGCTTGCCAGAATTTTCCAGGAGGGGGGCTTTATGATTTCCATGGAATGGTTTTCACCGGCTCGCAGGCAGAGAAGCCGTCAATTCCCATGGGGTGTCCATCGACTCAGATGATGAGCGCTGCTCTCGATTGACCATGTGGACAGGTTCAGCATATGAAAAAATCCCCACCACATGAAAGTGGTGGGGATTTCGAATTCCTGTCGACGGCCGGATCGAAGGATCAGCCCACAGAACTGGTCGGCAGTATCACTCGTTGTCTCCGGCGGTCGCGGCGGTGGCGGAGATGGTCTCCTGGCCGGCGCGGTTGGCATCGGGCCAGACCCAGTCGGTGTAATCGGGGTGGTCGTAACCCTTGTCCACGGCGAACTGGAAGGCCTCATCGCGGAACTTGGTCCACTTGTCGATCTGGTCGGCATACTTGCCGGCATCCACCAGCTTTAGGGCGGAGGCGGCCAGGCACCAGCGGTCCATGTTGTTGACACGCACCATGTCGAACGGCGTGGTGGTGGAGCCCTGCTCCTCGTAACCGTGCACGGAGAAGTTGTCGTGGTTGGGGCGTCCGTGGATCAGGCGGTAGATGGAGCCGGGGTAGGCGTGGAAGGCGAATAGGACCGGCTTGTCCTTGCTGAAGAGCTCGGTGAACTCCTCGTCGGACAGGGCCTGATCGTTCTCTTCGGCATCCTGGATCTTCAGCAGGTCGACCACGTTGACGAACTGGACCTTGAGGCCCAGCTTCTGCAGCATATCGTCGGCGGCCAGGGCCTCCTGGGTGGGGATGTCGCCCGCAGTGGCGATGACGACATCAGCATCCTCGGCATCCTCGGCGTTGGAAGCCCAATCCCAGCGGGCGGCCCCCTTCTCCAGCTCGGCGGCGGCCTCGTCCACGCTCTGGTAGGTGGCGGCGGGCTGCTTGCCGGCGAAGATGGCGTTGATGCAGTTGGTCGACTTGTAGCAACGCTCGCCCACATTCAGCAGCATGTTGGCATCAGCGGGGAAGTAGATGTTGACTACATGATCGTTGTTGAAGTTCTTGTTCAGCAGGATGTCGACGAAGCCGGGATCCTGGTGTGAGAACCCGTTGTGGTCCTGACGCCAGACGTGCGAAGTGACCAGGAGGTTCAGGCCGGCGATGGGCTTGCGCCACGGAATCTCGCGGACTGTGGCCTCCAGCCACTTGGCATGCTGGTTGATCATGGAGTCGATGACGTGCACGAAGGACTCGTAGGAGCTCCAGATGCCATGGCGTCCGGTCAGCAGGTAGCCCTCCAGGAAGCCTTCCATCTGGTGCTCGGAGAGCTGCTCGATGACCTGGCCGGTGTGGGCCATGTGCTCGTCGGTCAGCTCCGAAAGGTAGTCGGCATCCCACTGCTTATTGGTCACCTCATAAGCGGCAGCCAGACGGTTGGAAGCCGTCTCATCGGGCCCGAAGATGCGGAAGTCGGTGGGGTTCTTGGCTAGCACGTCGCGGGTGTAGTAGCCCAGGACACGGGTGGCCTCGGTGGCGCCCCAGCCATGTCCGTGCTTCTTGACGTCGATCTCGTAGTCGTGGATGTCAGGCAGCTCCAGCGGCTTGAGCAGACGCCCGCCATTGGCGTTGGGGTTCTCGCCGATGCGCAGGTCGCCCTTGGGCATGAAGCTGGTGACCTCGGGGCGCAGGGCACCCTTCTCGTCGAAGAGCTCCTTGGGCTTGTAGGAAGCCAGCCAGTTCTTGAGGACCTGGAAGTGGGCATCGGTGTCGCGGGCGGAGGTCAGCGGCACCTGGTGGGCACGCCAGGATCCCTCGGTCTTCTTGCCGTCGATGAACTTGGGGCAGGTCCAGCCCTTAGGCGTGCGGAAGATAATCATGGGGTAGAAGGGACGGGTCATGTCGTCGGTTTCGGCCCGGGCCTTGATGTCGCAGATCTTGTCGAAGACGGTCTCCAGCATGTCGGCGAAGCGACGGTGGATGGACAGATGATCCTCGTCGTCGAAGCCTGCGACGAACTCGAAGGGCTCATAACCCAAGCCGTGGAAGTACTCATGCAGCTCCTCGTCGGAGATGCGCGAGAGGATGGTCGGGTTGGCGATCTTGTAGCCGTTCAGGTGCAGGATAGGCAGGACGATGCCGTCAGTGCGGGGGTTGACCAGCTTGTTGGACTGCCAGCCGGTGGCCAGGGGGCCGGTCTCGGCCTCGCCGTCGCCCACGATGCAGGGCACGAAGAGGCTGGGGTTGTTCATGATTGCGCCGTAGGCGTGGGAGAGTGCATAGCCCAACTCGCCACCCTCGTGAATGGATCCGGGGGTTTCAGGCGCGAAGTGGGAGGGGATGCCGCCCGGGTAGGAGAACTGGCGGAAGAACTTCTGCAGGCCAGCCTCATCGTTGGTGATCTTGGGGTAGTACTCGCTGTAAGTGCCATCCAGGTAGGACTGCGAGGTGCCGGCAGGGCCGCCGTGGCCGGGGCCCATGATGATAACGGTGTTCTGCTGATGGTCGGCGATCAGACGGTTGATATGGCCCAGCAGGAAGTTCAGGCCGGGGGTGGTGCCCCAGTGGCCGACCAGACGATGCTTGACGTCCTCCCGAGTGAAGGGCTCCTTCATCAGGGGGTTGCTGCGAAGATAAATCTGTCCGATGGAAAGATAGTTGGCCGCTCGCCAATACTTGTCGACGGCCTCGAGGGTCTCCTCGGCGATTGGGGTCTCCAGCTTCGCCCAAGGGGTGCCGATAACAGGATTCGTCATGTGTACTCCTGCACTTTAGTGCGATTGTTTATTTACTTCGGTTACGGGCTCGTGCGGTGTCATTTCAGGCATCCGTCGGGTTCGTACCCAATGCCTACATGGTACGTGAACGAGCAGACTTTTCTGAACGTTTTCTTGCAGTGTGTGTTCGCTCTTGTGAGAAAATGCGAGGGAATTGTCTGCTTGCAGACAGGAGTTTTCGCCGGGGGTGCCGATCAGGGCTCAATGGCGGTAGCATTGTCGAAAACTGCAACCATACTGGACTTGCCCGCGGGCGTTAACTCGTCGCTCCCGGACATCCATGGCAGATACAGCATACATATATATAAGGAGTCTTATGGCACAGGGTCCCGTCCTGGTGGTCGATTTTGGTGCGCAGTACGCCCAGCTGATCGCTCGTCGAGTCAGGGAGGCGGGGGTCTACTCCGAGCTGGTGCCCCATTCGATGAGCCTGGACCAGATGCTGGCCAAGGATCCCAAGGCGGTCATCCTCTCCGGTGGGCCTGCCTCCGTCTACGTGGACGGGGCGCCTACCATAAATAAGAGGATTTTCGAGGCAGGGGTGCCTGTGCTGGGCATCTGCTACGGCTTCCAGGTCATGGCACATGAGCTGGGCGGTGAAGTGGACAAGGCGGCCCTGGGGGAGTACGGCAAGACCGAGGCCTTCATCGACAGCGCCAGGGGAATACTGCAGGATTCACCCGCACGGCAGGATGTGTGGATGAGCCATGGCGTCGCCGTCAACCGTGCGCCTGAAGGCTTTGAGGTTCTGGCGCATACCGAGGGTGCTCCTGTGGCGGCCATGCAGGATCCATCCCGGGGGCTGTACGGGGTCCAGTGGCATCCCGAGGTGACCAACACTCCTCTGGGGCAGGACTTGATCGACCGCTTCCTGCATCAGTGCGCCGGACTCCCGTCGGACTGGAACGCTTCGGGCATCATCGAGCAGCAGGTGGAGAAGATTCGTCGCACAGTGGGTGACGACCAGGTTATCTGCGGCCTGTCAGGCGGAGTCGATTCAGCCGTGGCGGCCGCTCTGGTCCACAGGGCCGTCGGCGACCAGCTGACTTGCGTCTTTGTGGATCATGGTCTGCTGCGCAAGGGGGAGGCCGAGCAGGTCAGGCATGATTTCGTAGCCGCCACTGGCATCAAGCTAATCGCTGTGGATGCTTCACAGGACTTCCTGACCGCCCTCAAGGGCGTTTCCGAACCCGAGCGCAAGCGCAAGATCATCGGGGAGAAGTTCATCCGCACCTTTGAAAGGGCCCAGCGGCAGGTGATTAAAGAGGCGGGCAAGACCGGCAAGGAAGTCAAGTTCCTGGTGCAGGGCACGCTCTACCCCGACGTTGTCGAGTCTGGCGGTGGAGATGGAGCGGCCAATATCAAGTCCCATCACAACGTGGGTGGTCTGCCCAAAGATGTCAAGTTCCAGCTGATCGAGCCCCTGCGCACCCTCTTCAAGGACGAGGTCCGGGCCATCGGCACCGAACTGGGCCTGCCCGATCAGATCGTTTGGCGCCAGCCCTTCCCGGGCCCTGGTCTAGGCATCCGCATCATCGGGGAGATTACCCAGGAACGCTTGGAGACCCTGCGCGAGGCCGACGCCATCGTCCGCGAGGAGCTGTCCAAGGCTGGGCTGGATCGACAGATCTGGCAGTGCCCGGTGGTGCTTCTGGCCAATGTGCATTCAGTAGGGGTGCAGGGCGACGAGCGTACCTATGGTTCGCCGATTGTGCTGCGTCCGGTCTCCTCCGAGGACGCCATGACTGCTGACTGGACACGTCTGCCCTACGACGTGCTGGCCACCATCTCCACACGCATTACCAACGAGTGCCCGGGAATCAATCGTGTGGTCCTGGACTGCACCTCGAAGCCTCCGGCAACCATCGAGTGGGAGTAAGTATCTGGGCCGGACAAGTCATACGGCGATATGTCATATGACTTGTCCGGCCCATTCGGTTGACCTTTCACCACTTGATGCCGATAGAAGAGCTCAGGTGTTGGAATTCATTGTTTGCTGCTTTGTGATGGCCGCGTTGATCCGGTTGACCAGCTCGCGGGGATGCTCTACCCCTAGCACCAGTCGGTCATAGTGCTCCCCCTTGAGTTGGATGACGATGGGGCTTTCCGGTCTAGTGACATTCCAGAATGTTTTCTCCCCTTGCTCAATAAATGTACCGGCCCATTTACCGGGAACATGCAGGCCGGGTGCACGCAGACCTTTGGCATCGTCAAGAATGCCCGGATCCTCGCTCGCGCCCAGAACATGCTCGAGCGGCACCACCAGTTTCCCCCTGAACGACCACATCTTATCCAAACCCTGCGGCTCAATCTCCAGGGTCCGCCCGACAATTGCCACCTTGTTGTTCATGATTTGCCTCTTTCATCATCAGACTGCAACCGAACATGTGCACGCTGCAGCAGCGTCTCGCCAAGGAGCTTGGCGACATCAACGCTCGCAGCATTGGCATGGCACGATCTCGAACGGGACAGCTTCACAAGGTAGTCCCTGACCAGCCCACGAACCTCGAGATCATGATCTGACAACTCCATGAGTGCTACCAATACCAGATCGAGCACTCCTGAATCGCGCGACTCCGAATCCGTTGCGTCACGTAGCGCAGCCACGAACATGCCACGCTTGCTGCCAAACGCACCGTAGAGGCTGCCTCGTAGCAGACCCGTTTCCTTAACGAGCGCATCAATCGACGTACCCTCATAGCCATGTTCCAGGAAAACTTCTCCTGCACGGGCAAGGATCTCATCATCATTGAAATTTCTCTTACGACCCATGCCCGCCAAGATACCATTAATTGACTGAGTAGTCAAGAATGATAAGCGGTCATTTAACGGGCATCCTCAGCGGATGCTCATATTACTGCAACTAGTCCTTGGCGACTGGCTCGATTCGTGTTCCGCTCTTGCCGTCCGGATTAGCCATGAGTATGCGTGTCTGCTCGCCTTTCCTGGCTGTGCAGAAGGTGAATTCCACGTTGGTGGCGACCCCCCATTTCCCTCTTGTGTTGAGAGCGATCAGGGAGATCTCGCCGACCTTGCCGTAGCGTTTCCTCAGGAGGCTGTCAAATTCGTAGACTGCAGAGTCGCAGGCTTCCTGCGGGGTCAATCCTCTTCCCATCAGGGCGACGATCCGATAGGAGAGGCATCCTTTCATGATGTCTTCTCCCAGTCCGGTGGCGGCCGCCCCTCCGACAGCGCTGTCCACGTAGAAGCCCGAGCCGGGCAGGGGTGAATCGCCTACTCTGCCTGGTTCCTTCATAAAGAGCCCCGATGTTGATGTGCCAGCAGCCATCGACCCCTGCAAGTCCAAGCAGATGGCCCCGACCGTATCGTGGCCTCGATAGGGGCCGGCAGACTCTGGTCTTGTGGCCTTTGCGGATTCCAACTCCCAACGTCTTCTGGCCCTGTCCGTCAGCATGTTGCGCATCTCGAACCCGCTGATCAGGGCGTAGCGAGTAGCGCCTTGTCCGACTAGAAAGCTGCTGGTATGGCGTCGACTCAACCGTCTGGCCACTGATATGGGGTGCAGTGCATACTGGATGCCAGCTACAGCGCCCAGAGCCATGTCGTTTCCATCCATGAAAGCGGCATCCATCTCCATCTCGCCTTCCCGGTTGGGCAAGGCGCCATAACCGACGGAAGTGTAATCGGGGTTGGCTTCGACCTCTTGAATCAACGTCTCGACAGCGTCGCCTGCCTGGCCACCCTCTTCAAGACCGGAACTGGACTTGACCATACCTTCATAGGCCATCCGCCAGGTAGCGATGGATGCCCAGGTGGATTGATTTTGGCTGGATTGCTGCGGGGATGAATCATTCATTTCCTTGGCTCTTTCTGTTGATATGGTCGTTGACTGCCCTTGACCGGAAGGCCGATGCAGCCGGATTCAGCCGATCGACGGGTGATCAAGCTGACAGGCCGCGCCCTGAGCGGACAGGCCATCGGCTGCGGGCCGGCCTTGCTCGCGTGCAGACAGCAATCATGTCCTCTGTCCTGTTTCCTCTGTAATGATAATTGCCAAAGGCACTTCTTGTTTCCGGATGTCATGTCGGTGCTTTTGATCGTTTTAAAAGGCATTAGCGTGTCCCTACATATCAAAAGGTCGACTTTGAAGGCCGGGTTGCTGCATTTTCCCCAGTGATCGCTAGACAGCAGATCCCACCAATTCTGGATGAGGCAACAATTCGGCATGTACAGTTTCCAATTTGATATATACTATTAACAAACCATTTCTCTTGAAATAGTTCGGGATCAAGATGGTCCATGGAATCTAGTTGTTTTGCAGTACATGAGTCAATCAGTGCTCGCCATCGCGAATGCGGATGTGATGACAGTTCCGAGGAAGGGACTTTCGTGGAGTCAAAAGAGAAACAGGTGAACACCAGTTCACCGATTTTGATGTTGGGCATCTTGTCCATATCGTTTCTGATGTCGGTTTCCAATGCCGTCTCAGGGACCATCCCGCTGATGAAGCAGTACTTTTCCAACATTTCAGAGGCCAACGTCGAGCTATTGGTTGTCATCCCTACGGGAGGCGTCCTGCTGGGAACTGTGGTCAGCGGCCTCATATCCAACAAGCTGGGCAAGAAGTACACGGTCCTTTTGGGGCTCATTGTCTCCTTGGTTTTCGGAATCATCCCCGCCTTCTTCTATAACTATCCGGCCATTTTCCTGTCGAGGGCCATGTTCGGCGTGGGCATGGGCATTTTCACCCCCCTGAGCGTCTCCTACATCACCGATGTCTTCCCCGAGAAAATCAGGAACAGGCTTCTGGGCTGGAGGAACTCCGTCGGCGCTATCGGCGATTCGATCATGCTCTTCATCGCAGGATTCCTGATCAATATCTCCTGGCACGCCACTTATCTGGTGTTCCTCTTCCTGATTGTGCCCATTGTCCTTGTCTCCCTCTTCGTCCCCAAGAGGCTTGACCGCGTCATCGTGGAGGACGGCAAGGAGGTTGAAGAAGACACCTCTATCAAGCCGTCCACCAACGGCGGCGTTATCCAGCTGGCCATCCTCTTCCTCTTCGTATGTCTCTTCTATTCGGCCATCTCTCTGAAGCTGGCCAGCCACATGGTTGAGTCCGGCATAGGTTCTGCCGCCGATGCCACCAGGATTTTCGGCTTCCTGGTGCTCTGTTCGATCATCTCAGGTATCGCCTTCGAACAACTTGCCAAGTGGTGCGGACGATACACTGTCTTCATCTTCGAGGTGCTGACGGCAGTGGTTATGATCGCCATGCCTTTCACCAACTCCATTCCGCTCTTGCTGGTCCTGGTCCTGGTGGCAGGGTTCTGCAACGGCATCATCAATCCGGCTCTGACTGCCCGCATGGTTGCCTATTCGCCCAAGGGCTCTATGAACCTGACCACTTCGATCATCCTGATCGGCATCAACGTCGGCTCCCTGGTGGCTCCTTACTTCTTCCAGGCTCTGGGCGGGGTGCTTGGCAAGAAAGACCCAGGCTTCATGATCATGTGTGCAGGAGTCTGCTACGTGATCCTGGCCCTTTACGATGCCTTCGTCGTCAAGAAAGACAAGCTGACCATCTGAGGGCTGTCACAGCAGTTCGTGTCAATCAGCAGAGACAGAGGTAAATAATGATCGATACCGTGGAATGGTTCAAGCAAGCCAAGTACGGCATGATGATTCACTGGGGTCTCTATTCCCTCCTGGGAGGGGAGTACCAAGGGAAATCGTCAAGCAACTATGCGGAGTGGATCCAATCCAAGCTCCAAATTCCCAACAAGGAGTACGAACGCCTCACGCAGGCCTTCAACCCGATCTATTTCGACGCGGAAGCCATAGTGGATCTGGCCAAGCGCTGCGGCATGCAGTATCTGGTCGTCACTACAAAGCACCATGACGGCTTCGCCATGTACCGGTCGCTGGTGGATCCCTACAACGTCTATGACGCGACGCCATTCCACCGGGATGTGATCGGCGAGCTGTCCTTGGCCTGCCGCAAGGCCGGACTGCGTTTTGGTCTCTACTATTCGCAGGACCTGGACTGGCATGAACCGGATGGCGGCGGATACCTCTCGAACGATATTGAGACCGCAGGCACCACCTGGGACAACAGCTGGGACTTCACGGGGGAGAAGAACTACGACCGGGCATTCGAGCACAAGATCATGCCGCAGATCGAAGAGATCATGAGCAACTACGGGGAAATATCGGTAGCCTGGTTTGACGTACCAATGACCCTCAGCGACGAGCAGAGCCAGACCATCTACGATACGGTCAAGCGCCTGCAGCCCGACTGCCTGATCAATTCCAGACTGGGCAACGGTCGTTACGACTACGTCTCTCTGGGGGACAACGAGATTCCCGAAGATTCGGATGCCAGCGAGAAGGCAACCTCGGACGGGGATGTCGACTACAACTCGATCGAAGGATTCAAGCCCTCCAAGCTCGGCCTCTATGAGACCGCCGGGACCATCAACGATTCCTGGGGATTTTCCTATCATGACCAGAACTGGAAGAGTCCGCAGACCATTCATGATTACAAGGCCCATCTGAACAAGTACGGCATCAACTACTTGCTCAATGTAGGCCTTGACGGCCTGGGCCGCGTTCCCATGGATGCTGAGCAGGCGCTCCTGGGAGCGCGCGCTCTAGAGGCTTGAGGATCTAGAATCCTGACAGTTAGCTAGGGATCCCATTGTAACTGCCGCTCCTGTCCGACAGCTTCCTCGCCAAGCATTCGGCTGCTCAGGAGTACTGTTCTGATAGCTTGTTTTTCGCCTACAGGTCCTTGGCATGGACCATCAGGTAGTCCCAAGCGCGGGTGGGGAGCAAAGCATGAAGGGCAACCAGAGGTTTGGCGCCGAAGCCCAAAAGGTAGCGTGGGCGGGGATGGCGTACCATCGAAGCACGGACGATGGCCTTGGCGATGGTTGATGGTTGGGTCAAATGCCTGCTGGAGTACAGTTTGCGCAGCTCGGCAGCAGCTCGGAATCCTGACTGTTGATAGGCGCTCTTGCGGGTGACCGTCTGGAGATGGTCGGCGGCGATTGCACCCCAGTTGGTGGCAATGGCTCCGGGCTCGATCAGGACCACGTCTATGCCGAAGGGACGCATTTCCATGCGCAGGGCGTCGCTGAAGGATTCAAGGGCGTACTTGGTGGCATGATACCAGGCACCCATATAGGTGACCATTCGGCCTGCCATGGATGAGGTGTTGACGATCCGGCCGCGTCCGGCTCGGCGCATGGCGGGCAGTACCTGCTGGGTCAAGTGGGCAAGGCCGAAGAGGTTGACCTCAAATTGTCGACGCACCTCTTCGATGGAGACCTGCTCGACTGGGCCATAGGACCCGTAGCCGGCGTTGTTGACCAGCAGATCCACCCGCCTCTCCTTCTGCAGGATTTGTGCGACGGCCTTCTCAATGGATGCAGAATCGGTCAGGTCCATCTGCAGGGCTGTAACCCCCTTGTCGCCCAGCGGCTTCAGTCGTTCGACTCGTCGCCCTGCCGCATACACCCTGTATCCATGCTCGGCGAGCATTCGCGCGGTTTCATATCCTATGCCGCTTGTGGCTCCAGTGACCAGTGCCACTTGATTGGCCATATTCATTACCCTCTCTGGCTGGTGTCTGTGAATCGTGGCTCCTGCTTTTCTTTGAGACACAGTATATGACAGCATTTCAAAGTAAGGACATAAAAGGCAGACGAGGGCGGTCTATCCGTCCACGTCTGGCAATGCGACCATGGTGAAGACCTTACACCTGCACTCTTTCCAGCAGTAGGTCGCTGAGCTCGGCGGCTGTTGGATAAGCCTTTTGGGTGCCGCGGCGTGTGACGCTGATTGCAGCGTATCTGTTGGCGTGGCCCAGAGCTGTTGGCACATCCTCGCCCTGCGTGTAGTAGTGGGCAAACGAGCCGATGAAAGCATCGCCGGCGCCAGTAGTGTCCACGGCTTCAACCGTGACCGCAGGCACCAGCAGCTCCTGGTCGGCGCTGATCCATAGGGCGCCCTTGCCGCCCATGGTGACAATCAGGTTGCGTACCCCACGCCTTACCAAGTCTCGCGCTGCGGCTTTGACCTCGTCCAGTGTCCCTGTGGGCATTTCGGTGAGCGTAGCCAGCTCGGTCTCATTCGGTACGAAGAAGGTCACTCTGGAGACATGGTCGATGTTCAGATCGTCATTGGCTGGCGCAGGGTCCAGCAAGACAGGCACACCGTAGTCCTCCGCCAGTTCAATCGCATGATAGTTGGTCTCCAAGGCGATCTCCTGCTGAAGAACGACCAGTTTCGGCCCCTTGATGAGGTCTTTTTTACCGTCCAAGGCGGCAGGCGTCAACTGCTTGTTGGCGCCTTTTATGATCAGAATCCGATTGTCGCCGCTGGTGTCCACAAAGATTGGCGCCACGCCGCTGCTCCCATCGGTGATGCCGATTCCATCGCTGTTGATGCCGTTGCTGCGATAGTTCTTCAGCTGCTGTCTGCCGAATTCATCGTTGCCGACCATGGTGATGAAGTTGACCTCCGAACCCAGACGGGCGGCGGCTATGGCCTGGTTGGCTCCCTTGCCGCCGAATCCCATCTCGAATTCAGGAGCTTCCACAGTCTCTCCCTCCATCGGCATGCGATTGACAAAGGTGGTCAGCTCATACATGTTAGAACCGATGACAGTGATGTCGGTCATATTGATCCTTACCTTTCCAGGCCGGTGGTTACCAGGAATGAACGCTTTTCCCTGGGCTTGAGGTGGATCAGGGTGCCTGCTTTCTCTGCGGCGGCGCGGCCCTCGGGCGTGCTGGTGCCAGGCAGGGCAAAGGCCGCCACCTGCTGATCAGCGTTGTAGAGGATCCAGCGGGTGACGATGGGGAATTGCTCTGTGCTGAACCGTGTCAGGAAGTTGTGCTCGGCATTCAGGTGGAGTCGGAACTCGGCCACATCGGTTAATTTGGCCAGGTTTTGGGAGAAGAAGACGATCTCAGGATCGTAGTGGCTCTCGTCGTTCAGGTCGTTGATCAGCTCGCCGCTGGCCTTGAGATCTTCGTTGTAGGCCAGCCATTGCGAGGTGGGATGGACGTGGGCGGGAACGGTCCGGCGTAGGCGGAAAGCCTTGTCGGGCACATTTTGTTCCATATGCCCGTCATGCACGTAGGCGTAGTTCATATGGCACATGTATTGCAGGGGCATGGTTTGGCAGTTGGAGAGGTTGGTAACGTCCAGGCTGATGTCGAAGAGGCCAGAATCCGTGTGCAATGTTACGGATGGCCGACTCAGGTAGTGGTCGCCGAATCCTTTGACATATTCGTATTGTCCATGTATTGACATGGTCCTATCTCCGAATTCCAGCCAGGCACTATCCATACGGCTGGTCGGGGCCTCGCCGTGAAGTTGGTAGTCATCCTCCGGGGCCGGCGTTCCGCCGCCAAGGAGTCCTGAAGTGAACTGGAAGCAGCCATAGGTATCAGCGATGCCGGTGCCGGGCAGGGGCTGCGAGAACATGTCTTTCATCTTTAGGCTGATGGAGCAGAAGACCGCATCCCAGATGATCAGGCCCATATAAGGCAGGATGGTGAGCTGGCCGCGAGAATTCTCCAGACGGACCGCTTCCACTCCTGATGGGTAAGTGAAGGTGACGGCTTTGAAGTCATCGTCCTGATAGAGGGTGAATTCGGCCGGGCCGAACATGTCATGATTGAGGTGAAGCTGTTGCATGATTGGGGTTCCTTTCATTGGTTTTGCTGAGCGCCTTCAGCTTTGAAGGCGCGCATCTTTGCTGTGGAATAGGCGCAGACGACGGCGAAGCAGACCACATCGACAAGGAAGGACAGGGACATGTTCGAGATGTCCGCGACGAATCCCTGCGCTACAGGGATGAAGGCCCCGCCCACGATGGACATGACGATGATGGCCCCTGCTGTTTCCGTGTGGCGCTTGTCGGTCACGGTATCCAAGGTCTCCGAGTAGATGGTTGCCCAGCAGGGTCCGAACAGACCTGAGAGGAGAATGGCCGCATAGACGGCGCTCATGTTGCGCACAAGGAGGATATAGGCCAGGGCAGCCAGTCCGAATGCCGAGAACCATTGCAGGACCCGAGCGGGATGCATGGACTTCATCATGAAGTTGGCAATGACCTTGCCTACGAAGAAGGCCGCATAGCTGTAGACCATGAAAGTCGATGCCAAGCGTTCGTTGATTGAGGAATTGAGCTCCATGGCCAATCTGATGGTGAAGGACCAGACGGCCGTCTGCATTCCTACATACATGAACTCGGTGAAAATGCCCCAAAGGAAGCGGCGATTATGCGCCAGATAGACCAAAGTTTCACTGATGCGCGCCTGAGGATGCTGTTTAGTCGCATCCACCTTGGGCTTGCCTGAGGGGAATTGTGTCAGCGCGAAAAGCACAAGGGCGACTAGCAGAACGAAAATGATGCATTTATAAGGTAGCAGCGTGTGCTGAAGCGCGCGCTCGCCGAAGGCGATGCGGGCCTGTCCGTGAAGCCCTTTCATCTGCTTCTCCAGGCTCTGGCCTGCACCGAAAATCAGGTATTTGCCTAGGAGTATGCCGGCTATGGCTCCGAGCGGGTAAAAGGTCTCAGAAATATTCAGCCGCAGGGTGGCGTACTTCTTCGGCCCCATAAGGGAGCTGAAAGTGTTGGCCGAGGTCTCCAGGAAGCTCAAACCGCAGGCCAA
The DNA here is from genome assembly GCF_019469425.1 of Bifidobacterium asteroides. NCBI lineage: Bacteria > Bacillati > Actinomycetota > Actinomycetes > Bifidobacteriales > Bifidobacteriaceae > Bifidobacterium > Bifidobacterium asteroides. The sequence goes on along the minus strand of NZ_CP048272.1, from coordinate 1,260,275 downwards.
GGCAAACAGGGCGATTAGGAAGAAACCATAGGTGGCCATGCGCGAGGCGGGGAAGAAGAACGAGCATCCGATGGTGTACAGCGAAAGGCCGATCATGATGGCGACCTTGTATGAGGTCTTCTTGATGATCAGCGAAGCCGGTATGGCTATCAGAAAGTAGCCAAGATAGAAGGCCGTCTGCACAAAGGCGCTGGCGACATTGGAAAGGGTGAAAATGGTTTTGAACTGGGTGATGAGTATGTCATTGAGACTGGCGGCCGCACCCCAAAGGGGGAACAGGCAGGAGAGCAGGATGTACTGGAGCATAGGCGTCCTGTCCAGGTAACCGTCATCCAATTCCTGCGCGTGGAGTTTGAACAGATGAAAGGTCGGTGATTGCATGAACCCCTCCTTGGGTTTGCATTCGGGGACGCCGCATTGCGTTCACCGAGAATATAAGAGTCGGCCCGGGGGCGCGCCCCCGGATGCCGAAGTCAGGCTTTGCCGATGATGGCCATGCTGGAGCTAGTGCCCAGCCGTTCAGCGCCTGCGTCGATCAGGGCTTCAGCCTCTTGCCGGGTGTGGATGCCGCCGGCTGCCTTGATGTGGATTCTTCCATTGACTGCTTGTTTGATGACTTCTATGTCGTGCACACTGGCGCCACGGCTGGCGAATCCGGTGGATGTTTTGACGAAATCGGCGCCTGCATCAGCCACCAGCATGCTGGCCCGAGCAATCTGTTCATCGCTAAGCAGGGCAGTCTCAATGATGACCTTGATCACCTTTCCTGCCTGATGGACTGCCTCGACAACCGCACGAATGTCCTTGGCAACCAGGTCTTCCCGTCCGCCTGCCATTTCACCGATGTTGATCACCATATCCAGTTCATCGGCTCCGTCCGCGATGGCTTCCCGGCTTTCGGCGACCTTGATAGCAGTGGTGTTGGCGCCGAGGGGGAAGCCGATGACGCAGGCAGTCAGGACATCCGACCCCCTTACCCTTTCATGGACGTGGGAAACCCAGTGGGGATTGACCATGACTGAATAGAAATGGTTGTTCAGGGCTTCGTCGATGACCTGGTCGATTTGCGCGAGCGTTGCGTCTGGTTTGAGCAGGGTGTGATCGATGAGGCGATTGATCTGCATGTTGTTGCCTCCTTGTTGGCCTAACCGTAACAGTGAATGAACAGAAGTGAAATGCTAAAATGAACATATGTTCAGAAATTAATGCTCAATTGCCGACAAGCCGTGAAGCTCTTTTGCATCTTGGTTCCACATGAGCAGGAGAGGAGAAGGTTTTATGATCAAAGATGAACAGCATAGAAATCAAGCTGTCACAGTCTGCCACTGGTATTACGAGGAGGGCTTAGGCCAGAGCGCCATCGCCCGCAGACTGAATGTTTCCCGTCCTACGGTTTCGCGTCTCCTGGCATTCGCTAAGCAGGAGGGGCTTGTCCGCGTGCTCATCGCGGACCCGCAGACTGATCTGGAGTCCTTGGCCAGAAGACTCAAAGTGGCATTCGGACTGCGCGAGGTCAGGCTGACATATGACTCGACCGGCGATGAAGATGTCATCAGGGGTAAACTGGGCGCGGTTACAGCAGATTACTTGGCCGAGATTGTCGGAGACCATGACCGGTTGGGCATCAGCTGGGGAAGGACCCTCAAGGCCGTAGCCGATCATCTGCGGCCGAATGAGCACAAGGATGTGTCGGTGGTGCAGCTGAAGGGGAGCGTCTCCGCATCCGATTTCAACAACTATGCCGCGGATATCGCCCTGAAATTCGGCATGGCTTTCGGCACCACAACAACAGTGCTGCCCTTGCCGGTCATCTTCGACAATGCATTGACTAGGGACATTGTGCTCAAGGACCGTTTCATAAACGCGATCGTTCGTCAGGGGGACCGGACCGATATCGCCGTGTTCACCTGCGGAACCGTTCGGGACGATGCCATGCTCTTCAAGCTAGGGTATCTTTCCCGTAAAGAAATCACCATGCTCCAGCATAAGGCCGTCGGCGATGTGCTTTCACGATTCATAGCTGCCGATGGCTCCATTGCGGATGACAATATTGACGCAAGAACGGTGGGAATACGACTTCATCGGCTGCGCAAGAAGCCCTGCTCCATATTGGTGGCGGGAGGGCCTTCCAAGATAGCGTCCATGCGGGCGGCTCTTCAAGGCGGTTATGCCAACGTGCTTATCACGGATTCGCAGGCTGCCATGCGGCTGTTTGAGGAATGAGAGAGCCGGGGCAATCGGGGGAATTGTGCTGCACACTCTCGCACGAGCGCTTGGTCAAATAATGGTCGGGTATATAAGCTTGCCTAAGCTTCGCTGTATACTGAGTAGTAATGCTGATTGTAGATTCCGCAGGAGGTTTCAGCATGCAGGGCACACGATTTACCTATTGGTGGCACGGATTCGATCTGTGACGCCGCGTGCCTTGTAGGAACGGTTGCACGGATCGGAACCCACCGGCCCTGCAGTCGTCGACAGCATTTCCCGTGCATCGTCACCGCATAGTCGGTAGGGCAGCACCAGCGACAATGGTTGTAGTAACCGCATGGGAAAGGACAAGCCAATGACATTGGCGGAGCATATGAATGCCAGGGTCAAAGCTCTGGCACCGAGCGACATTCTCGAGTTCAACAAGGAGATCGCCGGAATAGACGGCATTGTGAAGCTGACCCTGGGTGAGCCTGACTTCTTCACCCCCGAGCACGTGAAGCAGGCGGGCATCCAGGCCATCCAAGACAATCACAGTCATTACACCGAGAGTCGCGGTATGCCCAGTCTGCGTAAGGCGGCAGCCGACTACCTTCAGGCCAAGTACGGGCTGGACTACGACCCTGACAGTCAGATAGTGATCACGGCCGGGGCCACCGGGGGCATCTTCTCGGGCCTCACGGCCATGATCAACCCGGGCGACACGGTCATTCTGCCCACGCCCATCTTTCCTCTCTACATTCCCATTGCCCAGCTGAGCGGCGCCAAGACCGTCTTTGTCGACACATCCGATGACGGCTTCATTCTCAAGCCGGACAAGCTGGAGGCCGCCGTCGAAAACAGCGATGGTCCGGTCAAGGCCCTGGTGCTCAATTATCCGACCAACCCCACCGGCGTGACCTATGCCCGTGAAAATCTGGAGGCTCTGGCCCAGGTGGCGCGCAAGCACGGCTTCTTCGTGCTCAGCGATGAGATCTACGCCGAGCTGACCTACCAGGACACCCATGTATCCATGGGCGCCATCCTGCCCGAGCAGACGGTCGTGCTTGGCGGGGTTTCCAAGTCCCATGCCATGACAGGATGGCGGGTCGGCATCACCGCTGGCCCAGCCGACGTCATTGACCAAATCAGCAAGGTCAACGAGTTCACCATCACTTCGGTGACCACCAACGCCCAGTATGCCGCCCAGGAGGCTCTGACTAAGGGCATGAATGACACGGATCCGATGCGCGAGGCCTACCGCAAGCGGCGGGACTATCTGGCCAAGGCCCTGCCCGAGGTCGGCCTGGGCGTGATCGATCCCAAGGGTGCCTTCTACATCTTCGCCCAGCTTCCCGAGGGCATGCGCGACAGCTGGAGCTTCGTCTACGACCTGGCTCGAAAGGCCAAGGTGGCGGTAATCCCCGGAGCAAGCTTCGGGCCCGGTGGGGAAGGCTACGTCCGCATCTCCTATGCGGCCTCCATGGAGGACCTGCATACCGCAGTGGAGCGGATCGGCGACTATATGCGCCAAAATCGCGGCTGATCCTTCTGGCGATTCATTCGACAATCATCATCTAGCAACAATCGACGAAGGCAGTTACCAAGGACAGGAACAATGACCAGCATTCTTATGTATTCAGTACGCCCCGACGAGCAGGAGGCCATTCGGGCCTGGGCGCAAGCCAATGACATTCAGGTGGATACTACCGACCACGATCTGGGGATGAAGACCGTGGACATGATCAAGGGATACGACGGCATCGTCATCCAGCAGCACGCGGCCCTGCCCGAGCCCGAGCTCTACCAGCGGCTCAAGGACTATGGCATCAAGCAGCTGACCCTGCGGATTACGGGCTATGACATCGTCAACCTGCAGGCCGCCCGGGAGAATGGACTAGTCGTCACCAACGTGCCTGCCTACTCGCCCCGGTCGGTCTCCGAACTGGTCCTGGCCCAGGTCATGCGTCTGGTCCGGCATCTGGGGGAGGCCAGCGCTCGCGAGGCCAAGGACGACTATACTTGGGCTGGGCTTCAGGCCCACGAGATCCACAACCTGACCGTGGGGATCATTGGAGCAGGCAAGATCGGATCGGCCGTTGCCAGGATTTTCCGGGCCCTGGGTTCCACCGTCATCGCCAACGACCCGGTTCACCGCCCAGAGCTGGCAGACACTCTTGATTATGTGGATCTGCCCACCCTTTTGAAGCGGGCCGACATCGTCACCGTCCATACGCCGCTGGACGAGACCACCCACCATCTGATCAACGCGCAGGCCCTGGATGCCATGAAGCCCTCGGCCTTCCTGGTCAACGCCGCCCGCGGCCCCATTGTGGACACCCCGGCGCTGATTGAGGCCCTGCAGACCAAGTCCATCGCCGGTGCAGCCATCGATACCATCGAGGGGGAGGCTGGCATCTTCGAAAAGGACCTGAGTGGAGCCAGGGTCGGCAACCAGGCCTTGGAGACCCTCAAGGCCATGCCCAATGTGGAGGTTTCACCCCACATCGGCTTCTACACCGATGCCGCCGTGAACGCCATGGTCAACATCTCCCTGAATGACGTCAAGACCATTCTGGAGGGCGGCACCAGCGAGCATCAGGTGGACTGACGCTATGTTTCCGCGACCCGGACCGGGCGCCGGCCTGCTCAGGCGGGATTGTGCGCAAAGGTGATGGTGCCCTGGTCCGGGTCCATGTTTTCCACAATGGCCAGGGACTTGAGGTTGTAGCCCTCTTTGCGCAGGGTACGGCCGCCCTCCTGGAAGCCCTTCTCCACGGCGATGCCGATGCCTTCAATGACGACCTTGGCATCATGGCAGATGTCGATCAGACCGTGCAGGGCGTTGCCCTTGGCCAGGAAGTCATCAAGGATCAGCACATGCTCGCCCTCCGTAAGGAAGCGCTTGGCCACAATGACGGGGTACTCGCGCTGCTTGGTGAAGGAGTAGATGCGGGCCGTGTACTGGTCGCCGTCAAGGTTGATGGACTGGGTCTTCTTGGCGAAGACCACCGGCACGTCGCCGAAGTGGCGGGCGGCCAGGCAGGCGATGCCGATGCCGGATGCCTCAATGGTCAGAATCTTGTCGATCCTGTGACCAGCGAATAGGCGGGCCCATTCAGCGCCCATGTGGTCAAAGAGCCGCACGTCGCACTGATGGTTGAGGAAGGCGTCCACCTTGAGTACATTGCCAGGCTTGACCGTGCCTTGGCGGCGGATTCGCTCCTCGAGTTCCTGCATGTCATCGTCCTTGTCGTCATGAATGCGGGGCCCCTGTGGTCCCGGCGGATAGACACCAAGATAACCCGGTTCTGGGACTGTGGTCAGGCCGCCCTGATCCGCCAGGTTTCACCTCCAGCGGATTGGAGTGTCTTCCTGGCGTGTCAGCCCGTCAATCCGCGGATTCAAGGTCCTGACTGTTACAGTGAAAATTGACCGCATTGGTCGCGCATCGTCGCGGTGCGTTAAAGGACCTAAGGAGGACCATATGGGGATTCTGGATGATGCAAAGGATGCCATGAAGTCTGCCGGCGAGAAGATTTCCGACGTCGCAGGCGATGTAAAGGACACCGTTATGGACAAGGCATCCGATGCCAAGGATGCCGTTGCCGACAAGATGGGCGACGCCAAGGACGCTGCCCAGGACAAGGCATCCGATGCCAAGGACGCCGCTTCGGACAAGATGGACCAGGCCAAGGCCGATGTCAAGGTGGGCAAGGCAAAGGCTGAGCAGGGCGCCACTGAGGCCGCCAACAACGCCAAGGACCAAATGCGCAACTGACCGGGTCATCTGACTTCCCCGATTTACCCCGTTCGCTTTCCCCGTCGAAAGCGGACGGGATTTTTATATCTGCTGGCTGACCCCTGAGCCAAGGTCGATGACACCGCTTTGTGGTAGAAATAGTTGGTTGCCGGGTGTGCGCCATCCGGCCTGTGACGGTGACCGAGACCAGATGGCAAGAGGTGGCTTGTGAACGAGGAACCGGACTTGATCCAGCGCAGCGCCAAGGAGCTGCTCAAGGGGCTCAACGATCAGCAGGCCGAGGCTGTTCAATACCAGGGGCCGGCCCTGCTGATCGGGGCAGGCGCAGGCTCTGGCAAGACCCGAGTGCTGACCCGCAGGATCGCCTGGATTCTCAGCCAGTTCGGCGCCTGGCCCAGCCAGATCCTGGCCATCACCTTCACCAACAAGGCAGCTTCCGAGATGCGCGAGCGTCTGCGTCGGCTGATCGGACCCGTGGCCGACCGCATGTGGGTGTCCACATTCCACTCGGCCTGCGTGCGCATTCTGAGGAGGGATGGCAAGGAGATCGGTCTGCGATCGGGCTTCACCATCTACGACACGGCCGATTCCGAGCGCCTGATCAAACTGATTGGCAAGGACCTCAACATCGATCTGAAGCGTTACACGCCCAGAAACATTTTGAGCCACATATCCGACTACAAGAACAACCTGCAGGATTGGCACACGCAGCTGCAGGAGTATGCCCCCGACTACCGGCCCGGGCAGCGCGGCCAGCAGATTACCGCCCGCTTCGGCAACGAGGAGGAGCTCTACTCCGTGATCTACGCCGAGTACGAGCATCGGCTGGCTCAGGCCAACGCCGTCGATTTCGACGATTTGATTGTGCGCACCGTCCAGCTGCTCCAGCAATCCCCGATGGTGGCGCAGTATTACCACCATCGCTTCCGCTACGTGCTGGTGGACGAGTACCAGGACACCAACCATGCCCAGTATGTGCTCATGCGCGAGCTTGCCGGTGCCGATGCAGGCAAGCAAGACCAGGCCTGGATCACCGTGGTGGGTGATTCGGATCAGTCCATCTATGCCTTCCGAGGGGCCGATATCAGCAACATCAGGGACTTTGAGAAGGACTTCCCTGGGGCCCGGACCATCCTCCTGGAGCAGAACTACCGTTCCACCCAGACCATTCTGGATGCAGCCAATGCCATCATTGTCAAAAATGAAGGCCGCAAGCCCAAGAAGCTCTGGACCGCCCTGGGCAAGGGGGAGCCCATCGTGGGCTACGCAGCCGACAACGCCCAGCAGGAGGCCGCCTGGATCGCCACCGAGATCGCCAGACTGCGCAGCGAGGAGGGCATTCCCTACTCCGACATGGCCATCATGTACCGGGCCAACGCCCAGTCCCGCGCCCTGGAGGAGGGGCTGATCAACGCCGGTCTGCCTTATCAATTGGTGGGCGGGACCCGCTTCTACGAGCGCAAGGAGATCAAGGACGCCCTGGCCTACCTGCACGCCATCGCCAATCCCCAGGACGACGTGAACATGCGTCGGATACTCAACGTGCCCAAGCGGGGCCTGGCCGCACGTGCCGAGGCGGCGGCGACCTCCTATGCGGATCTGCATCAGGTCTCCTTCTGGGAGGGGGTGCAGCATATTGAGGAAGTGCCCGGAGCTTCCACGCTGATGGTCAAGCGGATGAAGACCTTCAGGGATCTGATCAGCTCCCTGACCGACTTTGCCTCTGAGCACGATGCCAAGCCATCGCAGATTGTTGAGAAGGTCCTGGAGGAGTCCGGCATGTTGGACGAGCTTCGCAAGTCCGTTGACCCGCAGGATGCCTCTCGGCTGGAGAACCTTGGACAGCTGCAGTCTGTGGCTGCCGAGTTCGAGCAGAAGACTCCTGACGCTACGCTGGCGGGCTTCCTGGAGACCACGGCACTGGTGGCCGATTCAGACCAGCTGCCAGGCTTGGGCGACGACTCAGGCAAAGTGACCCTGATGACCCTGCACACGGCCAAGGGCCTGGAGTACCCGGTGGTCTTTCTGACTGGCATGGAGCAGGGAACCTTCCCTCACTCCCGCTGCCTCGAGGATGCCGACGAGATGCAGGAAGAGCGTCGGCTGGCCTATGTGGGCGTGACCCGTGCCAAGAGACGTCTTTACCTGACGAGGGCGGCCGTCCGCTCACAGTGGGGGCAGGTCAATGAGATGCTGCCCAGCCAGTTCCTGGACGACATCCCTGACGAGCTGATTGACTGGAAGCGTCGGCAGGCAAGCAATGAGCGGATGCGCGCAGGCTGGGACCTTGGTGACGACGAGGACGAATTCGGCGGCTTCGAGGGTGAAAGCGATAGCCGTGCGTTCGGTCATCGTTCATTCGGCGGGTTCGGCTCCGGCTCCGGTTTTGGCTCTTCCCATAATGTGCATGGGCGCTCGCGGACCTCCTCGCAGCGGTCGTTCGAATCATCCGGATATGGCTCTCGTAGCTCCTCTTCCAGAAGCGGAAGAGTTACGACCAGGCACAGCACAGCAAGCTCATCGTCATCCGCACACACTGGCAGGGCCTCGGGCCAGCCCAAGTCGAATGGCCTGTCCATTCAGGACTTCTCCTTGGGCGACAGGGTGGCCCACGATCAGTATGGCCTGGGCAAGGTGGTCGATATTCAGGACAAGGGGCACAACTCGGTCTTGACCGTGGACTTCGGTTCCGAGGGAACCAAGAGGCTGATGCTGCGCTTGGCACCGATAGAAAAACTCTGAACGATCGAGACTCGGAGCCTGTCCAGGGACGAGACCGCCGGAACTATGCACTCATGACTCTTGCGAGGACAGCCATTCCACGGCTAACTGAGTGCGGTTGGCCAGGTTGGTCTTGGCCAGGATGGCTGAGATGTGATTGCGGACAGTGCCCTCGCTGAGGCAGAGCCGCCTGGCGATGGCTTGGTTGTTGAGGCCGCCGGCCACCAGAGCGACGATTTCGCGTTCGCGGTCGGTCAGTGTTTGGAAGCGCCGGGGAACAGGCTCAGCCGGATTCTTTTGCGACTGTGTGTCCTTATTGCCTAGTGACAGATTAGCCACGGCCTCAGCTCCAAGAACCGTCTGTCCCGCCATGACGGCTTGCAGAGCCGGCACCACTGAAGCCACGTCCTGCTTGATCACATACCCCTTGGCGCCCAAGGCCAGGGCGCGTGAAATATATTCCTTGTCTGCAAAGGTGGTTAGAAAGAGCACACGGGCAGCCGAATCCATGGCGATGATGCGTTCCGCCGCCTCCAGACCATCCATGCCAGGCATCTGCACATCAAGCAACAGAACGTCTGGCTTTCCTCCAGCTGCCTGAAAACTCTCGAGGGCTGACTGGCCGTCACCGGCAGTCCAGAGCACATCTGCAGTACCGGTTGCCGTCAAAATCGTTGACAGGGATGAGCAGACGATCGGATCATCATCAGCGATAGCGACTTTCATGCCATTACCTTCCTACCCTCTTCATGCTCGGCTGGGGTGTGGTAGAACCAAGGTTCCTTAGGCAAGGATACGAAGACCTTCCATCCTTGCTGGTTGGGGCCGCTGTTGGCCGTGCCGCCCAAGGCCCTGGCCCTGGCCTCCATATCGGCCAGCCCCATGCCGCGATGGAGCTCTGGCTTCTTTAAGTGCGAGCTGTCAGGCTGCGATTGCTGAATCCCGCCGTCGTCCTGCACCACCATCTGCCAGAAGGCTGGGAGGTCGCGCAGGATAACCTGCGCTGACTTGGCTGAAGAATGGCGGACCGTATTGGTAAGGGCCTCGCGAACAATGGTGGCCAAGCAACGGCACACTGGTGCAGGCGCTGCCTCAATGCCATTGTTCAGATCGACCTGCAACCGCCCCGTCGAAGCTTCGGAGCTGGCTTCCTGCATCTGGGATGCGAAGTCAGTGCCCTCATCCTCCAAGTCATGCACGGAACGACGAATTGTGGTCATGGCCTCGTCCAAGGTTTTGCCGACACTGTCCAGTAGCTGCTCGGCACTCTGGTCACCCTTGCTTTGAGCCACCACGCGGCCAGCCTGGATCTGCACGATGGCACGGGTGAGCTGGTGTCCCACATTGTCGTGAATGTCTCGGGCGATTCGGGTCCGCTCGGATAAGTGTGCCATCCGGGTCGCCTGGGCCCTCTCCTCGTCCAGGTCGTTGATGCGGCCGCGCAGTTGGCGAATCTGGTAGCGCCCGGTGTCTTCAATCTGCCATACACGCTCCTTAGCCTCCGCTAAGCGCGCACATGCCAGACCGCCGCCTTGCGCCAGTGCTGATGTCAACAAAGTCAGCAGCGCATAGCGTTGGGTGAGGCCTCTGAACAGTATGAGGTCAGTGATGGCAGGTATCAGCCAGAAGAATGCCGGCAACAGGTCCAAGAGCAGCCTAGAGTCCTTGGCCAGGGAGTCTTTCATGCCGACTGATCCGGCAGTCGGGACTATGGCTCCGAGTCCAACTCCCGCCTCGAAAGCCAGCGCTGGCAAAAAGAAAAGCCAGACTGGTATGAATGTTGCCAAAAGCGACACCAGGGCACCACCCAACATGGAACCTGGCGCTGGCAACGTCCATTCACACAGGGCTCCTACTGCTACCGAGGCCAAGAGGCCAGCGATCAGGGTTGCTGAAACCACTGAACCATACCATGATCCGCATAAGGCCCCCAGACCAACCAGGGCCAGCCAGCCAGCTATCCTGCCCATGAATGTCTCCTCGCCCTGTTGCTCTATTGTCCTAAATAGTAATTGGCGGACTACCCGTTCCTGCGCCGATCCACAGGCGGGAGCACCCATGACAGATGTCATTAATCTGATTCGAGCATTTTACAATTTTGATGACAACTGTCACGGTGTTGGGCCAGCTGCAGCTGGGATGATGGAATCATGAACAGTTCACATGAGCAAGAGCCGGCCTTGAAGGTCAGCGCATTGGTGAAGCGCTACGGTGACACGGTGGCCTTGGACCACTTCGACATGGAAGTCGGTCGTGGCGAGGTATTCGGACTGCTCGGCCCTAACGGTTCAGGCAAGTCAACTGCCATCAACTGCATCCTGGCCTTGCTCAGCTTTGAATCGGGAACGGTTCGCATATTCGGGCAGGAGATGACCCCGACCTCCTACGATCTCAAAAGTCATATCGGCGTGGTTCCACAGAATGTGGCCGTCTTCAATGAACTGAGCGTCCAGGAGAACATCGACTATTTCTGCTCCCTCTACGTGCCCAAGAAGGCCGACCGCAAGGACCTGGTCGAGCAGGCCATCGACTTCGTGGGGCTGGGCGATTTCCGCAAGTTCCGCCCGGGCAAGCTGTCGGGCGGCCTGCTGCGCAGGCTCAACATCGCCTGTGGCATCGCCCACCAGCCCGACCTCATCTTTTTCGATGAGCCCACCGTCGCCGTTGACCCCCAGAGCCGAAACGCCATTCTGGAGGGCATCGAACGGCTGAACGACCAGGGGGCCACCGTGGTTTACACCAGCCATTACATGGAGGAGGTGGAGCAGATCTGTACGCGGATCATGATTATGGACCATGGCCGTCAGATCGCCCTAGGCGCGGCTGAGGAACTCAAGGGCATGGTCCAGGCCGGTGAGCAGGTCACCGTCGAGACTCTGGACCTGCAGGAGTCCACACTGGCCAAAATCCGCGCCCTGCCTCTGGCTCAATCTGTCGACTATGACGGCAAGGAGCTGGTCATCCGCTGCCGCCAGGGCGAGCACAACCTGCAGGACGTGTTGACGGTCCTGGAATCCACCCAGACCAGCTACGGCCACCTGACCAGCCGTCCGCCATCCCTCAACGACGTTTTCCTGGAGCTGACCGGCAAGGAACTGCGTGACTGAGCGCGGTCCATAGGCTCAATTGCCGTAAGGAGCACATATCTATGTGGAACTCATTCCTGATCAACGTCAAGACCTCGATACGCAACACCTCCTCCCTTTTCTGGGTCCTGGCCTTTCCGGTCATTCTGGCCGCTCTGATGCTGGGCATCATGGGCAACCTGCAAGACGGCTACACTGCCGAGGCACAGCATTTCGCCATAGTCTCGGACAGCAACTGGAAAGCCAGCCCAGGTGCTGACGAGCTGGTTTCCTCACTATCGAAGAAACCCAAGGCTGGGTCCGACGACACTCAGCTGCTTATCCCGACGACGGTGGCTACCAAGGCCGAAGCAGACACGCGTCTGGATAGCCGGAAAGACATCGGATACCTGTACGCGGGCTCTGACGGTCTGGTCAACATGGTCCTGTGCGACCGTGAAGCAGCCAGCATCCAATCCGATTCAACCGCTTCCGAAGGCATAGCGGTCTCCATTCTCTCCGCTTCGCTGGGCAGCTTCAACCAAGCAAAATCCGCAAGGTCTACCAAATCCTCACCAAGTACTCAAATTCTGGTGCGATCCGGCGGACAGACCTACACCAAGCAAATCCGCCTGACGCACATCCACCCTTCGATGACCGCGCCCTACTTCTTCGCTGTGCTCGCTATGGCCTGTCTTATCAGTGCCAGCACCGCAGCTGAGATGATTGCCAGGACTCAGCCCAACCTTTCAGCCTTGGGAGCCCGACGGGCCAGTTCTCCCAGCCCCAAGTGGCGGCAGGCAGCGGGTGCCTTTCTGGCCTCCTGGCTCTTCTCCGCAGTCAGCCTCCTAGTCGCCTATATCTTCGTCCGAACAGTCTGCGGCGTGCAAATCGGCGGTCGTGACCCGATAGCACTCATAGCCATCGCCGTGGGCACCTTTATGGCTACCGCTTTCGGCTCTATGATGGGTGCGATTCCCAAACTCCCCATCGAAACGAAGGTTGGTTTGGTCGTCGGCATCGACTGCACCCTGAGTGCCTTTATCGGCCTCTATGGCAGCTTGGCTATGGACCTCAACAATGCCATACAGGAACGCGCTCCGGTCCTGCACCTGATCAACCCCGTCAAGCAGGTCTCCAACCTTTTCTACGACATCGTCTACTACGACAGCCTGGCACCTTTCGCCCGCACCTGCGGCATCCTGGTCATTATGGCCGCCTTCTTCCTGGCTGCCTGTGGTCTGCTCCTAAGGAAACAACGGTATGAATACTTGTAAAACAGCACTGCGCGTCATCTGGGCGCATAAGTTCTACCTCCTCCTGTATCTGGTGGGCATGAGCCTGGTCATGATTGTCATCGGTTCCACGAATATGCAGGCCGCGGTGCGTGCCAATGCCTCAAGCTCGGTTGGGCGCTTCGAACCCGCACGTGCGAAGGTAGCCGTCATCAACAGGGATTGCGGTGACCAGGTCGGTTGCGAGCTGGGCCGGGGTCTGGAGCAGTATCTGAGCAAGTCGGCCCAGCTGGTGACAGTCGAAGATAGGCCACAGGCTTTGCAGGACGCAAATGTATCCGGCAAAAGCGATTTGACCATTATCATCCCAGCCGGATATGGGCAACGCTTCCTTGAGGCGCTTGAAGACACTGCTGCCCAAGCTCCCAGCGGCGGTAAGACGCTTGGTTTCCCGAAAGTTGAAACGGCGGCCTCCTATAATTCCAGCCGCGGCAGTCTGGCACAACTGCAGGTGGACAGCTATTTTGATGCTCTTCGTTCTGCTTTGCTTGCAGGTCGAGGACAAAACGGCTCGATGGAGCTGCATTCGTCGGCAGTGTTCAATGGTGCTGCCGCCTATGCAGTGGCCCACTATGCCGACAAGCAGCCACATGTGGGCATCCATGCCAGCCCAAAGGGCGACAATAGAGCACTGTCGGAAGGCTTCGCTACGACAGTTGGCCTGGCTGCCTTTCCCTTGATGACAGCGCTGACGGTCAGCGTCGCCACGCTCTTCGCCGCGTTCAGCTCTCCTGACCGACGTCGGCGCCTGCTTGCCTCTCCAATGCGATCAAGCAGTCTGAATGGACAGGAGCTCACGGCAGCCCTCATCCTGGCAGGCATCTCCTGGGCCTACTATGTGGCACTCGTTGCCTTCAGTATGGCGGCTTCTGGGGTGTCCTTGACTTCACTGGGCTGGGGGAGGGTGCTGCTGAGCTTTTTCGCCATGCTGATATTCGCGGTATCGGCGGCATCCTTCGGATTCATGCTTGCTCAGTTCAATCCTTCCTCTTCGCTCATAAACTCTGTAGGCGTCATCTTCGGCCTGGTGGTTATGTTCACCTCCGGGTCAAGTACCGGCGGCAGCCTGCCTCCGGTCATGCAGACCATCGGTAAACTGACTCCGGGCTGGTGGTACAACACCGCTGTCCAATCAATAGTGGATACAAGTGCGGCAGATCTGGCCTCCTGGGGTCTTCCGCTTACTGTGGTTGCCTTGTTCGCACTGGCCTATTCCTGCGTTGGTCTCATGGTCTCCCGCCTGACACGCACCCGGGCCACCCTGGTCGCTCTTGCTGGCTCCGATCCTAGTATGATCGGGTAGCTTACCTGCATTCATATAATCTTCAGGCCAGACCCATCGCTGTCCAATCTGTCGACGGTTTTGCTCGCGGTAAGTTACCGGATATGAAATTATTATTGAATAATAGAGCCAGCTGAAGTTTTAGATAGCGCCAAAGCCAAATGCAGTACAACTGAAGAAGTAGATGACATGAACATACTTGTTATTCAAGGATCACCCTATGAAGGTAGTTTTAGCCATGCCAACGCCCAGGCTTACGCGCTAACTGCCCGGCGTAAGGGTCACACGGTCGAGATGATCGACCTCAGCCAAGAAGACTTCGACCCGGTGCTTCGTTACGGCTATGCCAAGCACATGGAGGACGAATCAGCACCTAAGCGTTATCAAAGCATGGTTGCCCGAGCCGATCATCTGGTCTTTGTCTTCCCCATTTGGTGGGCAGGTGAACCAGCCATCCTCAAGGGCTGGTTGGATAGGGTACTCACGCCACAATTCGCCTACCGGTATGGGAGCAGTCTCAAATCGGAGGGACTGCTCAAGGGCAAGACGGCGCAAATCATCAGCAGCAGCCATGGGCCGGCCTTCGTCTCCAAGATGCATGGTTCCACCGTGACCCGATGGAAGTATTCCATCCTAAAATTCTGCGGTATCAAATTTACTGGGGCCAGCATTCTGGGCCGCATCGACTCGAAGGTTGATACGCCTGGACGCCGCAAGGCCTTCACTCGGAAGATTTGCAAGACAGTGCCTTCAGCAAAGTAAGACCTGTCAGCCTTTAAGCGATGGACCTTTGACCGTCAATGACGAAAAGCGCTGGCGCGGCATTCAAAGGGCATACGCCATGCCAGTCATTCGTCCGGTTCCATGGCCAGCCTGGCGATCAGACATGTCAGCAGTGTCACCATGACCACTCCAGTGATGATCTGGGTCATGGGGCAGTGGTCGATCAGCGGGCCGAAGGCGGCTTGTCCCAGCGGAATCGCACACATGCATAGACTATTGGTCAGCCCTATCACCTTGCCTATCAGCCTTGCAGGGGTATGAATCTGCTCATAGGACAGGGAAGTGATGCTGACCGTCTGCACTATTCCCGCTGCCAGAGCTATGCATCCGGTTACCAGTGCGAAGAGGACATGAGCAGGCGAATGCAGAAGCAGTCCTGCTGCAATGGGCAGGAGAACCAGGGCGCTGGCCGAGAGCAGCATGGGTATTCGTTGCAGATTGAACCAGGCTGGACGGATGGACACCAAGACGGCTCCAAGCAGGCTTCCGCAGGCCAGTATTCCTTCGGCCAGCCCCTGCATGGCATTGCTCAGGCCCAGCGTGCGAGTGACCATATAGGGCAGGGCCACGTTGATGTAGGAGGCAAAGATCAAGTTGGTCGCCAGGCTGAGTCCTATGACCACTTTGAGGTTGCCATGCCTGACCAGAAATTGTGCAGCCGCTTTGGTGTCCGCGGCCAGATGGCTCACCAGTGCTCTTGGGCCTTGGGAGGAGCCCTGTGCTGGTTCGGGAATCCTGACGGCGATCCTGATCCAGACAGCAGAAATAAGACAGACCAAGGCGGCAATCCCGACCGTTTGCATGATTCCGAAGAATCCCATGACCATGCCGGCCAACACTGGTCCGATCATTCCTACGAGGGAGATCGCCTGGGAAACCAGGGCTGATGCACGGGTCAGGTCTTTTCTGTCTACCAGGCAGTGAAGGGCTGCTTGCACCGTTGGGCTGTAACAGGCCCTATAGGCGTTGACCAGCATCATGCAGGCCACGGTCAAAAAAACGGGGTCGATTTTGTGGCCGATCAGAATGTACAAGAAGGCGGTCAATGCCGACAGAATGTCCAGCACTGCCATGGTGGACTGCTTGTGCAGTCGGTCAGCCAGAGCTCCGCCCAGGGGGGTCAGGAGTATGGATGGAAGGACGGCCAGAGCGGATGCCATGCCATAGAGGGATGCCGATCCTGAGATGTTGAGCAGATGAAGGGGAAGGGCGAAGACCAAGCATGTCTGCCCTAGATTGGAGAGAATCTCAGTCGTCAGAAGAGCAATGAACGGCGGTGCCAGCAACCCTTTGCCTGAGGTTTGGTTGTGAGCGAGCGGGTTCATATGCTCCCCTCGCCTTCGGTCTTTTCTTTGCCGCCCCCTTTGGCATCGGTGCCGAAGGAGGCCAGCAGGTCGGAGAACCCTTGGTCCTCCAGGGGGATGCCCAGGCCCTGCAGGATAGAGAAAAAGCAAGCGGCTCTGGTGCGCAGTTCCGCCTGTGTTCCCCTACGAAAGAAGGGAAGGAGCCACATATTAGCCAGCAGGCGGAAGATCTCTGCAGTTTGTTCGACGTGGTCCACATGCATTGAACCCTCCTGGTTGCCCTGCTTGATCAGGTCGACAAAGTCGTCCCGCTCATCCACCAAGGCGGTGAATTCCATGCCGATCATCTTAGGATTGGCCTTTGGGTTGAATTCGCGGAACATCAGATCCGCGGCCTCCAGCCTCTTTCGCGCCCGCTCGGGAGAGAAGAGCGACTGCAGCTGCTTCAAAGCCGTGTCTTGCTTCGACCGGGCATGGGCCTTGCTGGTCGTCTCGCTCACAGTGCTCATCAATCTATTGGCCACAGCGTCGAAGAGGTCTTCCTTGGACTGGTAGTGATGGTAAACAGCTCCCTTGCTCAAGCCTCCTGTTGCATTGATGATGTCCTGCATGCTGGTTTTGTCGTAGCCTTGGCGGGTGAAGAGCTCGGTAGCGGCTTTGATGATTCGCTCTTGCGTCAGTTCAGGGTGAGCATTGCGGGCCATAGGCGTCTTCCTTTCAGGTCGATGACGATAGGTCATCGTCGGTTGGTTGGGGGAGTCTGCTTGTCATGACTCAATATCATACCGACCGTTGGTATGAATATATCACAACATACTCTTTGCCCCAGGTCGGGCACATGTGGTTTAATGAACACTTGGTTTGCGCATTTGTGCACAAATCTATCTGGAGTCTCAGCCCATCAATGGGTCGGCGGCCGCAAGGTCGTTCGTGCTTGGCACGGTGAAGCATTGGAGAGGCCTGACTCGACGGTTTCGGCCGTCTTCGTTCAGATAACGACAGAAGCAAGTAAGGATTGCATCAATGACTAACATTCAGCGTGCGCGTCGCCAGGTCCGCCTGTCCCGCGCTCTGGGCATCGCCCTGACCCCCAAGGCCCAGCGCCTGTTCGAAAAGCGCCCCTATGGCCCAGGCGAACACGGCCGCAGCCGCCGTCGCACCGAGTCCGACTACGCTGTCCGTCTGCGCGAGAAGCAGAGGCTGCGCGCCCAGTACGGCGTCTCCGAGAAGCAGCTGCGTGCCGCCTACGAGCGGGGCACCCACGAGTCCGGCCAGACCGGTGCAGCCATGCTTCGCGAGCTGGAGTGCCGCCTGGACAACCTGGTCCTGCGCGCCGGCATCGCACGCACCACGGCCCAGGCTCGTCAGTACGTGGTCCACCGCCATATCCTGGTCGACGGCAACATCGTGGACCGTCCTTCCTACAGGGTCAAGCCCGGTCAGACCATTCAGGTCAAGCCCAAGAGCCAGACCATGGTGCCCTTCCAGATCGCCGCGGAAGGCGTCCATAGGGACGTGCTGCCTGCAGTCCCCGGCTACCTGGACGTGGACCTGGCCTCCCTGAAGGCCACCCTGGTCCGCAAGCCTGAACCGGAGGAGATCCCGGTTCAGGTCAACATTCAGTATGTGGTCGAGTTCTACGCTCGCTGACCGCGAAAAATCTCGGGGCCCCGGTTCGTCCGGGGCTCTTTGCATGTCAGGTTCTGCCGCCCCTGTTGGGATTCGCGTGGGATAATGGGGTCATGTTGCTCCATCTGTATGCTGTCCGCCATGGACAGACTTATTTCAACCGCTACAACCGTCTCCAAGGCTGGTCCAACTCGCCCTTGACCTCATCGGGGCTCGAGGATGCTGATCGTGCGGGCCAAAGATTGAGCAAAGTGAGCTTTGCGGCCGCCTACTGTTCGGACACTACACGCGCCCAGGAGACAGTCCGCAGAATCCTGGACCAGAACCAGTCGGAGAACAAGCCTGAGCCGGTCAGCGACAGTCACTTCCGCGAGCAGTTCTATGGCTATTTCGAGGGGCAGGACATGGCCTTGGCCTGGTGGGCTGCAGGCGCGCCACATGGAGCAGGAACCTACCAGCAGATTGTGGACCAGTTCGGTCTGGCCGCCACCAGGGACTTCCTCAAGGAGGCCGACCCCTTTGGCGATGCGGAGTCCGACAGCGAGTACTGGACGCGCATTGCCGGCGGATTCGCCTTGATTGCAGCCGATCCGCATCTGAAAGATGGCGACCGCGTCCTGCTGATCTCGCACGGCAACACCCTGCTCAGTCTGGTCAACCGCTTCGGCGGCGGTCGTTACGACACCAGCTGCCGCCCGAGCAACGGAAGCGTCACAGTATTCGACTTTGATACGGAAGCCCCCTTTGAGCGCGCCCTGCAGGTTCAGTCCTTCAACCGCTGAATCGGCTTCAACCGGCCGGTCGTGGCCTAGTCTGATAGACGGTGCGTGCTAGCGTTGTCCCCAGTATCGTACCAATGGAAGAGAGGTAGCAGATGGGCGTAGGAGAGATTGCCGGCCTGATAGCGGCCATTGCTTTCGCTATCCTGGCGGGGTTTCTGATCTATCCCCTGATTCGTCTAGGGAAGCTCTTCGACCAGTTGGCGCAGACCATCAAGCAGGCGGGCGACCATGTGGTGCCCACCCTGGATGAGTCCGCCAGCACGGTCACTCAGCTCAACCAGACCCTGACCGACATCAATCGCATCTCCGCAGCGGCCTCGACCACGGCAGGCAACGTCGGCGCCCTGACCGACCTGTATGGATCAATGCTGGGCAAGCCGGTCATCAAAGTGGCAGCCTTCCTCTATGCCCTGCGCAAGACGATCTCGTCATTCCTTTCAGGTGGTCGCGGCAACGCCGAATCCAATCCCTCCACAGCAAAAAAGACCAATGACGGTCAAGGGAACGAGGGGAGGACCCGCTGATGTTCAAACGGATCTTCTGGATGGGGCTGGGCGTCACGGCAGGCGTGGTCCTGGTGACCAAGGCAGAGGCCTATGTGAGGGCCAATACCCCGAAGCGTGCGAGGGAATTCGTGCTGGGTGAGGACCAGGACCAGGTAGCTTCACGGACCCTGTCCGGTCTGGTGCGCCAGTTCACCCAGACAATGCACCAGCGGCAGGACGAGCTGGACCGCCGCTATCTGGACCGTTTCCAGGGCTGAGCCCGGGGCGGACAGGCCAAGGCAGACACGCCTGGCCGGTATAAAATCACCATATTCAGCTAAGAGTCCGGAGTGAGGGCGACCTGCTCGCACCCCGTACAACCGAGTCATTTAGACAACCCGTAATCCCCTCGGTGTTTGCCGGGTCTGAAGGAGCAGAAGCAGCATGCGCACATCGGAAATCGCCAAGCGTTTCCTCGATTATTTCCAGGGCAAGGATCATCTGGTGGTTCCCTCCGCCTCCTTGATTTCGCCCAATCCCACCACGCTCTTCACCATCGCCGGCATGGTTCCCTTCATCCCCTACCTGCTGGGGGAGCAGACCCCGCCCAAGAACCGCATGGCCAGCAATCAGAAGTGCGTGCGTACCCTGGACATTGATGAGGTGGGTAAGACCACCCGTCACGGCACCTTCTTCCAGATGCTGGGCAACTTTTCCTTCGGCGACTACTTCAAGGAGGAGGCCATCCACTATGCCTGGGATCTGCTGACCAAGCCCCAGGACCAGGGCGGCTACGGCTTCGACCCCGAAACGATCTGGGTCACCACCTACACCGACGATGACGAGGCTCGTTCACTGTGGAAGAACGAGGGTTTCGACCCAGAGCACATGGAAATCCTGGGCATGGAGGACAACTTCTGGACAACCGGCGGCCCCGGCCCCGGCGGACCGTGCTCCGAGATCTACGTGGATCGCGGCCCTGCCTATGGCAAGGAGGGCGGCCCTTCGGCAGACGAGAACCGATACATCGAGATCTGGGATCTGGTCTTCGAAAACTACGAGGTGGACAATGTCCGATCCAAGACAGACCTGCACATCGTGGGCGAGCTGGAGCACAAGAACATCGATACCGGTGCCGGACTGGAGCGTCTGGCCTACCTGCTTCAGGGCAAGCAGAACATCTATGAGACCGACGAGGTCTACCCTGTCATCCAGGCGGCCGAGAGCCTGTCTGGTCGGCACTACGGCGACGACGCCCAGGATGACGTGCGCTTCCGTGTGGTGGCCGACCATGTCCGCTCGGCCCTGATGATCATGAGCGACGGAGTCCGCCCCAGCAACGTCGGTCGTGGCTACGTGCTGCGTCGTCTGCTGCGCCGGACCATCCGCTCCATGAAGATGCTGGGCGTGGACCAGGAGGTTCTGCCTCAGCTCTTCCCAGTCTCCAAGGAGGCCATGGCCCTCAGCTATCCGGAGCTGAACGACACCTTCTCTGATGTGTCCGAATCGGCCTATGGCGAGGAGCTGTCCTTCCGCCGGACCTTGGACAAGGGAACCACCCTTCTGGATACTGCCGTCAACAAGGCCAAAAGCGGGAAGGGCGAACCTGAGGTGTCCGGCAAGGATGCCTTCACTCTGCACGACACTTATGGGTTCCCCATCGAGCTGACCCTGGAGATGGCTGCCGAACAGGGAGTCAAGGTCGATCAGGACGAGTTCCGGAAGCTCATGAACGAGCAGAAGTCCAGGGCTCGCGCCGATGCTATGAAGAAGCGGCACAACGTGGACCTGAGCGTCTACGACGATATGCGCAAGAGTCTGGCCGAGCCTCAGGTCTTCCTGGGCTACACTGACTTTTCCAGCCGGTCAACCGTCCTGGGCATCATCCAGGAGGGCAAGGGAGCGGTTCCGGCTGTCAAGGCACCTGCCCAGGTTGAGGTGATTCTGGACCGCTCGCCCTTCTATGCCGAGGCCGGCGGTCAGCTAGCCGACCAGGGTGAGATACTGGCCGACGATGGGGCCGTCCTTGAAGTGGACGACGTGCAGAAGCCCATCAAGGGGTTGACTATCCACCGTTGTCGGCTGACCGAAGGGACGCTGACCCTGCAGGCCAAGGTCACGGCCACCATCGACCGGAACCGGCGCGGCGCCATCGCCCGCTCACACACCGCAACGCACATGGTCCACAAGGCCTTGCGAGAGGAACTGGGTCCCCAGGCCACGCAGCGCGGTTCTGAGGATGCGCCCAACAGGCTGCGTTTCGACTTCCAGTGGTCGCAGGCCCCCAGCCGCCAGGCCATGGATGCGGTGGAATCCCGCGTCAACGACCGCCTGCGAGACAACCTGGCCGTGACCACGCAGGAGATGAAGTACGACGATGCCATCGCCCTGGGCGCCATGCACCTGTTCGGGGAGAAGTATGGCGACGTGGTCCGTGTGGTCTCCATTGGCGAGGACGGCTGGAGTCGTGAGCTCTGCGGGGGAACCCATGTGGACCACGTGGGCAAGATCGGCGCGGTCTCCATCATGTCCGAGGCCTCGGTGGGCACCGGCGTTCGTCGTGTCGATGCCGTAGTGGGTCAGGGGGCGTACGAGTACAACGCCCGTGAGCACGCCCTGGTCTCACAGCTCTCAGACAAGCTCAACGCCCGCCCTGACGAGCTTGAGTCTAGGATCTCTACCCTGCTGGCCAAGCTCAAGGAGTCCGATCGCCGACTGGCAGCAACCTATGAGCAGCAGATGGCCCAGGCTGTGCCAGAGCTGGCCAACCATGCTCTGCACGCCCCAGGCGAGGTCAAGATCGCCTCTCGGAATATGGAGCATTTTGGCTCGGTCGATGCCCTGCGCAAGACGGTAACCGACCTGCGGGCCCGCATGGGCGATGAATACCCGGTTGTGGTTGCTTTGGCCGGTGTCAGCGAGGATGAGAAGCCCGTCATCTTTGTAGCCACCAACCAGGCTGCACGTGACCGTGGTCTTAGGGCCGGCGACCTGGTCAGGAAAGCATCCAAGGTCCTGGGAGGCGGCGGTGGTGGCAAGCCTGACTTCGCCCAGGGTGGCGGCCAGGATGCTTCAGCCATTGATCGGGCTTTGAAAGCCCTAAGCGATCAGGTCCGAGAGGGCTGAGCTCTCCCGTGGGATCACAGACAGGCGTGTGGCTGGGGGTGGATCTAGGCGAAGCCAGGGTGGGTCTGGCCCTGTCGGACCCGGAGTTGTCCTTGGCCTTTCCCGCTGGTAACATCCAGGTCCAGGGTGACTATTTTCAGGCCTTGGACCAGGTGGAAGACCTGATTATGGATAAATGTGTGTCCAAGGTCGTAGTCGGACACCCCCTGCTGCTGAGCGGCCAGGCTGGTCGCAGCGCCAAAAAGGCGGCCCGTTGGGTGAGAGCCCTGACCGGCCGCCTGCATGAGGTTGCACAAGATGCTGGCGTTGCCCCTGGACAGCTGCCCAGTGTAGTATTGCGAGACGAACGACTGACGACCGTCAGCGCCCACCGTCAGCTTTATGATGCCCGCGTGGACGGGCGAAGACATCGTCCGGTGGTCGATCAGCAGTCCGCTGTTGTGCTGTTGCAGTCGGCCCTGGACGACCGACGTGCCGACAAGGAGTGCTAATTGGCCGACGACATGCAGGAATTCTTCCAGGACAAGGTCCAATGGGTTGCCGACGGGCAGGCCCCGGTTTCCGCTATGCCGCCACGTCCTCCTCGTTCACGTCGTGAAATGCGCCGTCGGCGCGAAAGACGCAAACATCGCAAGCAGATCATGATCGTCCTCATTGCCTTGGCTGTTGTGCTGGCCACCTTCTGCGTGGTGATCCTGGTGGGCGGGCTGCGCCATGGCGCCCCCCGGATCGTAGCCACCAAGGAGGTAGCCCCCGACTATCCAGGCCCTGGCGGACAGCCCCTGGAGTTCACAGTCGAGAGCGGCCAGGGGGCTGATCAGGTGGGTGCCAATCTGGTCAAGGCCGGGGTGGTCAAGTCCACGGCCGCCTTCCTGCACGCCATCACCAGCACCCAGTCCGAATCCCGGCTCCTGCCCGGCACCTTCGATCTGCGTCTGCGAATGAAGGCCTCGGATGTGGTGGCCATTCTGACCGACCGAAGCAAGGCCGGAGGCTTCCTGCAGGTGAGAGCGGGCGAACGGGTCCGCGATGTGGTTGCCCGGGCCGCCCAGCTTTCCGGTGTTCCGCAGGGCGATTTCGACGCCTTGATCCAAGCCAAGGGCGAGGACATCCTGCCCCAGGAGGCACGGGGCAACTTCGAGGGATGGCTGCAGCCAGGTGAGTACGATGTGCGCAAGGCCGGATCGGCCAAGGCCATCCTGAGCAACCTGGTCTCCAAGCGGATCGAGCACCTGGACCAGTTGGGCGTGCCCGGGGGCCAGGATCGGCAGACTATACTCAACACGGCCTCCATCACCGAGGCCGAGGTCAACAAGTCGGAATACTACAACAAGGTGGCCCGGGTCATTGAAAACCGATTGGCCAAGGGAATGCCCTTGGGCATGGACAGCACCGTGGCGTACTCCAACAATGTCTCTGCCTTGAAGCTGACCGATGCCATGCTGAAGAATGCCAACGACCCCTACAACACCAGGGTCCACCCGGGCCTGCCGCCAGGCCCCATCGGCAGCCCTGGAGACGAGGCCATTCAGGCGGCCATGCACCCTGAGTCTGGCGACTGGCTCTATTTCGTGACCGTCAACATGGACACGGGAGAGACCAGGTTCAGTGACAACCCAGATCAGTTCAACCGCGATGTCAAGGAGTACAAGGCCTGGGAGTCCCAGCACAACGAGCAGAGCAAGTAGCGCCTTGTCCCCCTGGAATTCAGGATCTCAATTATCCGGCAGACCGCCAGTCCTAGATGGCTTCAATGACCAGAGCTATCACCGCTGCGGCTAGGATGACTGGGACATAGGCCAGCGAGAGAGGGTTGTTCGTTCTGGCCGACCTGCGGCGCCGAGCCAACCAGACCAGAGCCAGGGAAACCAGTCCCAGCAGGCCCATTATCAGCCACCAGACCAGAATGGTCGTCCATCCTAGGACAGACAGGCTCAGGGCGACCAGACCTGTAGCCGTCACGTCGCCCAGTCCCAGGGCGCCGGGTCGGACCAGGGCCAGCAGGAGCTGAAGTCCTGCACATGCCAGAGTCAGCAGCAGGCACTGCGCCAGTAGCATCGGACGACCCTTGATCAGGGAAAAGACCAGCAGGGTCACGGTCTGCAGCACCAG
The DNA here is from genome assembly GCF_019469425.1 of Bifidobacterium asteroides. Lineage (NCBI taxonomy): Bacteria > Bacillati > Actinomycetota > Actinomycetes > Bifidobacteriales > Bifidobacteriaceae > Bifidobacterium > Bifidobacterium asteroides. The sequence continues at coordinate 1,235,741 of NZ_CP048272.1, read as the reverse complement.
CCCGAAGAGCACCAGAAGACGTGGGACTCGCCGGGAGCGGATGTCTATCAGGGCCAGGAGGAGGGCGGTCAGCAGTCCCGGCGCTGGGATGAGGTAGACCATCTTCTAAGATAATCATACGTAGCCCTAACCTGGCAAACGAGGAACAAACGAGGAGCTTGAATATGTTGCGCTGGCAGACGGCAGGGGAATCCCACGGAGAGGCCTTGGTGGCCATGATGGAGGGTCTGCCCGCCGGTGTCGCCGTGTCCACCAAGGATATCGAATCGGCCTTGGCCCGTCGTCGGCTGGGCTATGGCCGTGGGGCCAGGATGGGATTTGAGCAGGACAAGGTGCGACTGCTGACCGGAGTCAGACATGGACGGACGCTCGGTTCACCAGTGGCCGTCGAGATCGGCAACACGGAGTGGCTCAAGTGGGAGCGGATCATGAGCGTGGACGAGCTGCCTGCCGATCAGGAGCCCCCGGCGACCGGTCGCAACGCCCCTCTGACCAGGCCCAGGCCAGGCCATGCCGATCTGACTGGTATGCGCAAGTACGGGTTTACGGATGCGCGTCCAGTCCTTGAGCGCTCATCTGCCAGGGAGACCGCCTCCAGGGTGGCCTTAGGATCGGTGGCTGCCGACTTCCTGCAGCAGGCCCTGGGCATACGGACCGTTTCCCACGTCATCTCCATAGCCGGGGTCGGGCTGGAGGGGCATGAGGCTACGCCCGGCCCTGAAGACGGACCCGCCCTGGATGCCTCTCCGGTCAGGACCTTGGACAAGGACGCTGAGAAGCGGATGGTGGCCAGGATCGACCAGATCAAGAAGGACGGCGACACCGCCGGTGGGGTCTTCGAGGTCATCGCTTATGGCGTGCCTGCAGGACTGGGCACTTATGTGGAGGACGATCGGCGTCTGGATGCGGCCTTGGCCAGCGCCTTCATGGGCATTCAGGCCATCAAGGGCGTGGAGATCGGAGATGGATTCAGCGAGGCTGATCGCCCAGGATCACAGGCCCATGACGAGATGGAGCCCGGTCCTGACGGCACCATCCGCAGACTCAGCAACCACGCGGGCGGCCTGGAGGGTGGCACATCCAACGGCCAGCCCATCAGGGTGAGGGCCGCCATGAAGCCTATCTCTTCGGTGCCCCGAGCCCTGCGGACGGTGGATGTGGCCACCGGCCAGCCTGCCCAGGCTATCCATCAGCGTTCCGACGTGACTGCAGTGCCTGCCGCCGCAGTGATCGGCGAAGCCATGATGAACCTGACGCTGGCACGATTCGCCTTGGAGAAGTTCGGCGGCGACTCGCTCGAGGAGGTTCGGCGCAACGCCCAGGCCTACCTCCAGTCCTGGCCCGAGCATCTGCGGTAGGGGGCGGTCTTGCATGATTGAAAGCAGCAGCATGCCCAAGGCCGTCGTCATCGGCATGCCCGGTGCGGGCAAGACCCGTCTGGGCAGGGAGACGGCCGCCCTGATCAAGGTGCCCTTCCGGGATACGGACCAATGCGTCGAGGAAGAAGTAGGTCTGTCGGTCAGCGAGATCTTCGACAGCCAGGGTGAGCAGGCCTTCCGCGGTATGGAGACCAGGACGGTCCTGGACCTCTTGAAGGATTTTCCCAGCGGCATCCTGTCCCTGGGAGGCGGTGCTCCCATGAGCATCGAGGTCTTCCAGGCGCTGCAGGACTATCGGCGGGCTGGCGGTGCTGTGGTCTACCTGCAGATCGACCCTGAGGAGGGGATCAGCCGAGCGGCTCACTCGGATCGTCGTCCCCTTCTTCGCGGCGGCGCATCGGAGCGCTGGATGGCTCTCTATCGTGAGCGTCGCAGCGTCTACCAGGGGCTGGCTACCATCACCCTCAAATCCAGGAACACCACCCCCTGGGCCCTAGCCCGACGGCTAGCCGATGCCTTGACTGAGCGGGTGGTTCACGTCAGCGGTCCCTATCCCTATGATGTGAGGATCGGCACCGGGGTGACCGGGCGACTGCATGAGCTGCTTGGCGACCAGACCATGAGGGTGGCCCTGATTCACACCCAGCCGGTCCAGCGTCATTCCGACCATGCCCGGGCCCTGCTTCGCCAGGCCGGGTATCAGGTGGTGGATTTGACCATTCCCGACGCGGAGGCAGGCAAGACCATCCAGGTCAGCCAGGGTATCTGGGAGCGCTTGGCCACCGAGGGCTTCACCCGTTCCGACGCGGTTGTGGGATTGGGAGGGGGAGCGGCCACAGACCAGGCCGGGTTTATCGCCGCTACTTGGATGCGCGGCATCCGCTATGTGAACTGCCCCACCTCCCTGCTGGCTATGGTTGATGCCTCCACCGGAGGTAAGACCGGCATCAACATGGAGCAGGGCAAGAATCTGGTAGGCAGCTTCTACACCCCTGCCGGCGTCCTGGCTGATCTGCGGACTCTGCGGACCCTGCCCAACGAGATCTTCGTAGAGGGCCTGGGAGAAGTGGCCAAGTCCGGTTTCATCATGGACGGAGGTATTCTGCGTGAGCTGGAGGAGCGGGCTGACTGCCTGCGAGCCTTCGACGGACAGGAGTCTGACCAGTGGCTGGGCACGGTGGTCCAGGATCTGATCGAACGCACCGTGGAGGTCAAGGCCCGGCACGTCTCAGTGGATCTCAAAGAGTCCGGCTTGCGGGAGTTCCTCAACTATGGCCACACCTTGGGCCACGCCATCGAGAAGATCGAACACTTTACCTGGCGGCATGGTCAGGCCGTCTCAGTGGGCATGGTCTTCGCGGCCGAGTTGGCCAGGATCACCGGCCATCTGGATCAGGAGGCGGTCGACTACCACCGGCAGCTTCTGTCTTCCCTGGGCCTTAGAACCTGGTGGGATGGTGGCGATTTCGACCATGTGCTGACCCTTATGCATCGGGACAAAAAGGCCCGTGGCAACAAGTTGCGGTTTATCATTCTTGATGGTTTGGGCAAACCCACCCACCTGGACGACCCGCCGGTCTCGGCGCTCAAGGAGGCCTTCCAGGCCATACGCAAGGAGGAATGACAAATGGCGGAAGCCGACAAGGGCAGGCAGACGGTTCTGGTGGTCAACGGACCCAACCTGGGTCGGCTGGGTGTGCGCGACCCTGATGTCTACGGTCGTCAGGATCTGGAGACACTGACCCGGGACTGCGAACAATGGGGTCAGCAGCTGGGCCTGGATGTTCAGGTGCTGCAATCGGACGACGAGGGCCAGGTCATCTGTTGGATGCATCAGGCGGTAGACCAGGGCAGCGCGGTGGTACTCAACCCGGCGGCCTTTACCCACTACAGCTATGGACTTGCCGATGCCGCCGTCCAGGTCACCCAGGCAGGGCTGCCACTGATGGAGGTTCATATTTCCAATCCTTCATCCCGGGAGGCCTTCCGCCGACGCAGCGTCATCTCGCCGGTGGCCACCGGCACAATCACTGGCCTGGGCTTCTACGGCTACCGGCTGGCCTTGGAGGCAGTGGCTCACCTGCAGGAGAGCGCATGAGAGACAGCGGAGAGATCGGCAAGAAGCTCTCTGCACCGCCCAAGGCCATCCTTGTCCGCGGCGCCAGGGTCCACAACCTACGCAATCTGGATGTCGACGTTCCTTTGAATCATCTGGTGGGCATCGCCGGGGTCTCGGGCTCCGGAAAGTCCTCCCTGGCTCTGGGGGTCCTCTATGCCGAGGGCTCACGGCGCTACCTGGAATCCCTGTCCACCTACACCAGGAGGCGGATGACCCAGGCCCAGCGCCCTCAGGTGGACTCGGTGCGTTTCCTGCCCCCCGCATTGGCCCTGCGTCAACGCCCGGGCGTGGGCGGCATGCGCTCCACCTTCGGCACCGCCACCGAGCTGCTTAACGTGCTCAGGCTGATGTTTTCCCGGCTGGCCAGCCACGTCTGTCCCAATGGCCATCGGCAGGAGCCCACCCTGGCAGTGGCAGCCGAGATGACCATCAGCTGCCCTATTTGCGGTGCAAAGGTGGAGCCTCCCAGCGCCGAGGAGCTGGCCTTCAACTCCCTGGGGGCCTGCCCTGCCTGCCAAGGGACCGGGACCGTGCGCGAGGTGGACGACGCCACCCTGGTTCCCGATGGCAGCCTGACCATCGACCAAGGGGCCGTGGTGCCATGGCGGACCTTCGGCTTCAACGTCCAGCCCGACATCGTGCGCGAGTTCGGAGTCCGCACCGACGTGCCCTGGCGGGATCTGACCGATCGGGAACGAAAGATCGTCTTCGAGGGGCCAGCCGAGAAGAAGCACATCACCATTACTTCAATCAAGGGTGTCCATGAGCTGGACTTCACCTTCCGCAACGCACGGCTGACCGTGACCGAGGAGCTCAAGAGAGCCAACGACGACAAGCGCCTGGCCAAGGTGGCCAAGTTCCTGACCGAACGGACCTGCCCGGACTGCAAGGGCACCCGGCTCAACCAGCGGGCGCGTCTGCCCGAGATCAACGGAGACAACCTAGCCGAGGTCACCTCCTGGCCTCTTGATCGGGTGCTGGACTGGGGTCGGAAGCTGCCGCCCACGCTGCCTGAACCTATGCGGCCCATGGCGTCGGCCCTCTGCAAGACCCTGGATGAGATGGGCAGGCGACTGATTCAGTTGGGACTGAGCTACCTGACCCTGGACCGCTCCAGCGCCTCCCTGTCTACCGGGGAGCGGCAGCGGGCCCAGCTGGCCAGGGCTGTGCGCAATGAGACCACTGGCGTGCTCTATGTGCTGGACGAGCCCTCGACCGGCCTGCATCCTGCCAACCTGGAGGGGCTTACAGGGGTCATGCGCGACCTGCTGGCCGACGGCAATTCGGTGGTTTTCGTCGACCACGACGTCAAGGTTCTGCAATCAGCCGACTATCTGATCGAAATGGGTCCCGGAGCAGGGGAGCGCGGCGGCAGGATTTTGGCCCATGGAGCCCCTGAGCAGATCGCTGCAGACCCGGACTCGCGTATTGCCGGTTTTCTGGATGGACGCGAGCCTGTTCTGGTACGGGACCGGCATCCCATGCCTGCAGAGAATGAGTGGATCCGTATGCAATCAGGACCCATTCACACAGTCCACCCTCTCGTTCTAGCCATTCCCCGTGGGTGCATGACGGCAGTAACCGGCGTATCCGGCTCAGGAAAGACAACCATGATCCTGGAGTCTCTGGTCCCGGCTTTGCAGGCCCGCATTCAGGGCGACCCCATGCCCAAGCATGTACACAGCCTGGAACCAGCGGGCATCGACAGGGTCCGGCTGGTGGACTCCTCGCCCATAGGCATCAACGTGCGCTCCACGGTGGCCACTTACTCGGGGCTGATGGTCCGGCTGCGTCGCCTCTTCGCGGCCACTGGCCAGGCGAAAAAGGACAAGTTGGGCATCTCTGCATTCTCCTATAACACCGGATCCCTGCGCTGCCCCCAGTGTGACGGGACCGGGCAGATCAGCCTGGATGTGCAGTTCCTGCCTGACATCCCCATCACCTGCCCTAGCTGCCATGGTCGTCGATACCGTCCGGAGGCCGAGCACTACCGTTTGTCCACGCCGGCCCACGCGGAGCCGATGAGTCTGCCCGATCTGCTGGCCATGGAGGTGGGCCGTGCCCTGGAGGTCTTCGCACAGGGCCGCGAGTACACAGCCATCCGCCGAGGCTTGCAGACATTGAAGGACCTGGGCTTGGACTACCTGACCCTGGGGGAGGACACCCCCTCCCTGTCTGGAGGGGAGGCCCAGCGGCTGAAGCTGTCCAACGAGTTGGGCCGTAGGCAGAATGGCTCCATGTTCGTTCTCGATGAGCCCACCACAGGCCTGCATCCCTTGGATGTGCGCGTCCTGATCGGAGTACTGGAGCGCCTGGTCAGCAAGGAGGCCACGGTGGTCTTCATCGAACACGATCTGGACATGATCGCCAACGCCGACCATGTGGTCGATATGGGTCCGGGGGGCGGCGATCGAGGCGGAAGAATCGTGGCCCAAGGGGACCCGGAATCCGTGGCTCGCAACCCGGATTCGGTGACCGGCCGCTACCTGGCCGACCACCTGCATTTGAGCCGTCCTTGAATCAGTCAGTCCTCCTCGAGTGTTGACCGGTTTCTGGTCGCTCCCGCCTGATAGGCTGAAGTTCCATGGTCAGAGAACATGGAAATCCGCAAGGGCATATCACCAAACACATTTTCGTCACCGGCGGCGTGGTCTCTTCGCTGGGCAAGGGACTGACCGCATCATCTCTGGGTCGTCTGCTGAGAAGCCGTGGAATCCGCGTTCTTCAACAGAAGCTGGATCCCTACATCAACGTCGATCCAGGGACCATGAACCCCTTCCAACACGGCGAGGTCTATGTGACCGAGGATGGGGCCGAAACCGACCTGGACATCGGCCATTACGAGCGTTTCACCGACGTCTTCCTCTCCCAGAAGGCCAATGTAACTACCGGCCAGATCTACCAGTCCGTTCTGCGCAAAGAGCGGGCGGGGGAGTACCTGGGCCAGTGCGTCCAGGTCATTCCCCATGTGACCAATGAAATCAAGAGCCGCATGCGGGCCCAGGCCAGTGACGATGTGGATGTAATCATCACCGAGATCGGAGGGACTGTGGGCGACATCGAGTCCCAGCCCTTCATGGAGGCCGCTCGCGAGGTTCGTCGGGACATCGGTCCGGACAACTGCATGTTCGTTCATGTCTCGCTGGTGCCCTATGTGGCAGCCGCCCACGAGCTGAAGACCAAGCCCACCCAGCACTCGGTCATGGCCCTGCGTCAGCTGGGCATCGCCCCCGATGCCTTGGTGTTGCGCTCTGACAGGCCGCTCAACCAGGGCATCAAGGACAAGATCTCCCTGATGTGCGACGTGGATGCCGAGGGCGTGGTCAACTGCGTGGATGCGCCCAGCATCTACGACGTGCCCAAGATCCTCTATAAGGAGGGTCTGGATACCTACGTGGTGCGCAAGCTGGGGCTGCCCTTCCACGACGTCGACTGGAACGAGTGGGAGGACCTGCTGGACCGGGTCCACAACCCCCGTACCAAGGTGACCGTCGCCATCGTGGGCAAGTACATCGACCTGCCTGACGCCTACCTGTCGGTCATCGAAGCTCTGAAGGCCGGCGGCTTCGCCAATCGGTCCCAGGTCCAGGTCAAGCTGGTGGCAGCCGACACCTGCGAGACCATGGATGGCGCCCGCAAGGCCCTGGAGGGCGTTGACGGCATCGTGGTTCCCGGAGGCTTCGGCATCCGTGGCATCGAGGGCAAGATTGGCGCTTTGCGCTACGCCCGTGAGACCGGCCTGCCCGCCTTGGGACTCTGTCTGGGTCTGCAGTCCATGGTCATCGAATTCGCCCGTCACGTCCTGGAGCTGGAGGATGCCAACTCCTCGGAGTTCGAGCCTGACTGCGAGAACCCGGTCATCGCCACCATGGAGGAGCAGAAGGAAATCGTGGCCGGCCATGGCGACATGGGCCACACCATGCGGCTGGGCGCCTACCCGGCAGTGCTCAAGCCCGACTCCCTGGTAGCCCGGCTCTATGGCTCCACTGAGATCTCAGAACGCCACCGCCACCGCTATGAGGTCAACGTCGCCTACAAGGAGCGGCTGGACAAGGCCGGCCTGCACATCTCAGGCACCAGCCCGGACGGGCAGCTGACCGAGTTCGTGGAGCTCTCCCAGGACCAGCACCCCTTCTATGTGGGTACCCAGGCCCACCCGGAGTTCAAGTCCCGGCCCACCAAGCCGCATCCTCTCTTTACCGGCCTGGTCAAGGCCAGCCTGGAGCACGGAGGCCAGGAGGCGGCCTGAAGTCAATTCCTTTTGGACTCTTCCGGTAAGATCGCCCGTTTCCCTCTTATAGGGAAGCGGGCGATTGTCCATATCGGCGCTTTCGCCGAAAGGAAGGGTCGGATTCCTTAGAGAGCGTAAGCCCGGGTCTGGCGGTTCACCAGTGCCACGGTTATCCTGTAAAGGTGTGATCGGCCGCATATGGTGGCCGTGCGTGTGTTAGGAGGTCTCAGCTCGTGGACAGCACCTCGCAGCGGACAGACACATCGCGGGATGTGGAAATGAGCCAATATGTGGCCGACCGCTCCCGCGTCAATGAAGAAAAAATCAAAAAAGACGACCAGATCATCTCCGAGTTCGGCGACTACACCTATGGCTGGCACGACTCCGATGATGCCGGTCGCAACGCTCACAAGGGCATCGACGAGGACGTGGTCCGGGCCATCTCGGCCGACAAGGGCGAGCCTGACTGGATGCTGCAGATGCGACTCGAGGGCTATCGGGCTTTCATGAACAAGCCCATGCCCAAGTGGGGCGTGGATTTAAGCGGGTTCGATGCCGACGACTTCAAGTACTACGTCAAGCCCTTGAAGGAGCAGGCCAAGGACTGGAAGGAACTGCCCGACGACATCCGCACTACTTACGACCGGCTGGGCATCCCCGAGGCCGAGAAGAAGCGGCTGGTCTCCGGTGTAGCCGCCCAGTACGAGTCCGAGGTCATCTACAATTCCATCCGTGACGACCTGCGCAAACAGGGGGTTATCTTCCTGGATACGGATACGGCCCTGAAAGAATACCCGGACCTCTTCCGCAAGTACTTTGCCACGGTCATTCCCCCGGACGACAACAAGTTCGCCGCCTTGAACACGGCGGCCTGGTCGGGTGGCTCCTTCGTCTACGTGCCCAAGGGAGTCCATGTGGACATTCCCCTGCAGGCCTACTTCCGGATCAACACGCCCAACATGGGCCAATTCGAGCGCACGCTGATCATCGCCGACGAGGGTTCCTACGTCCATTACGTGGAGGGCTGCACGGCCCCCATCTACTCCACCGACTCCCTGCATGCGGCCAATGTGGAAATCGTGGTCGAGCCTCACGCCCGTGTGCGCTACACGACGGTCCAGAACTGGTCCAACAACGTCTACAACCTGGTTACCCAGCGTGCCTATGTACGCGAGGGCGGCACCATGGAGTGGGTGGACGGCAACATCGGGTCCAAGGCGACCATGAAGTACCCGGCCTGCATCCTTGCCGAGCCCTACGCCAAGGCCGAGACCCTCTCCCTGGGCTTCGCCGGCAAGGGACAATACCAGGACACGGGCGCCAAGATGATTCACCTGGCACCCCACACCTCCTCAACCATCGTCTCCAAGTCCATCTCCCGCAACGGGGGAAGGGCCGCATACCGGGGCCTGGTCAAGATCATCAAGGGTGCCGAGAAGTCCTCTTCTTCGGTGGTCTGCGACGCCCTGCTGGTGGACGACTACTCCCGGTCGGACACCTACCCGCACGTAGACGTTCGCGAGGACGACGTGTCCATGGCCCACGAGGCCACCGTCTCCAAGGTCTCCGAGGACCAGCTCTTCTACCTGATGAGCCGCGGTCTGGAGGAGAAGGAAGCCATGGGCATGATCGTGCGGGGGTTTGTGGAGCCTATCTCCCGGCAGCTGCCCATGGAGTACGCGTTGGAGCTCAACCGCTTGGTCGAATTGCAGATGGAGGGTTCGGTAGGCTGATGTCACAGAAGAGCGAAATAACCATTCCGCATGCGGATCCCAAGGACCCATACGCTTTCCCGGCAACCATGCCGTCCAGCGCCGACAAGGAGCCCCGCTCCTTCAATCCTGACGACTTCCCCATGCCCACCCGCAAGCAGGATGACTGGCGGTTCACCCCCATCGACCGAATGGAGGAGTTCTTCGCTGTCTTCAAGCCCAGCGGTCTGACCAGGGTCTCGGTCACCATGATCGACGGGTCCGTCCCTCCCGCAGATCAGATCAGCTTCAGCCAGATTCCCATGGCTCAGGCTCCCTGCGGCACTGTCCTCAAGCCCAGCGACCGAGCGGCAGCCGTGGAGTGGGCGAGCGGCAAGCAGGCGACTGTGGTCAACCTCAGAGGCACCCTGGATCAGCCCGTGTTGGTCCGTGTCAATGGCGGCGGCCCCGAGTTGGATGCCTTCCACTTGGTCATCAAGGCAGAGGCGGGCACCAAGGCCGATTTGGTGGTCGAGCACCAGGGCCAGGCACGTCTGGCTGAGGGCGTTGAAATCGACATCGGTGACAAATCGCAGATGTCGACCACCTTCATCCAGGAGTGGGACAAGGGCAGCAAGCATGTAGGCAACCATCGCATTCACCTGGGAGCCGAGGCCTCCCTGCGTCACTCTGTAGTCAGCCTGGGCGGCGATGTCGTGCGGCTGCGCATGGACCAGGACTTCGGCGGCGAGCAGGGCGACCTGAACATGTTGGGTATCTACTTCGTCGACCCTGGCCAGCACATGGAGCACAGGACCATGGTGGTGCACAACCATCCCAACTGCAAGTCCCGCGTGGTCTACAAGGGGGCCTTGGATGGAATCGGCGCGCACACCACTTGGGTGGGTAATGCGCTCATTCAGCCCACCGCGCCTGGAACCGACTCCTACGAGCTCAACCGGAATCTGGTGTTGACCCCTGGGGCCATCGCGGATTCCGAGCCCAACCTGGAGATCGAGAACGGCGACATCATCGGGGCAGGCCATGCCAGCTCGGTTGGGCGCTTCGACGACGAGGAGCTCTTCTACCTGCAGTCCCGCGGCATCCCCGAGCAGGAGGCCCGCAAGCTGGTGGTTCGAGGCTTCTTCGGAGAACTGGTGGAGGAGATTGACGTCCCCAGCGTCTCCGGGCACCTGATGGGGGTCATCGACCGCAGGCTGGCGGCCGGCGAGGATCAAGAGATGCAGCACGTTTTGGAGGAGAACTGACATGTCCACATTGGAAATCAAGGATCTGCACGTCTCAGTGGAGACCAAGGAGGGTCGCAAGCAGATCCTCAAGGGGGCCACGCTGACCGTCCACTCCGGTGAAACCCACGCCATCATGGGGCCCAACGGGTCGGGCAAGTCCACTCTGGCCTATACATTGGCCGGCCATCCCAAGTATGAGGTGGATTCGGGCCAGGCCCTGCTGGATGGGCAGGATCTGCTCAAGATGACCCCGGACGAGCGGGCCAAGGCAGGGCTCTTCCTGGCCATGCAGTACCCGGTAGAGGTGCCTGGCGTGTCCATGACCAACTTCCTGCGTACTGCCAAGACCGAGGTCGACGGCAAGGCCCCGGCCATCCGCCAGTGGACCAAGGATCTGAATGATGCCATGAAGCGGCTGCGCATGGATCCCAAGTTCGCCCGGCGCTCGGTAAACGAAGGCTTCTCAGGCGGCGAGAAGAAGCGGGCCGAGGTCCTACAGCTGGAGCTCCTCAAACCTAAGTTCGCCATCCTGGACGAAACCGACTCCGGGCTTGACGTGGACGCTCTGCGCATCGTCTCCGAAGGGGTCAACAGAGCCAAAGGGAAAACCGGCATGGGCGTGCTCATGGTCACCCATTACACCAGGATTCTCAAGTATATCCAGCCTGACATCGTCCACGTTTTCGCCGACGGTCGCTTTGTGAAGACCGGCGGTCCCGAGCTGGCCGACACCCTGGAGGAGACCGGGTACGACCAGTACCTGCCAGAGGGTGCCGACTCCGAATCGGCCCTGGCCTGAGGATAAGAGAAGAGGTCCGCAATGGTCATTGATGACAGCATTCGGCAGCAGTTTCCGATTCTGGACCAGCAGGTGCATGGCCACCCCTTGGTTTATCTGGACTCGGCTGCCACTGCCCAGAAGCCCTTGGCGGTCATCGATGCCGTTCGGGACTTCTACCTGAAGGACAATGCCGGGGTGCACCGGGGCGCCCACGAACTGGCTGCCCGCAGTACCATGGCCTTCGAGCATGCACGCTCACGCGTGGCCGCCTTGGTCGGCGCAGAAGGCCAGGAGGGCGGCGAGGAGATTGTCGTCACCGCCGGGGCCACGGCTGCTCTGAACCTGCTGGCCACCGCCTTCGGCAATGCCAGCCTGGGTCGTGGAGGCAAGGCGGCACGTAGATTCGCCCTGAAGCCCGGGGATGAGGTCGTGGTCAGCAAGGCCGAGCATCACTCGGTTCTCCTGCCCTTCCAGGAGCTCTGCTACCGGACTGGGGCAGTCCTCAAGAGTTTCGATCTGGACCCGGATGGCCGTGTTCTGGCCGATACCGCCGACCAGGTCATTACCGAGCGGACCAAGGTGGTCGCCGTCACCCACGTCAGCAATGTGACCGGCGCCATTACTGACATCAAGCCCATTGTCCGCCGTGCCCATCAGGTGGGCGCCCTGGTGGTGCTGGACGTATGCCAGTCGGTGCCTCACCTGCCTATCGATCTGCACGCCATGGACGTGGACTTCGCTGCCTGGAGTGCGCATAAGATGTATGGCCCCACCGGCGTGGGCTTCCTCTATGGCCGCCGAGAGCTGCTTGAGGCCCTGCCACCGGCGTCATTCGGCGGATCCATGGTGGAGCTGGCCTATCTGGACCGTCCAGCCAGCTATATGGATCCGCCAGCCCGGTTTGAGGCTGGTACCCAGCCGGTTGCACAGATGATTGGCGCTGGCGTAGCTGCCGATTGGCTGATGGATCTGGGCATGGAGAACGTGGCTGAACACGAGAAGGCCATCGCCATTGGTCTGTTGAGGGTGGGGGAGTTGGATGGGGTACGTATCCTAGGGCCGACCACTCCAGAGGACCGGATCGGCACGGTTGCCTTCGACGTGCAGGGGGTCCATCCCCACGACGTGGGCCAGTATGTGGATTCGCGCGGCATTGCCATCCGCGTAGGACACCATTGCGCTCAGCCGGTCCATCGACACTTCGGTCTGATGGCCTCCAACCGGGCCTCGACCGGTGTTTACAATACTGTGGCCGACACGGATGCCCTGCTGGATGCCGTCTCCGGAGTCCGCAGGTTCTTCCGGGTGGCGTGAGGGTCTTCACCGGCAGCGCATCGACGGTTTTGGCTAAGACATACTGGTAGGTTTAAGGACATGGCAGATTTCGGGATGGATGACGAGGATCTGGAGCAGATGTACCAGGAGGTGATCCTGGACGCGGCAAGGGATCCTCACGGGCGTGTAGGGGATCAGGCTGATGGGGGAGAAGACTCTGACGGCGACGGCGTGACCATCAGGGTGGAGCACGAGGCCTGCCTGGCTGCCGAGTCCCATCAGTTCAATCCCACATGCGGGGATCAGGCAACCATTCATGTGGAGGTGGCGCTTGGCGAGCAGGGCGGCCCCGACCTCATCCAGCGAATCGTCTGGCAAGGTTCAGGCTGCTCCATCAGCCAGGCCAGCCTGTCCATCATGGTGGATCTGGTCCAGGGGCAGACCGTTGACCATGCCATGGATCTGGCTGCTGACTTCCGCAAGCTTATGGAATCGCGCGGAGCTGGCATCGAGGATGAGAAGGCGCAAGATGCCCTTGGCGATGCCATGGTCTTCCAGGGCGTGTCCAAGTATCCCATGCGAATCAAGTGCGCCCTCCTGGGCTGGGAGGGTATGAAGGCCTCGGTGGCCCAGGCCCTGTCAGCTGGGCGGGTGGGCGACAAAGCTGTGAAGGAGGAGCAGGCATGAGCGGCAACACGAATCTGGTGCCCGAACCCCAGGACTCCATCCTGGCCTCGGTGGGCAGGGCCATCAGCGATCCAGGCACGGCACAGGCCTTGGCTGGCAATCCCCTGGGCGCAGAAACGGTTCTGAAGTCGGCCGAGGGAGGTTCCATGCGTCAGGTCGATGGTCAGGCGAACAAGGAGTCTGATTTGGCCAAGGCCGGCGATCAGCGCGCCGACCAGACTGCCCCTGAAGTCTCCCCCGAGGGTGAGTCAGCGGACCAAGGCTCGAATGACCAAGCTTCGGCTAGCGAGCAGGTCACCAATAGCGAGAAAACAGTTGACCAGAATGCCGCTGATGCTGAGGCCGCCGCTGAGGAGGCCATCCCTCTCAAGGCCGTCGACGACATCGGCCGGGCCACCGCCGAGGATGTCAGGGAGGCCCTGCACCAGGTCATCGATCCCGAGCTGGGCATTGATGTGGTCGACCTAGGACTGGTCTATGGCATAGAAATCGACGAACTGGGAAGGGCCATCATCACCATGACCCTGACCACGCCAGCCTGCCCGCTGACAGATCTGATTGAGGACCAGTGCGCCAGTGTCCTGGCGGGCCTGGTCGAGGAGTTCCGTATTGACTGGACCTGGTCGCCGCGTTGGACCCTGGACATGATCACTCCTGAGGGTCGTGAGCAGCTGGCCGCCATCGGCTTCAACTTCGAGAACATGCCCACCTATCAGTGAGGCCATCTGCCAGGTAGGTCGTTTCAGGTCCTTCCATGCGAATATACTGATGATTCCGGTCCGCCGTGACCGGCACGGCGCATGAGAGAAAGCACAGTGAAATGGCATTGACCATGGGCTGGAAACTTCATGGCGACGGGAAAACATTGGCTCCGGGCGAGGTAGTAGAACCGGATGAGCGGCTCACATGGCCACGTACGGCCGGGATCGGTGCCCAGCACGTCATCGCCATGTTCGGTTCCACTTTCCTAGTCCCTATTCTGACCGGATTCGACCCCTCCACTACCCTCTTCTTCACGGCCATGTCTACGGCCCTCTTCCTGCTTATCAACCGTAACCGTCTGCCCTCCTACCTGGGCAGCTCTTTCGGTTTCATCGCCCCGGTCCTGGCAGTGGCCACCGCTCACAAGGGTCTTGCTGTGGCCTCCTTCGGGATCATGGTCACCGGCGCCTTGCTCTTCCTGATTGGCCTGATTGTCCACTTCGCAGGCTCGCGATGGATCGATATGATCATGCCCCCGGTGGTCAACGGCGCCATCGTGGCCATCATCGGCTTCAATCTGGCCCCCTCGGCCTGGAAGAATTTCAAATCGGCCCCGCTGACCGCCCTGGTCACCCTGGTGGCCGTCATGCTGATAGCCGTGCTCTTCAAGGGCTTGATCGGCCGTCTCAATATTCTTCTGGGCGTCATCGTCGGCTACATCTTTGCGGTCGCCCAGGGCCAGGTCGACTTCGCAGCTGTGGAAAAGGCCGCCTGGTTCGGTCTGCCTCACTTCCACACTCCTCAGGCCGACCCTTCAGTCTTGGCCATGTTCATCCCTGTGGTGCTGGTCCTGGTGGCCGAGAACATCGGTCATGTCAAGTCTGTGGCCCTGATGACCGGGCGCGATTATGACGATCAGATCGGAACCGCCCTTATGGCCGACGGTCTGGGCACTACGCTGGCCGGGCTGGGAGGAGGCTCGGGCACCACCACCTACGCAGAGAACATCGGCGTCATGGCTGCCACCAAGGTCTATTCCACAGCCGCCTACTGGTGCGCCGCCATCTTCGCCTTCCTGCTCTCCCTCTGCCCCAAGTTCGGTGCCGTCATCAACACCATTCCCACCGGCGTTCTGGGCGGGGTCACCACCATGCTCTACGGCATGATCGGCATGCTGGGCATCCGCATCTGGGTTGAGAACAAGGTGGACTTCGGCAAATCCGTCAACATGACCGTGGGCGCCGTCGTCATGATCGTGGGCATCGCAGACTTCACCTTCGCAGTGGCTGGAGTCAGCTTCAACGGCATCGCTATTGGCTCTGTGGCTACTCTGGCCATATATCACGGTCTCAAGGCCATCGGCCGCTGGCGGGGAACTATCGACCCGGACGACTACATCCATGAGGATTCGCAAGCCGTCTCCCAGCAGAGCTGATTGCGCCATGTCCGCCCGACATTCCCTGGTTGCCTGATGCTCGAACCTTAACTGCTGACAAGTATCGCCTGACGCCAAAGATTGTCCGGTATTAAGTACGCAGCCATGCAGTGAAGAGACTCAGGGCAGCAGGAATTCGCTATGCAGCAGAGGGCTCAGTTGGTTGGCTGGCTTAGTCAGCTGGCAAGGCTCGGCTAGCATGCCTGCTGGGGTCTGGTTGCGTAGAAGGCTACGGCGCTTGATGCAGCCACGTTCAGACTGTCCACGTCGTGGCTCATGGGGATGCGCACGGTCAGGTCCGCCCGGGCGATGGTCCTGTGGCTGAGCCCGTCGCCTTCTGTACCGAATATCAGGGCCAGACGATCGATTTGATTGGGCCCGGGTCTTAGACGCTCGGCCAGATCATCCAGGCTGATGGCATCCCGGTTCAGGGCCATGGCTGCAGTGGTGAAGCCCAAATCGTGCAGTTGGCGCATGCCCTGGTCGGGCCAGGCGTGGACGTCGTCGCCACCAATCCTTGTCCAGGGAACCTGAAAGACCGTGCCCATGGAGACTCTCGCGGCCCTGCGGTAAAGGGGATCAGAGCAGGAGGGGGTGACCAGGACCGCATCTACCTGCAGGGCCGCCGCAGAACGCATCAGAGCGCCGATGTTGGTGTGATCAACAATGTTCTCCATGACGGCCACCCGTCTTGCCGAGCGGCAGATATGCTCGACTGTGGGCAGCGGCCAGCGTCTCATGGCCGCCAGCGCGCCCCGATGCAGCCGGTAGCCGGTGATGGTCTTGAGCTGTGCGGGGCTGGCTACGTAGACGGGAACGTTGGGCCCGAAGGCAGCGTCCACCTGGTCGAACATGGAATGCATCCCCTCCAGCCAGGTCTCTTCCACCAGGAAGGAGATAGGCTCAACCCCGGCATCCAGGGCGCGGGCGATGACCTTGGGGGACTCGGCGATGAACAGGCCCTTGGCAGGCTCCAGACGATTGCGCAGCTGCGGCTCGGTCAGCCTGGTGTATGCCTCGATTCTTTCATCGTCTATGGAGTCGATTCTCACCTTGAGCACGCCTGCAGCTCCTTTTCCCGGTCCTGAGAACAGCATAGGCGGCGCAACCGAAAACATCCGGTCGCGCCGCCTAGGGCAGTTGAAATTCAGCTCAGGTAAGCTATCACTGCCTCTCTTGTGCAGCCTGACTATCGGCGGCAGCAATGCGCTTTGCGATGTCGCCCTGAGGGCCAAGCTCCGGCAGCAGCAGGACGAAGACATCGGAGAGCAGGAAGATCATGCTTTCCAGCCCCAGGTTGAGCACGTAGTTGCCCTTGCTGATCGAGGAGATGATGATAGGCAACAGGAAGGCGCAGAGAAGACCAACAGTGCTGACCAGACCACCGGCGCTTCCGGCATACTTGCCGCGAATCTCAGGCAGGGCGAAGGGCATGGCCTGGACGATGGGGCCGTTTATGGCACCAAAGGCGCCTGAAATGAACATGATGCAGCAGAGCAAACCCACAACAGGGGCCTTCTTCAGCATCAGCACCACTGCCCAGAAGTAGACCATGAGTGCCGTACCCACCAGAATGGTGGCGAAGAGGTAACCCTTCCACTTGCCAAGACGAGAGCTGATCATGGGCCCGACGATGGATCCTGCGATGGAGCCCAGGGCCGCTGCTGAGGCGACAAGACCGGCTGATGTCTTGTTGAAGCCGTTGTTGTTGATCAGCGTTTGGGGAATGAATCCAGCGAAGGCGGTAGATGCAGCCATGGAGCAGCCGTAGCAGAGGGCGATCAGCCAGACATTGCGACTCCGTGCTGCGACGTTAAAGTATTTGAGCGGAGAATCGGTGGCTGGTGGCAGATGCACTCCTTCAGGAGCGTCACGAATCAGAAAGACCCAGAGCAGGCTTGCCACCGTCAGGATGATAGCTGCGCTCAGATAGGAGTTGCGCACCGAGAACCGGGGAGCAACCATTTGGGCCAGAATGACCCCGATGCCGGCCGATCCATAGAAGAATCCCATGGCAATCTGCGTCTGATCGCCGAACCAGACGCTGAAGATCTTGACCAGATTGGCGTTCAAAGCCGCAATGCCGGCCCCCAGCAGGAACATTGAGAGCATCTGCAGCGGGAAGTTGAGGCCAAAGGTCCTGATGTAGGCGCCGACCACGGCTATGGCCAGACCGGTCAGGACTACCTTCTTGGGGCCAACACGGTCACCGATGGTGCCCATGGGGATGCTGAGAAATACTGCAGTCAGCATGGGCATGAGCAGCAGCGTCGAGAATCCGGCTTGGTCGATGTGCAGCATGGGCATCAGGTAGACCGCCAGAGCGGATATCTGGTACTGCATGTAGTTGGACAGGATGCCGATCAGGCAGACCACGGCCGCGATGACCCAGCGGTAATTGGATGATTTTCGAGTGTTCATGTTCTCTCCCTCCACGGTTTACGTGGAACAGGCAGCTTAGTGACGGTCTCCATCCAACAGGCACTCCTCGAATGCCGGACGGAGCAGATCGATGTTCTCCTTGTTGACGTCCCGGCGCAGGTTCCAGCCGTTTTCGTCGATGACCATGGTGTCTGGATGGTCGATGCTGTAGGGCTTCCAGGCATCGCCTACGCCGCTGACAGGATGGCCGGTGGCGGCGAAGGAGCACCAGGCGTCGTTCATCTCGTCCGACAGATGCATGGGCGGCACCTCGCCGGTCAAGGTCTCGGGCAGGTCAGGCCGTTGGGTGTTATGCAGCACGAAGGGCAGTTCAATGGCATGGCATGATCCCATTCCGGGGATCTTGGAGGCGTAGGTGAACAGGTACTGGTAGACGGTGCTGTACTTGGACTGGTACTCGCACATGAGGTTGGTGCCAACCCTGAAGCCGATCTGGTTGGCGTACTCCAAGTAGCGCTCGGCGGGATCTTCTCCTGGGTGGGCCTGCTCCCAGAGCTTCTCGTAGTGTTCGGAGTCCAACTTGCCATCAAAGTGGAAGATAGCCTGGTGGTGCCAGAAGTCAGGCATTTCGTTGCCAAAGTCCTTGAAGTAGAGCTTCCAGTAGGCAAACTCGTCGGCGTTGCAGCCCAGCATGATCTCTACGTCCTTTGCGGCACCGTCCTTGAATGCCTGTAGGGGCTTGGCCGGAAGGTAGTCGCCATCGGTGGTGGGAGCGAAGATCAGCGAGATCTCATGGATGTGCTTGGTAAAGAACTCTCCGGTGAACTTCATCATGATGTCGCCGACAGGCAGGGCCGCCAGCTCCTGGGCAGTCTTGCAACCCATCATCTCCATGAACTCGCGTGCGTAGGGAGCCGTGGATTCCGGGGTGTTGTAGAGCTGGATGGGGCCGGATTCGCCGATGGCTCTTTGGAAGAGCCCCTTGGCAGCTGGAGCGACGGTCAGCAGCATAGTGGAGCCTGAACCGCATGATTCGCCAAAGAGGGTGACCCGGTCAGGATCTCCGCCGAAAGCGGCGATGTTCTCCTGAATCCACTGCAGGGCGGCGACCTGGTCCATGAGTCCCAGATAGCCTGACTGCCGGTATTCGTCGCCCCCAGGCAATCCGGCCAGGTTCATGTACCCGAAGAGGTTGACCCGGTAGTTGATGGTGACATAGACGACATCGTTGCGCTTGGTGAAGTTGCTTCCGTCGTACATGGGGTCGGACGAACCGCCCTCCACGTATGCGCCGCCGTGGATGAAGACCATGACGGGCAGCCTTTGGGCGCCCTCATGGCCGACCCAGACGTTCAGGGTCAGGCAGTCCTCGCTCTGCTGGCGGCGTGAGGCATACATGACTGGGTCGTATTTTTGCAGGGCGGAATCCCCGAAGTGAGTGCAGTCGTAGTCGCGGTGCTCGGGATCCAGATGCTCCGTGGCCTTCCAGCGGCGTGCGCCCACGGGAGGTTTGGCGTAGGGGATGCCCAGGTAGGCGACAGTCCCCTGAGAGGTGGTGATGCCATGGTAGGTGCCAAATTCTGTGGTGACAGTTGGCATGATTTTCCTTTCCAGGAAGTAATGATCGGTCGGCGGCTGTGTCCCCGTCGACCCTGGATAAATGTCACCCTATGGCCTGGTGTCAGCCGAAGGTCAAATCGGGTGGAAGGGCAGTGTGCAGCTTTGGGTCTGAAGATTCATATAGGGGGCAAAACACTGACAGAACGAGGATTTCAGGCTGATACGATGGATTACGTCCATAAAGATGCAGGGGGAGGGGAGTATGGAAAAACCCTAGGGTCGGACCAGACCCGTGCAGGAGGCAGCCATGGAAGCCGAGGTAGATGACACAGAGAGCCTGATCGAGGAGGGCTACACCATCCGTCAGACGGCACGCTTGTACGACATCACCACTGAGACCCTGTATTACTACGAGCAGATCGGGCTGGTGGTGCCCCGACGCAATCCGGTCAACGGTTATCGACTTTATGGGCCGGACGACTTTGCTCGGCTCAACGTTATACAGGCCCTTCGGAAGCTGGATTTCAGCCTGGACCGCATAGGACATTACTTGAAAAATCGCACCTTCGATGCCACCCTCTCGCTGATTGACGAGGAGGTGGAACGTGTTGACAGCCAGATGCGGTATTTGGCCTCCATCAAGCGTGGCCTCTTGAGCAGCCTGCAGAAGTATACGCATGCCATGACTTCCATATCCCCGGCACGGACCGTAATCGTCCACCGTCCCTTGCGTCACTGCGCCCTGGTGGCGGACCACATGATCGGCTACGACAGGATACCCTTCGCATTCGCCCACTACACGGCACTGCACCACGAGACGCTGCAGATCCTCAATACGCTGACCTGTTATCAAGTGGATGCTTCACGTCCGGTCAAGGGCTGGTTCCCGCCCAAGGCCATCCTGCTCTACTGCCCCGATCCAGGGTTTAGCGGTGATTATGATCTGCCAGCTGGCACCTATGCCTCCTGCACCTTCGTGGGCAGTTTTGCTCGCTGCAGACAAATCCATGGCAAGATGCTCGAAGATCTAAAGACCATGGGCTACCGTGTGGACGGAGATCCCTTGGAGTTCTGCCTCATCGGCGAATACGAGTCCAATGACTTCGATGAATATGTGAGCAGGATGGAGATCCCTGTAGTCTCCAACGACCTGGAATCGAGTGTCCGGAACGGGAGTTGAACCCGTACGCCTGTATATATATAGGCACTAGCACCTCAAGCTAGCGCGTCTACCATTCCGCCACCCGGACAGGTGCGTAATTGCAACGGAAATAATCATAGCATCTTGGGCGGAATCACGCACTGAGCGATTGGGGGAGCGTGTCGTCACGGAGAGTGCTTTTTCGGCGGCGGGCTGTAGCCTAACACCATGACTGCACCCCTCTTCCTGTTGGATCCCGACCACGATGATTCCCCACTGGCCAGCGATGAGCTCCATGCTGGCTGGCGTCTGACCCTGCCCGAGCACGTTTGTCGTCATGCCTTGGGTTCCATGAGGCTGAAGAACGGGGACCAGCTGGATTTATCAGACGGGAGCGGACTGCGCATCAGCGCCCTGGTCAGAGATGCCTCAACCGGCCTGGTGGAGGTCACCGCTGTGGGCCGGCAGGCGCCTCCCGAGAAAGAACTGATTCTGGTCCAGGCCCTGGCTAAGGGCGGCAGGGACGAGCAAGCCATAGATATGGCCACCCAGATCGGCGTGGATGAAGTGATGCCCTGGCAGGCTGATCGGTCCATAGCCAAATGGAGGCCAGGCCGCAACGACCGGCACTGGCAGGCCGTCTTGGAAGCAGCCACTGAGCAGAGCCGGAGGGCCTACCGTCCTCGGCTGCTGGGCAAGGTGGACAGCCGTGGTCTGGCCGCCTGGTGTCGGAAGGCGACCGATGAGGGAGGCCTGGTCCTGGTGCTGCACCAGGACGCCGACCTTGGTTGGGATGCGGTCCGCAAACGCGTAGACAAGCTGCCAAAGAGCTCGTCGGTCGCCGTGGTTGTGGGTCCTGAAGGCGGAATTGCCGATCAGGAGGTCCAGACCATGATGAGGGAGGGGGCCCTGGCAGTCCGGTTGGGGGACAATATCCTCCGGGCTGCCCTGGCTGGACCTGTGGCCCTGACCCTGCTGGCGGACATGCTGGGTCGCTGGCAGTCAGAGGCCCCTGAGCCCAGCGCATGAAGTCGCACGCAATATACAACCTCGACAATAAGATGGAAAACAGCGAAAACACCAAAAACAGCAATTTCGGCAAACAGTAAGGAAGCAAGGAGTGGTCATGAGCGATGACGATCGACAGGAGGACTGCATTTTCTGCAGAATCGTGGCAGGGGAGGTCCCCAGCGAAAAGGTCTATGAGGATGAGACCGTCTACGCTTTCAAGGATGCCAACCCCAAGGCCCCCGTCCATGTCCTGATCGTCCCGCGTCACCACTATGCGTCGGTGGCCGACCTGGCCAAGGCTGATCCTGACACTCTGGCCCACATCGTCCAGGTGGCGCAGCAGATCGCCGATCAGGACTATCATGGAGCCTACCGGCTGATTTTCAACACGGGGGAGGATGCCGGCCAATCAGTCTTCCATGTCCACGCACACGTCCTGACCGGACAGGTGTTGCCCGAGTGATGCCCGTGTTCACCATCGTCATCGTGCAGGAAGGGAATCCGTGGCGGTAACTACGCGAACCCTGGAGATTCCGGAGGGGATCGACCCGGTTCAGGTGCTGGGGCCGGAGGATGCAGTCATCGACAGGATTGAGCGCGCCTTCCCGGCAGTGTCCATCCTGGTTCGTGGCAACCAGATCATGCTGCAGGCTCAAGACCGGCAGGGGGACGTTCAGGCGGCTCAAATACGGGACCTGCTGACCGAACTCATGCAGACAGCCGACCAGGTCCCAGTGGATGCCGATCAGGTGGGGCGAATACTGGACCATCGCCGCTTGGGGACGGCCGGCGCAGCCGATTACTCCCCTCCAGAAGGGCGGACAATTAACATTACAGACCGCAATTATCAGGAGACAGCCATTGCAGAGTCCGAGGAGGACAACACACTGGAAGGCATCGGTCAACTCCGCCAGGCGGCCCCCGCTGCAGTTCGTCGCCGCCCTCTGACCCAGGCCTCCAAGGGTCCGATCAGGCCCAAGACTGCTGGCCAGTCTGCTTACGTGGCCGCCATTGAAACGCATACCATCACTTTCGGCATCGGCCCGGCCGGCACCGGCA
Source organism: Bifidobacterium asteroides (assembly GCF_019469425.1). NCBI lineage: Bacteria > Bacillati > Actinomycetota > Actinomycetes > Bifidobacteriales > Bifidobacteriaceae > Bifidobacterium > Bifidobacterium asteroides. Next base: position 1,213,038 of record NZ_CP048272.1, on the reverse strand, counting down.
AGACCTATCTGGCGGTGGCCAAGGCTGTGCAGGAATTCCGGGCCGGGCGCATCGGGCGCATCATTCTGACCAGGCCTGCCGTGGAGGCGGGGGAGAGCCTGGGCTTCCTGCCTGGCACCCTCAATGAGAAGGTAGACCCCTATCTGCGGCCCCTCTACGATGCCCTGGCTGACATGCTGGGCACCTCGCGGCTCCATCGGCTTCTGGCTGATGAGACCATTGAGGTTGCCCCGCTGGCCTACATGCGCGGGCGTACCCTGAACGATGCCTTTGTGATCCTGGACGAAGCGCAAAACACCACCCGCAGGCAGATGAAGATGTTCCTGACCCGTCTTGGATTCAACACCAAGATGGTCATCACCGGCGACGTCACCCAGGTGGATCTGGGCGGGCCCGCATCTGGTCTGGCCACTATAGAACAGGTGCTGCACGGCATCAACGATATTGCCTTCGTACACCTGCAGGCGGCCGATGTTGTGCGCAACCGACTGGTTGGGCAGATTGTCCGGGCCTACGACCGCGCCGATCAAGCCAGCAACCGGGGACGGGAGCAGGCATGAGCGTAGAAGTGACCAACGAGACCCAATGGCTGATCGATGCCAAGACCTTCTCCGACTTGGGGGTGTGGGTACTGGACCAGATGCGGGTGAGCACCCAGTCCGACATGACCATCATCTTCAACGATCCCGAGCCCATGGCGGTGCTGCATGAGCGCTGGATGAACCTGGACGGTCCTACCGATGTAATGAGCTTTCCCATGGACGAGCTGCGCCCCGGCGATGAAAACCATCGGCAGGAGGGAATCCTGGGCGATATCGTCATCTGCCCCTGGGTGGCGGCGCAGCAGGCCTTGGCAGCCGGCCATTCCACCATGGAGGAGATGCTGTTGCTGGCCATCCACGGTACCCTGCATCTGCTGGGGTATGACCACGTCAGCAGGGAGCAGGAGGCGCAGATGTTTGGATTGCAGCGCCAACTCCTGTTGACCTTTTTGGCCCTGCGCCAAGGGCCCATCACGGATGCCGCGCTGCCGGCCGGGGCCACCAATGCTCTGGAGATCTATGAGCGGTACGGCCGCGATGCCCATCAGGGAGGCAAATCCCATGAGTGAGCGGACCATCGCCGCCTTGGTGATCATGGCTTTGGCCGTAATCGCCCTGGTCGTGCTCTCTCTGGCGCTTGCCGAGGCCCAGGGTGCACTCAACCGGGTGACCCGATCCAGTCTCAACAATTTGATCTTGGGATTGCAGACCGATCAGGAACTCAGCCAGTTCTCTAGGATGAAGCGAATCGACCGTATTCATCGGGCCCAGAGTCTGATCTCCCAACGGCAGGTGACCGGAAGCGCCTGTGCCTTTTTCCGCATCATCTGCGACATCATGGTCGGTGTCCTGGTGGCCAGCATGGCTGCTCTTGGCGGCCTGTCCCTCTGGGAGCAGCTGCTGTGTGGAGTGGTCATGGCCATCCTGGTGGCCGCCGTCTCCGTCACTCTGGGTCCGCATGGCCGCTCCCGCCAGCCTATGGAAACGCTGCTCAAGCACGTGCGTCTGGTCGGGCTGGCCGTTCTTCTGACGCCTTTCAAGCGTCGGCGGCAGGCTGAGGCCCGTTCCCGCAAAAACCATCGTGGCGACCTTTCCGACGACGAGGAACTGGAGAAGATCCAGATCGAACAGGGCCGTGCTATGGTCGACCAGCTGGTGGAGGCCGGCGCCTTCGATCCGGAGATCTCCGAGATGCTGAAGAACGTGCTGACCCTGTCGACTACGCTTACCCGGGAGATCATGGTTCCTCGCACCGATATGATCTGCATCTCCAAGGATGCCACTTTGGATTCGGCCCTGAAGCTCTTCTCCCGGTCGGGATTCTCCCGCATTCCCGCCATTGGCGACGACGTGGATGACCTGGTCGGCATCGTCTACTTGAAGGATGTGGTCCGCGCCCTGGCCTTTAGCCGTAAGGGCGACAGATCGATCGCCTCCATCATCCGTCGGCCCGTCCTGGTGCCTGAATCCAAGCCGGTGGACGACCTCTTCCACTACATGCAGCGCTCCCGCCACCACCTGGCTGTGGTCGTGGACGAATACGGGGGCATCGCCGGTCTGGTCACCATTGAGGACGCCATCGAGCAGATCGTGGGGGAGCTGGAGGACGAGCATGACCAGGTCCAGCACGATGAGCCCAAGCAGATCGGCCCACACACCTGGCAGTTGCCGGTCCGCACGCCCATTGCCGACCTGGAGGAGCTCTACGAGATCACCATCGACGAGGACGATGTGGATACGGTCTATGGCCTGCTGACCAAGCTGCTGGGCTCCGTGCCAGTCTCAGGCTCATCGGCAGTGACCCGAGGAATCAGGCTGACCGCAGGAGAAGCCGTGGGTCGCCGCAAGAAGATCGCCACCATCGTGGTCGAGCCAGCCAACGGATCCAGCATCGCCCTGGAGGACGGTGTAGGGCAAGAAGACCAACAGGCCGACGGGGATCAACCCGGGCAGGGCAGTCAGGAGAATTCATGACCAAGGAAGAACACAGTGATGCCAAGGCGCCGGTCCACCGATCGGGGTTTGTGGCAGTAGTAGGCCGACCCAATGTGGGCAAGTCCACGCTCATGAACGCCCTGGTAGGCAGGCCCATCGCCATCGCCTCCTCCCGGCCGGAGACCACCCGCAAGGCTATTCGAGGGATTATGACCCGCCCTGAGGCCCAGGTGGTCTTGGTGGATACCCCGGGCATTCACCGTCCGCGCACCCTGCTGGGCCAGCGGCTCAACGACGTGGTGGAGGCCTCCCTGTCGGACGTGGACGCCATTGCTTTTTTGTTGCCTGCCGACCAAGCCATAGGCCCTGGCGACCGTCGCATTCTCAGCCGGCTGCGGTCCGACTTCGCCCGCAAGGACAAGGACGGCAAGTGGATCTGGCGAAAGCCCCTGATCGCCATAGTGACCAAGATCGACCAACTGGGCAAGAGCCAGCTGGTGGACAAGCTTCTGGAGATTGGCGCCTTTGCAGACTTCTCTCAGATCGTTCCGGTCAGCGCCATGGAGGCTGACAACGTGGACGAGGTGGCACAGGTTTTGATTGATGCCATGCCCGAGGGCCCCCAGCTCTACCCTGACGACCAGCTGACCGAGGAGCGTCCAGAAGATATGATCGCCGAGATGGTTCGCGGAGCCTACTTGGAAGAGCTCAACGACGAGCTACCCCATTCCCTGGCCGTCCGTGTGGAGTCCATCGAACCGGATCCGGAGGGCGGACGCGACACAGTTCAGATCGGCATTTATGTAGAGCGCGACTCCCAGAAGCCCATCGTCATCGGGCGTGGGGCCGAGCATCTGGTGCGGGTGAAGAAAAAGCTGCGTACTGCCGTCAACCGGACCATGGGTCGCAAGGTCCGGTTGGATCTGCACGTCAAGGTGGCCCGCAACTGGCAGACCGACCCCAGGCAGCTGGATCGCCTGGGGTTCTGATCGTGCTCAGCGGCGGGGTGCCGGGGTGCGCTTGGCCGTGTACATCCGGGTGTTCAGCAGGTCGGCATAGCGCTCGATGACCTTGGGCCGGATCACCTTCATGGATGGTGTCATCAGCCCGTTGTCCTGGGTGAACTCCTCGGGCAGAATGATGAATTTGCGCACCGATTCGGCCCGTGAGACGCCCTCATTGGCCCGGTCCACATACTCCTGGACTTCGGCCCGTACCACGGCGTTCTGCGCCGCCTCCTGCAGGGACATGTTGCGATCCAGCCCCTTGGATGCCAGCCAGGGCCGCAGGGCGGACTCGTTCAGGGTGACCAGGGCAGAAATGAAGGGGCGCTTGTCGCCCAGAACCAGAGCCTGGGAGACGATCTCGGAACGTTCGATGACTTCCTCGATGGGCCTGGGGGAGACGTTCTTGCCTCCGGCCGTGATGATCAGGTCCTTCTTGCGCCCGGTCAGGAAGAGGAACCCGTCTCGGGAGAGCCGCCCCAAGTCGCCTGTGGCGTACCAGCCGTCCCCAGTGAAAGAATCGCGGGTGGCCTCCTCGTTCTTGTGGTAGCTGTGGAATACGCAGACGCCCTTGATCTGCACCTCGCCGTCCGAGGCGATGCGGATGGTGAATCCCGGGAAGGGGATGCCCACCGAGCCCCTGTGGTAGGGGGTGCCCAGGGGGTTGAAGGCGCAGGGCGCAGTGGTCTCAGTCAGGCCGTAGCCCTCATAGACCGGGACATTGGAGCCGCGGAAGAACCCCAGCAGCTCCGGGTCCAGAGGAGCGCCTCCGGAGACGATCCACTTGGCCCGTCCGCCCAGGACCTGGCGCAGGGAAGAGTAGACCAGCGGGTCGTAGAGGGCTCTCCGCAGGGCGCTTCGCCTGGTTGGCCAGCCCTGGCGAGAGATGTCCTCCATATAGGTGCGTGCCGCCCGAGCAGCTCCGTTAAAGATTCTGCCCTTGATACCGTGCCCGGCCTTCTGGGAGGCGGCGTTGTAGACCTTCTCGAAAACCCTGGGCACGCCGATAATGACTGTAGGCTTGGACTCCTGCAGGTCGGACAGCAGGGTTGCCAGTCCAGAGGATATGTACACGTGCATGGTTCCGTAGACGACCCCGTAGCTGATGGCCCGAGCGAAGGTGTGTGCCTGGGGCAGGAAAAGCAGGATGGATCCATCCGGGTCAAGGGTCAGATTGGGGATGAAGGCGTTCAGGTTTCTGGCCAGTTGGCAGTAATGCTCATGGGTCATCTCCACGCCCTTGGGCGCCGCCGTGGAACCCGAGGTGTAGACGATGGAGCAGAGGTCAGTCTTGTGGATGGAGTTGATCCGCTCGTCAAGCTCGGTGTCGCTGACCGACTCCCCGTAGGCCTGCAGCTCCTGCAGGGCCCCGGACTCCAGACAGGCGATCCGCTCCAGGGTAGGGCAGTCCTTGTCGGCCCCCTCGGCCTTGGCGCGCATCTCAGCGGTCTGCACCACCAGCAGCCTGGCGTCGGAGTTGTTGACGATGAATCGAATCTGCTCGGCCGAATCGGTGTCGTAGATGGTGGCGATGACCCCGCCGATGGACAGGACTGCGGCATCCACGATGTCCCACTCGTAGCTGGTCCTGCACATGAAGGCCACGGCATCGCCCTTCTTCAGCCCATAGTGCAAGAAGCCCTTGGCGGTGGTTCTGATGTCATGCAGGATCTCACGGCCGGTCCGGTAGGTCCAGCTGCCGTTCTCCACGAAGTGCAGAACCGGCTGGTCGGGGGTGCGGCGGGCCCGGTCGGCGTAGATGTCATAGACAGTCATGTCGTCTGGCACCGGTCCCATGCCGGCGGTGGTGGCCGAAAGCAGCCCCGAGGCTGGATCCATGCGCGTGGTGGTGGCGTAGTCGGCCGACCAGAAATGCGTGTTGGGCAGGGCGAGTGACTCCTCGGCGGCCCGGGGGGAGGCCTGTGACGGATCCCCATTCTCCTCGCCAGTCGGTCCCTCCCCATGACCCACTTGGTGTGCCATAAAAGATTTGGCCGATGCTAGTAACGACACGTTGTCTCCTTCAATAATCGCGGGATATGTCCAGAATAGCCGCCTACTTGGAAAAGGGCAGGCTGGGTGCTAAAGTACACATGTTGCTTTGGCGAGGGAGGATTTATGGCCTCCGTTATCGACTCGGCTGGATCATCGGCGGCCTTTCCTTATGGGCGGTCCGGAATCCGACGCGGCGATGCGCCAGGACCGGCCCAGGTCGGTCTTGAGGAACCACTCAAGGAAGGAAGCCAGCATGGCTAACACAATTAAGCTCGATGGCGAAGTCCGCGACAAATTCGGCAAGGGAGCGGCACGCCGCATGCGCGTGGCCCAGCAGATTCCCGCCACCATCTACGCCGGCGGCGCCCAGCCCGACTACATCAAGCTGCCCATGCGCGAGACCACTCTGGCCCTGCGTCGCGCCAACGCCCTCTTCTCCATCAGCTTCGGCGGACAGACCAAGACGGCCGTGGTCAAGGACGTGCAGCGCAACCCGGTCAAGCGCCAGGTGGAGCATATCGACTTCTACGAGGTCCGCGCCGGCGAGAAGGTCACCGTGGAGGTGCCTGTCTTCGTCAGCGGCGAGACCAAGGGCGCCGCCGTGGCGCTGATCGACACCCAGAATCTGCAGGTCAGGGCTGACGTGTCCAACCTGCCCGAGCGCATCGACATCAGCGTGGAGGGCCTGTCCGAGGGCGACAAGATCCTGGCAAAGGACGTCAAGCTGCCCGAGGGCTCCGAGCTGGTCATCGACGATATGGAGGATTCCATCGTCTCAGTCGAGATCCCCAAGGAGGAGAGCCTGGAGACCCCCTCCGAGGAGACCGAACAGGCCGATGCGGAAGCTGCTCCGGAGGCCGACGCCCAGGGCGAGTGAACCCAGAGTTCCGTTCTATAAGGCCGTGGGATCATCACGATCCTGCGGCCTTTTTGTCTGAGACGGTCACTATGCGAAATGCGCCGGACAGGTTTGGGCCTGCCTATGCGATAGTTCGGGTACCGGGCATCGCCATAAGCATCGCACCCGAGCAACCAGATACAGCAGCAAGAAGAAGTGGTAGATAATGGCAGAGCAATCACATCACGACCCGAAGGCACTCAATGAGTTGGCGGACGCTTTCCAGGTCATTCCCAACGATCATCCAGCCTCTGACGAGGAACGTGCCCGGCTGATTGACAAGCCCGCCTTCGGCCAGCTTTTCTCAGACAACATGGCCCACATGGGATGGACCTCGGATGACGGCTGGAAGGATCGCAGGGTTGAGCCCTATGGGCCGCTGAGCCTTGATCCAGGTGCCTCGGTGCTTCATTATGCTCAGGAGGCCTTCGAGGGGCTCAAGGCTTACTACCACGACGATGGTTCTATCTGGCTCTTTCGGCCCGATGCCAACGCCCAGCGCTTCTACAACTCAGCCAAGCGCCTGGCCCTGCCCCCGCTCGAGCCCAATGACTTCCTAGGATCGGTCGCGGCCCTGGTCCGCCGTGACGCAGACTGGGTGCCCAAGCGGCGCGAGTACACGCTCTATATGCGCCCCTATATGTTCGCCTCCGAGCCCTTCCTGGGCGTGCGCGCTCCGCATGCGGTGGACTATTGCGTCATCGCCTCGCCCTCGGGACCATACTTCGCCGGCGGTGTCAAGCCGGTCAGCATCTGGGTGGAGGACAAGTGGTTCCGCACCGGCCCCGGCGGCACAGGTTTTGCCAAGTGCGGCGGCAACTATGCGGCCTCCCTGCTGGGTGAGAACCGCGGTGCCGAGCACGGCTGCGAGCAGGTCTGCTTCGTCGATGCGGCCACCAAGACCTACCTGGAGGAGCTGGGCGGCATGAACATGTTCACCGTCCACAAGGACGGACACCTGGAGACCCCCAGCCTGACCGGAACCATTCTGCCCGGCGTCACCCGCAACTCCCTAATCGCTCTGGCACAGGACAACGGCAGGGACGTGACGGAAACCATGATCCGTCTGGACACCCTGCTGGATGACATCCGCTCGGGCGAGGTCACCGAGGTGTTCGCCTGCGGGACTGCTGCCATCATCACCCCGATCGGGCGCTTCAAGTCCGAGAACTTCGACGTTCAGGTGGCCGACGGAGGCTCGGGCGAGGTCACCATGGACTTGCGCAACGAGCTCCTGGGCATCCAGCTGGGCGAGATCGAGGATCCGCACGACTGGATGTGGAAGGTCTGCTGAACGCTGAACCCATGCCTGCCTGGCAGGTCTTAAGAGGAAGGCGGCGCAGGGCGAAGTGTCGCCCTGCGCCGCCTTCCGTTATCTTTGTGGCCTTGCGCACATCATCGGCCTGTTCAGCTGTGGGGTTGGCTAATCTATAGACAGACTTGAGTGCGGGACGATTCCGGGAGGAGAAGCGCGGGATGAAGACGGCCTTGGAGGGGAACCTCATCTTCATGGTCATCGAGTACCTGGGCATCTTCAGCTGCGGGCTTTCGGGCGGTCTGGCTGCCGTGCGCAAGGGTTACGACATCATCGCCATCCTTTTGGTTTCATGGATCAGCGCTCTGGGCGGCGGAGTGGTCCGTGATGTCCTGCTGGGCCAGGTGCCTCCCAGCGGCATCACCGACAAGGGCTCGGTCATCGTCACCCTGGCATCAGGCCTGGTGGTGGCTGTCGCCCATCCCGAGATCAGCAGGATGACCTGGTCCATGCTGGTCACCGATGCCATGGCGCTGGGATCCTTCGCCGTCAACGGGACCGCCAAGGCACTGATGTGCGGAACCGGCGGCATGACAGCCATCTTCATGGGCATGGCCACGGCCCTGGTCGGGGGGCTCCTTCGAGACATCCTTCTCAACCAGGTGCCTGCAGTCATCCAGGACCAGCACTGGTACGCGCTGCCTTCCCTGATCGGCTGCTTGCTGACCCTAGCCTCCGCGCGCGCCCGGCAGCATGGGCTATATCCGGTCCGGGTCGACATGGCTCTGGACCTGGCCATCGTGGCCCTGGTGGTCGTCCTGCGCATCATCTCGGTAAAATTCGACATCCTGGTGCCTGGGGCAATGGACCGGCGCTCGGCCCGGCTGCCGCTCAACGATGCCCAGCTGACCAGGGCCATCCGGCATCTGATGCGCGGCCGGTCGGACATCAGCGTCACCATCCAGCACGACGACGAGGATGCCAATGAGAATTCAAAAGGGGAGCCGGGCGTCAAAAAGGGCCGGTGATCCAAGCGCTTGGATCACCGGCCCTTGTGGGGCGCTTCAGAGGGCGTTGACGGCGTTGGCCAGACCGGACTTGCGGTTGGCGGCCTGGTTGCGGTGGATTACACCCTTGCCGGCGGCCTTGTCCAGACGGCGGGCGGCCACCTGGTAGGCAGCCTGAGCGGCCTCCTTGTCACCGGCATCCACGGCCTTGCGCACGGAACGCACGGAGGTCTTGATCGCGCTCTTGACCTCCGTGTTGCGCAGGTGCGCCTTTTCGTTGGTGATGACCCGCTTCTTCTGCGACTTGATGTTTGCCAATGTTGCTCCAAACGATGAATGTATCTGTACAGACAAACCACCATACTAGCACCTGACCGCGAGAAGAACCCTCCTGGAGCGGGCGCTTCGGCCCAGGGCATCGTCTAGAATCGTTAGACCAGACGTACGTGAGGAGAGCAGACCGGTGCAGGAAGCCAAGAACCAACCAGGATTCACCGACCAATCGCTGATCCGCAACTTCTGCATCATCGCCCACATCGATCACGGCAAATCCACGGTGGCCGACCGGATCCTGCAGCTGAGCGGGATTGTGCCCAAGCGCGAGATGCACGATCGGTTCCTGGACAGGATGGACATCGAACAGGAGCGCGGCATCACCATCAAGTCCCAGGCCGTTCGCCTGCCCTGGGTCAAGGATGGCGTCGAATACACCCTGGGCATGATTGACACCCCTGGCCATGTGGACTTCACCTACGAGGTCTCCCGGGCCCTGGAGGCCTGCGAGGGCGCAGTTCTGCTGGTGGACGCCACCCAGGGCATCGAGGCGCAGACCCTCTCCAACCTGTATATGGCCCTGGAGGATGACCTGACCATCATCCCCGTCCTCAACAAGATCGACCTGCCTTCGGCCGAGCCGGACAAGCACGCCGAGGAGATCGCCAATCTGATCGGCTGCTCCACGGACGAGGTGCTCCGGGTGTCCGGCAAAACCGGCCAGGGGATCCGCGAGCTGGTGGATCGAATCGTGGACCAGGTGCCGGCCCCCAAAGGGGATCCCAAGGCCCCAGCCCGCGCCCTCATCTTCGACTCGGTCTACGACTCCTACCGGGGAATCGTCACCTACATAAGAATGGTGGACGGCGAACTCAAGGAGCGTCAGAAGATCCGCATGATGGGCCGGGGGACCGTGCACGACCCCATCGAACTGGGCGTGATCAGCCCCGATATGACCCCCACGAAGGCCCTGGGGGCCGGGGAGGTCGGCTACGTGATCACAGGCGTCAAGGACGTCAGCCAGTCCAAGGTGGGCGACACCGTCACCACCGAGTCCAACCCGGCCAAGGAGCCCTTGCCTGGCTATCAGGACCCCCAGCCCATGGTTTATTCCGGGCTCTTCCCCATCGACAACGCCCAGTTCCCCGAGCTGCGCGACGCCCTGGACAAGCTCAAGCTCAACGATGCCGCCCTGGTCTACGAGCCGGAGACCTCCGTGGCCCTTGGCTTCGGCTTCCGCTGCGGCTTCCTGGGGCTTCTGCACATGGAGATCGTCACCGAGCGCCTGAGCAGGGAGTTCGGCATGGATCTGATCGCCACGGCCCCCAACGTCACCTACCAGGTGACTATGGAGGACGGCAGCAAGCACACGGTGACCAACCCCAGCGAGTTCCCCGATGGCAAGGTTCGCCAGATTCTGGAGCCCGTGGTCAGCGCCGACATCATCACTCCTAAGGAGTTCATCGGACCGGTCATGGAGCTCTGCCAGGACCATCGCGGGCAGATGGGAACCATGGAGTACCTGAGCCCCGAGCGCGTCGAGATGCACTACCGTATGCCCCTGGCCGAGATCGTCTTCGACTTCTTCGACCAGCTGAAGAGCCGGACCAAGGGCTACGCCAGCCTGGACTACCAGCCCGACGGCACTCAGTCCGCCGACCTGGTCAAGGTGGATATCCTCATCCAGGGGGAGAAGATCGATGCCTTCTCGGCCATCGTCCACAAGGACAAGGCCTACGCCTACGGGGTGATGATGACCAAGAAACTGCGCAAGCTGATTCCGCGTCAGCAGTTCGAGATCCCCATCCAAGCGGCCATAGGGTCGCGGATTATCGCTCGCGAGACCATCAGCGCCCTGCGCAAGGACGTGCTGGCCAAGTGCTACGGGGGCGACATCACCCGCAAGCGCAAGCTGCTCGAGAAGCAGAAGGCTGGCAAGAAGCGCATGAAGATGCTGGGACATGTCGAAGTGCCCCAGGAGGCCTTCATCGCCGCCCTGAGCACGGGCCAGGCCCAGGATCGGGACACCAAGGACAAGATCCGGGCTGCCGCCAAGAAGGAGGGCTGAACGGGTGGGATCCTACCAGGTCTACATCCATGTGCCCTTCTGCATGCGCCGCTGCGGATACTGTGACTTCAACACCTACACGGCCCGGGACCTGGGCGGGGGCGCCAGCCGGGAGCACTACGCCGACCTGGCCATTCAGGAGATGCGCATGGTCCGCGCCTGGCAGACTTCCCGGGGCCTGATAGAGCCGCCCGTGTCCACCATCTTCTTCGGCGGCGGAACGCCCACCATTCTGCCTGCCCAGGATCTGGTGCGCATGGTCGAGGCCGTGGCCGACCTCTGGGGGTTGACCCCGGGGGCCGAAATCACCACCGAGGCCAACCCTGACACCGTGGATCGGGCCTACCTGGAGCAGCTGCTCCAAGGGGGCATCAACCGGGTGTCCTTTGGTATGCAGTCAGCAGTGCCCAGCGTCCTGGCCACCCTGGACCGCACTCATACCCCGGCCAATGTGGCCACCGATGTAGCCGCCGCCAGGGATTTGGGTCTCAGGGCCAGCGTGGATCTGATCTACGGGACGCCGGGGGAGCGGCTTGAGGATTGGCGGACCAGCCTGCAGGCTGCCTTGGACCTGGGCGTGGACCATGTCTCCGCCTATGCCCTGACCCTGGAACCCACCACCAAGATGGGTCGTGCTGTGCGCCGGGGCCAACTGCCCGCCCCCGATGACGATGACGAGGCGGCCAAGTACGAGATGGCCGACGACATGCTCTCCCAGGCAGGCCTTGACTGGTACGAGATCTCCAACTGGGCCCGCCCCGGCCAGGAGAGCCGCCACAACCTGGGCTACTGGCACAACGTGGACTGGGCTGGCATCGGGCCCGGCGCTCACTCCCACTATCGTGCTCTGGAAGGCCAGGTCACGGGCATGGCACCGGTGGAAGCAACCCGGGAGCAGGAGCCCATGCCCTCCGTTTCGCCCGGGTTCAGAGCCACAGGAACGTCAACAGCGCAAGAGGCCCTTTCCATGGCACACTGGTGGCTTTCGCCGGAGCCCGGCCTGGAGGAGCGGCGTGCCCGGGCTATTCGCTCCTGGGACATCGCCCACCCCAGGGACTGGGCAGCCGCCATGGATGCCGGACAAGTGCCCTGGCAGGATGCCGAGCTTCTGGGCTGGAGGCAGGACCTGGAGGAAACGGTCATGCTGGCCCTGCGCCTGCCTGAAGGCCTAGGAATGGATCGGCTGACCAGACAGGCGGGTCGTCCGGCCGACCCGAAGATTCTTAAGGTTTTGGTCGACCAGGGACTCCTGCATCCCGTGAGCGACAGGATCCAGGTGACCCGCCGGGGCCGCCTGCTCAATGATCTGGTCATCGATCAGGTCCTGGAGGCAGTAGGAATTCGTTAGACGCTGCGGAACGTTACACGGATGTCACCTGTGAATGCATTATTGTGTTTATTCACCAATGACCAGGCTCTTCAAGGGTGGAGCATGCCGGCCCCGCCCGCGTCCCACGAATGAGGTGATTGCGGTGTCATTCACGGCCCCCCTCGATCTGCATGTCCACGGCCCGCAAGGGCTCTATGACCCTGATACGGAACACGATGCCTGCGGTTTCGGCATGGTGGCCACCCTCAACCGACAGGACGAAAGACTGATTGTTGAGCAGGGCATCCGCGTCCTGGTCAACCTGGACCACAGAGGGGCCGTGGGAGCCGAGCCCAACACCGGCGATGGGGCCGGCATCATGCTCTCCATGCCTGACGAGTTCATGCGCACCCGTGTCTACCAGGATCTGCCTGAAGCCGGCCGCTATCTGGCGGGCATGGCCTTCCTGGACAGGGATCCGGCACAGGCTGCCAGCCAGGAGGAGGCCATCGCATCGATTGCAGGCCAGGAGGGACTGCGTGTCCTGGCCTGGCGGGCAGTGCCCTCCGACCCGGGCGGACTGGGTCTGCAGGCTCTGGCCTCCATGCCGCGATTCCTTATGCCCATCATGTGCGACGCCGGCCCTCAGGGCCGAGGAGGACTGGACCTGGAGCGGCTGGGGTACCGGGTCCGCAAGCGTGCCGAGCACGAGCTGGGCGTTTACTTCGCCTCCCTGTCCTGCCGGACCATCACCTACAAAGGCATGCTGACCGCCAAGCAGCTGCAGGGCTTCTTCCCCGACTTGAGCGATCCGGCCATGAAGGCCCGCCTGGCCATCGTCCACTCCCGCTTCTCCACCAACACCTTCCCCTCCTGGCCCCTGGCCCAGCCCTTCCGGATGATCGCCCACAACGGGGAGATCAACACCATCCAGGGCAACCGCAACTGGATGTCGGCCCGCGAGGGAAAGCTGAGCTCGGAGCTCTTGGGCGACATGGCCCAGCTGCTGCCGGTCAATACGCCTGGCGCCTCAGACTCGGGCACCTTCGACGAGACCCTGGAGCTGCTTCACCTGGCCGGACGGTCCCTGCCCCATGCAGTCTCCATGATGATGCCTCCGGCCTGGCAGCAGGATCCGGACATGGACCCGGACCTGAAGGCCTTCTACCAGTACAACGACACACTGATTGAGCCCTGGGACGGACCGGCGGCCATCGTCTTCACCGACGGAACCCTGGTGGGCGCCCAGCTGGACCGCAATGGCCTGCGTCCGGGCCGCTGGCAGCTGACCGAGGACGGCCACCTGGTCCTGGCCTCGGAGGCCGGCGTCCTGGAGGATACGCCCCAGGAATCCATCGTCGTCAAGGGCAGGCTGGAGCCGGGACACATGTTCCTGGCGGACACCAAAGAGGGCCGGATAGTGCCCGACAATGAGATCAAACACCAGCTGGCCGGTCTGCACCCCTACAGGAAGTGGGTTTCCGAGCGGACTGTCCGTCTGGACGACCTTCCCGAGCGCGAGCATGTCAATTACTCGCGCATCTCGGTTCACCGCAGGCAGCAGGCTTTCGGCTACACCCGGGAGGACCTGACCATGCTGCTGGGGCCCATGGCCGAAAGCGGCGGCGAACCCATCGGGTCCATGGGCAATGACGCGCCCATCGCCGTGCTCTCATGCCGGTCCCGCTTGCTCTTCGACTACTTCACCCAGAAATTCGCCCAGGTCACCAACCCGCCTCTGGACTGGGAGCGCGAGGAGCTGGTGACCAGCATCGCCTCAGCCATCGGCCCTGAGCCCAACCTTTTGGAGGACACCCCCGAGCACGCCTGGAAAATCCACGTCGACCTGCCTGTGGTGGACTCCGTGCAGATGGCACAGATCAAGCGCCTGGACCGGGCGCCAGTCCTGGAAGGCCGTTTCCGCCCCCGTCTGATCCGCGGCCTCTACCAAGTGGCCGGAGGCGGCAAGGCCCTCGAGGAGCGTCTGGAAGCCATCGAAAGGGAGGTGGACCAGGCCATCGAGGAGGGCTGCAATGTGCTTGTCCTGTCAGACAGGGACTCCAACCACATCTGGGGACCCATACCCTCCCTGCTGCTGACTGGGGCAGTCCAGCACCATCTGCTTCGTCAGCATACCCGCACGCAGGTCTCTTTGGCAGTGGAGGCCGGCGATGTGCGCGAGGTCCACCATGTGGCCCTGCTGATCGCTTACGGCGCCGCCTGCGTCAACCCCTACCTGGCCCTGGAGTCCGTGGAGAACCTGGCCAACAGCGGCGACCTGCATGTGGACGCCAAAAAGGCCTCTGCCAACCTGGTCAGGGCCCTGAGCACCGGGGTCCTGAAAATCATGAGCAAGATGGGCGTGAGCACCATTATGTCCTACCGTGGCTCCCAGCTCTTCGAGGCCGTCGGGCTGAGCCGTGAGGTCATTGACCGCTGGTTCACCGGCACCACCTCCCTGGTGGGCGGCATAGGCCTGGATGAGATAGCTGCCGAGGTGGCCCAGCGCCACCGGGTGGCCTACCCCATCGAGTGGACCGCCGGATCCGGGCATGATCTGGAGACAGGCGGCAACTACCACTGGCGGCGCACCGGCGAGGACCATCTGAACGACCCCGAATCCATCTTTCTGCTCCAGCAGTCCACCAAGCGCGGGGACTACGGGCTCTTCAGGGCCTACACCGACCATGTGAACGCGGCGGCCAAGCGGGGCATGACCCTGCGTGGCCTCATGGAGCTGCACTCCGGCAGGGCACCCATACCACTGGACCAGGTGGAGCCCGCCGAGTCCATCGTCACCCGCTTCTCCACCGGCGCCATGAGCTATGGGTCCATTTCCCAGGAGGCTCATGAGACCATGGCCCTGGCCATGAATCGGCTGGGGGCCAGGTCCAACTCGGGCGAGGGCGGCGAGTCTCCGGACCGGATTGCAGACCCTGCCAGGACCAGCCGCATCAAGCAGGTGGCCTCGGCTCGGTTCGGGGTGACCAGCGACTACCTGGTCTCGGCCGCCGACTTGCAGATCAAGCTGGCCCAGGGAGCCAAGCCGGGTGAAGGCGGACACCTTCCCGGCGCCAAGGTCCCGCCCTGGATAGCCCAGGTCAGGCGCTCCACACCCGGGGTCGAGCTCATCTCGCCTCCTCCCCACCATGACATCTACTCCATCGAGGACCTCAAGCAGCTCATCCACGACCTGAAGATGGCCAACCCTCGAGCCCGCATCCATGTCAAGCTGGTCTCCGAGCACGGGGTGGGAACCGTGGCCGCAGGCGTGGCCAAGTGCCATGCCGACGTGGTCCTCATCTCCGGCCAGGACGGCGGCACAGGAGCGGCGCCCCTCAATGCCATCAAGCACGCGGGAACCCCCTGGGAGCTGGGTCTGGCCGAGACCCAGCAGACCCTGGTCATGAACGACCTGCGCTCGCGGATTGTGGTCCAGTGCGACGGTGAGCTCAAGACCGGCCGCGATGTGGTCATAGCAGCTCTGCTGGGGGCCGAGGAGTTCGGCTTCGCCACCACGGCGCTGCAGGTGGAGGGTTGCGTCATGATGAGGGCCTGTCACAAGAACACCTGCCCCCAGGGCATTGCCACCCAGGATCCGGAGCTGCGTTCGCGCTTCACCGGTCGGCCCGAGGACCTGGTCAACTTCTTTACGTTCATGGCCCGCCAAGTGCGGGAGATCCTGGCATCCCTGGGCTTCACCAGCCTGGAGGAGGCGGTCGGCCACGTGGAGTGCCTGCGCCGGGACACCTCTGTGCACGCCTGGAAAAGCCAGGGCATCAACCTGGACGCCATCCTGCGCAAGCCGGGCCCCACCCCAGGCACTGTGCTGCATCACACCCAGGCTCAGGATCACGAACTGGACAAGTCCCTGGATGTGGACTTGATCAATCAGGCCGTCGACGCCTTGGATGAGGGTCGGCCGGTGGCCGTCAAGGGAGCCGTGCGCAACGTCAACCGGAGCGTGGGCACCATGCTGGGCTATAGGATCACTCGCAAATACGGGGCAGCCGGCCTGCCGCGGAACACCGTGGACATCACGCTGACAGGTTCTGCCGGACAGTCCCTGGGCGCCTTCATCCCTCGTGGCGAGACCATCCGGGTGATCGGCGAGGCTAACGACTATGCAGGCAAGGGCCTGTCCGGCGGTCGTCTGGTCCTCCACGCTGCCCAGGGAGTTCGCTTCGATCCGCACCAAACCGTCATCTGCGGCAATGTGGCAGGATTCGGTGCCACCTCAGGCGATATGTTCGTAGCTGGACGGGCCGGGGAGCGCTTTGCCGTGCGCAACGGGGGCGGCCGCTTCGTGGTCGAGGGCCTGGGCGACCACGGCTGCGAGTATATGACCGGCGGCCTGGTAGTGGTTCTGGGTTCCACTGGACGCAACTTCGGCGCTGGCTTCTCGGGAGGGGATGTCTACCTGCTGGATATGGATGCCTCACGGCTCAATCCTGAAGCCTGGAATGACGGCTCCCTGCTGGCCCTGGAGCCCGACCGGGACCAGGCGGCCATGCTCAGAGATCTCGTCGCCGAGCATGTCCGGCTGACCGGATCAAAGGCTGCGGCCGCCCTGATGGAGGACTGGCCAAGCGCGCTGGCTCGGTTCACCCATCTGGTTCCCCGCCGTTATCTGGCCATGAAGAAGGCCATGGAAAAGGCCGAGCGCGAGCAGGTGGACTTCAACGCGCCCGGCGTCTGGGACGCCACCTACGCCCAGGTCATGGAAGGAGCGCACTGATATGGTCGACCCCAAGGGATTCCTCAAGGTACGCACCCGGCACGAGCTCGCCGAACGCCCAGTGGCTGAACGCCTGAAGGACTGGCGGGACGTGCATCAGACCACTGGTCCAGGTCCCTGGACCGCCGAGCAGGCCGCCCGCTGCATGGACTGCGGCACCCCCTTCTGCATGACCGGCTGTCCCCTGGGCAACCTGATCCCCGAGTTCAACGACCTGCTGTCCCGAGGACGCTGGGAGGAAGCCTACGAGCGGCTCAGCCTGACCAACAACTTCCCGGAGTTCACGGGACGGATCTGCCCGGCTCCCTGCGAATCCTCCTGCGTGCTCTCCATCCACCAGCCGGCCACCACCATCAAACTGGACGAGCAGACCATCATCGACCAGGCCTGGTCCCTGGGCCTGGTCAAGCCCCGACCGCCTCAGAGGCTGACCGATATGACTGTGGCTGTGGTCGGGTCGGGCCCCGCAGGGCTGGCCTGTGCCCAGCAGCTGACCCGGGCCGGGCACACGGTCGTGGTCTACGAGCGCGCCGATGCCATTGGCGGGCTGCTGCGCTACGGCATTCCTGCCTTTAAGCTGGAGAAGTCCCTGCTGGACCGTCGGCTGGAGCAGATGGAGGCCGAGGGGACTCGATTCCGCACTAGCGTCGAAATCGGCCAAGACCTGGGCTGGGATCAGCTGCGGGCCCGCTATGACGCCTTGGTGGTGGCCATTGGTTCCACCGAACCCCGGCGGGTGGATCTGCCCGGACGGGAGCTCAAGGGCATCCACTACGCCATGGACTTCCTGCCCAACCCCACCCGCAAACTCATGGGCCGCGAGCCCATCAACGACATCGATGCAGCCGGCAAGGACGTCATCATCATCGGTGGCGGCGACACCGGGTCGGACTGCCTGGGCACGGCCCTGCGTCAAGGCGCCAAGTCGGTCACCGTCCTGCAGATCCGGCCCCGGGAGCCACCTTCCAGACCCGACAACCGGCCTTGGCCGACCTATGCCCGGCTCTACAACCCCACCTCCTCCATGGAGGAAGGCGGCCGCTATGAGTACTCAGTGGACAGCCTGGAGTACCTGGGCGACAGTTCCGATGACCGGATCAATCTGGACCAGACCAGTGTCCCCACCGGCTTCGACCGGAACCGTGAGGGACGGGTGCGTGGCGTTCGCGTGGTCGACGTCAGTCGTGACGATCAGGACCGAATCATCCCTCATCCCGATACCGAACGCGTCCTGCCTGCCGACTTGGTTCTGATCAGCGTTGGCTTTGCCCATCCGGAGACGGCCGCCCTGACCGGACAGACCGGCGTAGGCCTGGACGCTCACGGCAACGTGGCCCGTGATGCCGACTACGCCACTGACCGTGACGGCATTTTTGTCTGCGGTGATGCCGGGCGTGGCCAGTCCCTGGTGGTTTGGGCCTTGGCGGAGGGCCGTTCCTGTGCGGCTGCCGTGGACCGATATCTGACCGGTGCCACCGAACTGCCTGCCCTCATACGAGCCGATGAGCGCGCCATGACCCTACCTGCGGCCGACCGGCGCCCACGCTAATATGAAAAGGTATGGTGCCGATCGAAGGGATGGAGGCAGTGGGATATGACCAACCGCGCTGAACGTAGGGCGCAGGCCAAGCGGAGCCGCCGTGGCGGCAGCGACGACCGGAGGATGACGGCCAAGGGCAGGGCCGGAGTGATGGATGAACGGGCCTTGCAGGAGCGCTCCCGTCGGCTTGAGGCGGGCCAGGGCGCCGAGTGGAAGCCTGCCGGGCACACCGACGACCTGTTGCAGAAGGACTCCGTGGACCCCAACGACCGCAACCCTCGTCTGCTGAAGGCTCCCAGCGGCGTGCGTCAGTGGCTGCGAATCCTGGTCTGGGCCCTGATCATCTGTTCAGGCTTGGCCTTCCTGGTCTGCATGTGGCTGCCCCATGTTCCCATCTGGGCCACCATCGCCATAGCGGCGGTCTTCTGTCTGGGCGTGCTGGGGCTCTTCCTGGTGGGAGGCAACCGAGACAATCCCCGCCTGGACTCCTATGGAACGGCCCTGTGACCATGGGCGAAAGCGTGGCTGAAAAACAGGCCGTGCTCATGCACCACGTAGGATTCCGCCGTCAGGGCCGGGTCATACTGGACGATGTCGACCTTGAGGTGGGACAAGGGCAGAAGTGGGTGCTCTTCGGGCCCAATGGCGTGGGCAAATCAACCTTGGTGGCCATGATGAGCACCCGGGGTTTCCCCAGCAGCGGCAGTGTGGACATCCTGGGCAACCGGTTGGGCAAGGTGAACGTCTTCTCCTACCGGCATCGGATAGGGCTGGCCTCGGCCGGCCTGGCCAAGACCATCAGCCCCCAGGAGGATCCCTACGACGTGGTGCTGACTGCCTTCAGCGACACCACGGGACGTTGGAAGGAGACCTTTACGCCCGATCAGGAGGAGGCCACCCTGGCCCTCATGGACCGGTTCGGCATCGCCTACCTCAAGGGCAAGCGCATGTACCGGCTCTCTGAGGGGGAGCGCGGCCGGGTGCTGATTTGCCGGGCGCTGATGGCCAATCCTGATTTGCTTATCTTGGACGAGCCGACCACCGGGCTGGACCTAGGCGGCCGGGAGCTGGTGCTCAGGGCCTTGAGCGACATCGGCCGCGAGGACAAGGACCGCACGGTCATCCTGGTCACCCACCGGCTTGAGGAGATTCCTCCGGGTTTCGATCGGATAGCCATGATGGGTCGGCGTCCTGCCGACACCGAAGACACCGGCGATCCGGATCCGGGCACCATCGTCTATCAGGGACCCTTGGAGGGTGGACTGACCGGTCCGCGCCTGAGCGAGCTCTTCGGTCTGGACCTGACCGTGGTTCACCGCGGCGGACGCTGGGGTGCCTTCGCCGTCTGAACGTTACTGCCCGCGGACCCGTTCTGACACGCCCCTATCAGCTCAAGGAATAGCAAATTCGTTCCCCAGGGCATGGGTATAGACTGTGGTGGTTTGTCTGCCGGGGACCGCGGCAGACCTGTAAGCGTGAAGGATGTTGACGTGATCAAGATATGGACTCGCTACCTGCGGCCTTACTGGCTCCAGGTGGCCGTTCTGGTGCTCTTTCAGGTGGCGCAGACGGCCTTGAACCTCTACCTGCCCAACCTGCAGGCAGACATCATCGACAAGGGCGTGGCCGTAGGCGACCAGAATGCCATCTACCGGATCGGCTGGCAGATGATGGGCATCACCGCCATCCAGATCGTGGCCAACGTGGTCGCCGTCTACTGCGCGACCCGGCTGGCCATGAGGATGGGCTACGAGCTGCGCAGGGACCTGTTCGCCTCGGTGGAGGGCTTCAGCCTCAACGAGATCGAGCGCTTTTCGGCAGGTTCCCTGATCACCCGCACCACCAACGACGTCCAGCAGATGCAGATGACCACCATGCAGACTCTGATGATCATTCTGCAGGCCCCGGTCATGCTGATCGGCGGCCTGATTCTGGCCCTGCGCCAGGACGGCCCCCTGACCTGGTCCCTGGCGGTCATCGTCCCCCTGGTCCTCCTGGTGGCCCTGGTGCTCATGGGCAGGATGGGACCCCTGTTCACCCGCCTGCAGAACATGCTGGACTCGGTCAACCGCCTGGTCCGCGAGCAGATCTCCGGCGTGCGCGTCATCCGCGCCTTCGTCCGCGAGAAGACCGAGGCCGCCCGCTTCGACAGGGCCAACCGCGACGTCTACGGCGTCCTGATCTCCACCGGCCGGCTGATGAGCATGATGGTGCCGCTCATGTGGTTCCTGCTGAACATGTCCAACGTGGCCATCATGTGGTTCGGCGGCCGCCGTATCGACTCCGGAGCCATGCAGATCGGCGCCCTGCAGGCATTCATCCAGTACCTGATGATCATCCTGTCTGGCCTGATGATGGCCGCCATGATGTCGGTCATGCTGCCCAGGGCTGCTGTGGCCGCCCGAAGGATCAATGAGGTCCTGGAGGCCACCAGCGAGATCACCGCTCCCGAGCACCCCTACCGCAATGAGCACCCCCAGGGACTGTTGGAGTTCAAGCACGTGGACTTCAGCTACCCGGGCGCCCAGGATCCGGTCCTTTCGGACATTTCCTTCACCGCCCGGCCGGGCACCACGACGGCCCTCATCGGGGCCACCGGATCCGGCAGGTCCACCATCATCCGACTGGCCAACCGCATGTTCGACGTCACCGACGGCCAGGTCCTGGTGGATGGCCATGACGTGCGCGAGTACGACCCCGACCGGCTGGCCCTGATCTTTGGGCCGGTCCCGCAGAAGGCCACCCTCTTCACCGGCACCATCCGTGACAACATGCACTACGGGGACCCTGATGCCGACGACGACCGCATCTGGCAGGCCCTGCGCATCGCCCAGGCCGAGGACTTCGTTCGTGAGATCCCCGAGGGCCTGGACGCTCGTGTGGCTGAGGGCGGCACCAACTTCTCTGGCGGGCAGAAGCAGCGGCTCTGCATGGCCAGGGCCATCCTGCGCAACCCCCGCATCTACACCTTCGACGACTCCTTCTCCGCACTGGACATGACCACCGACCGCGCCCTGCATGAGGCCTTGGTGCCGGTCACCCGCGAGGCCACCCAGATCGTCGTGGCCCAGAGGGCGGCATCCATCCGCCAGGCCGACCAGATTCTGGTCCTGGCCCGAGGCCGCATCGTGGGCCGGGGCACCCACGACCAGCTCATGGAGGACTGCCCAACCTATCAGGAGATCGTCCAGTCCCAGGGCGGGCAGGGTCCCGACGTGGAAGAGCTCAGCATTGACGAGGGGAGGGCCGAGTAGATGGCTAAGAACTTGAGCGTAAATACAGGCTCGCAAGCTGTGGGTGCACACCGTCACACCGTGGGCCGACTGGTCCGTTACCTGCTGGTCAGCCCCTGGAGGGTCATTGTCATGGTCCTCGCCGGCATGACCGCCGTGGCCATGATAGTCATCGGACCCAAGGTCATGGGCGAGGCCACCAACGTCCTCTTCGAGGGACTGCTGGGTTCCATGCTGGTCAAGATGGGCGCCAAGCCCGGCACCCCCAAGCAGGCTGTGGTCACCTACCTGCAGTCCCGCGGCCAGGACAAGTTCGCCCGGATGATCGACTCCATGAACGTCCAGGTGGGCGTGGGCATCGATTGGGGGCGCTTTGGCACCATCCTCATGTTTGTCATCGGCATCTACCTGATTTCCATCTTGGTCAGGCTGGTGCAGAACTTTTTGATGACCCGGCTGGTCTCCGACGCGGTCTACACCATGCGCAGGCAGATCGAGGACAAGCTGGACCGGCTGCCCCTGCAGTACTTCGACCGGACCCCGCGCGGCGAAGTCATGAGCCGGACCACCAACGACATCGACAACATCTCGGGCACCCTGCAGCAGATTCTGGGCGAGCTGCTCTTTTCGGTCTTCTCCATCATCGGCGCCTTCATCATGATGCTGACCATCTCGCCCCTGCTGACCCTGATCGCTTTCATCATCATCCCGGTCATGGCCCTGTGCGCGGGCATCATCCTCAAGAAGACCCAGCCGCAGTTCACCAGGCAGTGGATTCGCACCGGCCAGGTAAACAGCCACGTGGAGGAGATGTTCTCCGGCCACATGGTGGTCCGGGCCTTCGGCCACCAACGCAAGGCGGAGGAGGAGTTTGAGGAGCGCAACCAGGAGCTCTACCAGGCCAGCTTCAAGGCGTCCTTCTTCTCGGCTCTGGTCACGCCTATGTCGACCTTCTTCGGCAACTTGAGCTTCGTGATCGTAGTCATCGTCGGCGGCGTGCACGTGCTCAACGGAAGCATGAGCCTGGGCGGCCTGCAGGCCTTCACCCAGTACACCCGTCAGGCCTCCCAGCCCATCGGCCAGCTGGCCTCCATGGGCACCATGCTCCAATCTTCCCTGGCCTCCTGCCGCAGGGTCTTCGACTTCCTGGACGAGGCCGAGGAGATGCCGGACATCGAGCATCCCGACCATCTGGGCCAGGAGACCGGAGGCAAGGTCGAGGGCCATGTCCGCTTCGACCACGTCCGCTTCTCTTACGATCCGGCTGAGCCGCTGATCAAGGACCTGTCCATCGAAGCCAAGCCTGGGCAGACCATCGCCATCGTCGGGCCGACTGGGGCGGGCAAGACCACCCTGGTCAACCTGCTCATGCGCTTCTACGAGATCCAGGGCGGGCGCATCACCATCGACGGCGTGGACACCTCCAGAGTGACGCGCCAAGACCTGCGCAGCCACTTCGGCATGGTCCTGCAGGACACCTGGCTCTTCGACGGCACTGTTCGCGACAACCTGCTCTACGGATTGGGCGAGGGGCAGACCATCCCTGAGCAGACCATGATCGAGGGCGCCAAGGCCACCCACGTGGACGAGTTCATCCGCAAGCTGCCCCAAGGTTATGACACCGTTCTCAACGAGGACAGCAGCGAGCTCAGCCAGGGCGAACGCCAGCTGATGACCATCTGCCGGGCCTTTCTGTCCGATCCGGACATCCTGATCCTGGACGAGGCCACATCCTCAGTGGACACCAGGACCGAGCTGCTGGTCCAGCAGGCCATGAACACCCTGCGCAAGGGCAGGACCTCCTTCGTCATCGCGCATAGGCTGTCCACCATCCGCGACGCCGACCTGATCCTGGTGGTCAACCACGGCTCGGTGGTCGAGCAGGGCACCCACGACCAGCTTCTGGAGCGTGGCGGCGCCTATGCCTCCCTCTACAACTCCCAGTTCACCAAGGGCGAGGAGGACTGAGGGGGCATGAGCCTTAGAAACGGTCCGCTGAGTGTAGGGGAGCGGGTCCAGCTGACCGACCGGCGCGGCCGCAAGCTGACGGTGATGCTGGAACCTGGCGGCCTGACCCAGACCGACCATGGTCTTCTGCCGCACGAGGCCATGATTGGTCTGCCCGAGGGATCCGTGGTCGTCACAATTTCGGCTGACGAGTGGCGGCAGATGCGTCACAAGCCGAATGACCACACTGATACAGAGGCGTCTGACAGGGCCCAGCCATGGAAGTCTTCGCGAAGCATCGGCGGCTGGGCCTTCACCGTCATGCGCCCCCGGCTGGAGGACTATATCCTCTCCATGCCTCGCGGCGCCCAGATCATGTACCCCAAGGATGTGGCCAGGGTCATCCTCCTGGGCGACATCCTTCCGGGCATGAGGGTCTTGGAGTCGGGGGCCGGCTCAGGGGCCATGAGCCTGGGCTTGTTGGATGCCATTGGCGCGGAGGGGAAGCTGACCAGCATCGAGCGGCGGGAGGAGTTCGCCCGGGTAGCCGTGGGCAATGCCACTGTCTTCTTTGGGCGGCGCCCTGCCCAGTGGGACCTGCGCACTGGCGACTTCGACACAGTTGCGGCCGACCTGCCCGAGGACGAATTCGACCGTATTGTTCTGGACATGCTGGACCCCTGGAACCGCCTGGATCAGGCCTACCGTGTCATGGCTCCCGGCGGCGTGCTGACCGCCTACGTGACCACCACCACCCAGCTCAGCCGACTGGCCGAGGCCCTGCGCGCCGATGGCCGATGGACCGAGCCCGAGATCATGGAGAGCCTGGAGCGTTCCTGGAAGGCCGACGGTCTGGCGGTCCGACCCGAGCACGAGATGATCGGGCACACCGGCTTCTTGTTGACCAGCAGGGCCATGGCTCCCGGTCAGCAGGCTCTGCGCAAGCATATCCGGGCTACCAAGGACTACCAGACTGACGTGGATCAGGGTCGGCCGCCCACCGAGAGCAGCGACTTCGGTCAGGGGCGCGAGTTGGCGGATCTGGAGCTGCGCCGTGTCTCCGATCGCAAACTGCGCAAGGTGCTGCGTGACCTGGACCATCAGGTGCGCACTCTGCAAGGCAGGGAGGATCAGGAAGACTGATCGCGCAGGGTCAGCGTATCCTCTGGGCTTTGTCATAATGGTAAGGGCGACTGATGAGATCGTCGGGAAAGGAAGCGTGAATGGGTTTGCGAAAGGGTATGAAGGCTGAGGATCTGCGGCGGTGCAGCCGAACCCTTATGCTCATGCGTCATGCCAAGACCGAACGCCAGGGGTCACAGGGCGACCGCAGCCGCAAGCTGACCGACCGTGGCCAGAAACAGGCCCGGATCATGGGCCGTGGATTGGCTGCTTTGGGTCTGGTGCCAGACCGCATCATCTGTTCGGGTGCGCCCCGGGCCCGTCAGACCCTGGATGGCATGCTGAAACCTCTGGGCGACCGGCCCCGTGTCGATTACCGGGAATCTCTCTATGAATCCGGCATGCAGGCGGTCTTCGACCAGTTGGTGCAGGCCGAGGACCGTGACCACCGGGTCCTGATCCTAGGTCATGAGCCCACCATGTCTATCTGCTCACAGTGGCTGGCCGAGGGCAACTCCGATCCCGACCTTTTGGACCTGCTCAATCTTGGGCTGCCACCGGCTACTATGGTCCTGCTGGGCTCCGAGCGGCCCTTGAACGACTGGGGAACCCACCAGGCCCGTTTGCTTGGCATTCTGGGCCCCCAAGACCTGGAGGGCTGACCGGCAGAACAAGCTAGAGGCAACCTTCTGCGGGCAGGCTTAGCGAGCATCAGTCCCGTGCCTGCCGTCTTCTCGTTATCAATTCAGGTTATGGCGACACCTTATTTGCACCAATTACCGGCCTCCCCCCGCCGCTGATAGGCTGACCAAAGACATCAGGACGAAACTGGGAGGTTTCATGGCAGCGATTACATCCGTGTCCGGATTCCCGCGCATCGGCGCGCACCGCGAACTCAAGCGGGCCATCGAAGGCTATTGGAAGGGCGAACGGGATCTGGACGAGGTCCGGCGCACGGCCGCCGATCTGCGGGCCAGGCACTGGCAGTTTCAGCAGGAGGCTGGCGTCGACCTGATTCCCGTCAATGATTTCAGCTACTACGACCAGGTCTTGGATACCTCCATCCTCCTCGGCGTCGTACCCGAGCGCTATCGGAAGCTGGGCCTGTGCCCCGAGGACACCCTTTTCGCCATGGGCCGCGGCTACCAGGGGGAGCAGGGTGACGTGACCGCCTTGCCCATGAAGAAGTGGTTCACCACCAATTACCACTACCTGGTGCCCGAGATCGATCAGGACACTGAAATCGCACTCGAAGGCGACAAGCCTTTCAAGGAGTTCCAGGAGGCGCGCGAGCAGGGCATCGCCGCCAAGCCGGTGCTGATCGGCCCCTACACCTTCCTGAAACTGGCACGTGGTCCCCAGGGCGAGGTGCTGGATCCCGACCCGGCATTGGTCCAGGACCTGGCCAAGGCCTATGCGGACATTCTGGAGCGGTTCATCGGCCTTGGCGCCGACTGGGTGCAGCTGGACGAGCCCTATCTGGTCCTGGACAAGGAACCAGGCGACCAGGACCTCTTCGAGACCCTCTATGAACCTATCCTCAGAGCCCGCCAGAGCGACCAGGGCAAGGTCCGCATCCTGCTCAACACATACTTCGGCCATGTGGGCGACTGCTATGGCCTGCTGGTTGCCATGGGCTTCGACGGCATCGGCCTGGATCTGGTCGAGGGCAGGGACGAGAATCTGGCGGCCCTCAAGGAACACGGCGTGCCGGAGGCAACCACCATCTTCGCCGGCCTGGTCAACGGCCGCAACATCTGGCGCAACGACTACGCAGTCAGCCTGGGCCTGCTGGATGCCCTGCACCAGGTGACCTCGAACGTGGTGGTGTCCACAGCGTGTTCCCTCCTGCACGTGCCCTACACCGTGGCCGACGAGAACGGGCTGGATGCCGTCACCGTGCGGCCCCACTTCGCCTTCGCCCTGGAGAAGCTGGGCGAGCTGCACGACCTGGCCCAGCTGGCCGATGCCAATGAGGACCAGCGCCGCTCCAGCAAGGCCCTTGCTGACAATCAGAAGCTCTTCGACGGCAGCCGCGTCCAGCCTGACCCGCAGGTGCAGCAACGCCTGGCCGGTCTTGAGGACGGGGACTTCGTGCGTACCCCCGCCCGGCCCGAACGCCAGAGGATCCAGGCCCAGGAGCTGGGTCTGCCCCTGCTGCCCACCACCACCATCGGCTCCTTCCCCCAGACCGCTGAAGTTCGCGCCCAACGGGCCCGCCTGCGCAAGAAGGAGATCAGCCGGAAGGACTACGACGACTTCATCGCCCGCAAAATCGACCAGGTCATCGACCACCAGGAACAGATTGGCCTGGATGTTCTGGTCCACGGCGAGTTCGAGCGCAACGACATGGTCGAGTACTTCGGCCAGAACCTCAAGGGCTACCTGTTCACCCGGAATGCTTGGGTCCAGTCCTACGGCACCCGCTGCGTCAAGCCTCCCATCGTCTGGGGAGACATCTCCCGCGCCCGGCCCATCACTGTGCGCTGGTCCTCATATGCCCAGTCCCGGACCAAGCATGTGGTCAAGGGGATGCTGACCGGGCCGGTGACCATTCTCAACTGGTCCTGGCCACGCGAGGACATCGATCACAAGCAGCAGACCCGCCAGCTGGCTCTGGCCATCCGTGACGAGGTTCTGGACCTGGAGGCCGCGGGTATCCGCATCATCCAGATCGACGAGGCCGCCCTGCGCGAGAAGTTGCCGTTGCGACGCTCCGACTGGCACAGCCGATACCTGGACTGGGCCATTCCCGCCTTCCGGCTCGTTCATTCCGGGGTCAAACCAACTACACAAATTCACACCCACATGTGCTACTCGGAGTTCAACGACATCATCAAGGACATTGATGCCATGGACGCCGATGTGATCTCCTTCGAAGCCTCCCGCTCCGACCTGACCGTCCTGGATGCCATCCAGGAGGCCAAGTTTGAGACCGAGGCGGGCCCTGGAGTCTACGACATCCACTCACCGCGCATCCCTTCCACTGATGAGATTGCGGAACGGATCCATGCCATCCTGAAGAAGCTGGACGCGGCCAAGGTCTGGATCAACCCCGACTGTGGGCTCAAGACCCGTGGCGAGAAGGAGACCTGGCCCAGCTTGGAGCACATGGTGGCCGCCGCCCATCAGGTGCGTGCGGAGCTATCGTCCAGTCAGGTGTCAGATCGTGCATGAGCCTATTTTTTCCCTGGAGGTCTTTCCCCCCAAGCGCGATGCCCCGGTGGGCACCATCTATGACACCCTGGATGGCCTGGAAGGGCTGATGCCCGACTTCATCTCGGTGACTTACGGGACCGGCCGCCGCTCGGACCGCACAGCCACGGCCCGCATATCCAAGACCATCCATACCGAGTACGGCATCCCTGCCGTGGCACACCTGACTGCCCGGTATGCGGACCGCGAGGTGATCGATCAGGCCCTGGACATGTTCGACGACGCAGGGGTGGCAGCGGTGCTGGCCCTGCGTGGCGACAGCGTGGAGGGCCGCGAGCCCGCAGGGGTCTTCGACCATGCCAGCGATCTGGCCGCCTACATCCGGTTCCGTCGGCCGAACCTGCCGATTTATGGCGCCTGTTATCCGGAGACACACCCGGAGGCCTCCTCGCCCGAAGAGGATATTGAACATCTGCGGATCAAGGTGGATGCCGGTGTCAACCATCTGATCTCGCAGCTCTTCTATGACAACGCCGATTTTCTGGACTTCCTGGACCGGGCTCGGGCAGCGGGCATTCTAGTGCCCATTGAGGCAGGGATCATGCCCATCACCAACGAGGGCCAGGTCCGGCATATGAGCCGGGTCTGCCAGGCCCGGATCCCGGCAGCGGTTGAGTCCATCCTGGAGCGCTGGGGGGACGACCGGGCCAGCCTGCGCGAAGCAGGCATCATCTACGCCTCACAGCAGATCGCAGATCTGGTGGCCCATGGAGTAGACGGTATCCACCTCTACTCCATGAATCACTCAGGGGTCACCAGGCGCATCTGGCACAACGTCCGTCATCTCTTTCGGCAGGCAGGCACCAAGGAGGAGACGGTCAGGAGCCGAAAATAACCGCAAAAGGGAGATTTCCGGCTTTCAGCGACGCTTTCGGCGCTGATCGTCGGTGCGGGGCCTCAGCCATGGCCAAGTCTTGAGCGCAGCCCTGTTCAGTGGGGTGGTATCATGCCGAGCAACAACCCTAGGACCACAGCGCCGATGGCCACCCAGGAGGTCAGGTCACGTCCCAGCAGAATGAGAATTACTACCATGCCGGTTCCTATCAGGGAGAAAACCGCTGTCCAGCGTTGCTGAGAATCGGTCTGCCGGTCGTTGCTCTTTGGCAAAAGTCCGTCTATCAGTCCCACTGCCAGTCCTATCAGGGCACAGACGATGGTCGGAAGGGTATCGGTCAGCTGCATTCTAGGATTCCTTTGTTCATGATTTCTCGGGCAGGGCCTTTCTGGTACCGCGCAGGGCGTGGGCGCGGGCGTTGGCCCTGGCCATGGCATCCAGCTGGCCCTGGTCCTGTATGACGTCCTCAGGATCAATGCCTGAAATCAGCGCTATTACAGTTTCATAAGATGTCTTGGCCGTAGGAAGAACTCCTACCAGCCGTCCCTGACGCATGACTGCTATGCGGTCAGAAACCGCGAAAACGTCCGGCAGATCGTGGCAGACCATAAGGATGCTGCGGCCCTCTGAACGCATGCGCTTGATGTAGTTGAGCACCTCGGCGGACTGCATGACGGATAAGGAGGCCGTCGGCTCGTCCAGCAGGATCAGCTCGGGATTGTCCAGCAGGGTCCTGGCGATCGATACGGTCTGTTTTTGTCCCAAGGAAAGGGTGGCCATGGGTTGGCCCACGCGGATAGGGGAGGACAGCGACTGGAGGACCTGACGGGTGCGCCGACGCATGGCTTCGTCATCGCGACGATGGTGTCGATCGCGCAGTTCCTTGCCTAGGAAGAGGTTGGAGGAGACATCCAGGTTGTCGCAGAAGTCCTGCCCCTGGAAGACGGCTGCAATGCCCAACTGATTGGCGACTCTGATCGAGGGAATGCTGGTCGGTCGGCCCTTCCAGAACAAGGTACCCTGGTCGGGTCGGATCAATCCGGACAAAATCCTGACCAGAGTGGACTTGCCTGCTCCATTGTCGCCCACGACGGCGAGCACTTCGTGTTGACGAATATCCAGGTTTATGTGTTTGAGGGCCTCAACGAATCCGAACCTGATGCAGAGGTCGTCCATCTGCATCAAGACAGCGGTTTCATGCAATCCAGGTCACCTCCTCTACGATGATCGACCTGCGGATTTTGTGGACACATCAATGTGTTCGTTGACGCTATCGACAGCCATCATAGCTGCTCCTAGAGCCGATCCGGTAATCGGATAGCGGGCAGGGAGCACTTCCATGGGAACCATGGCGTCAGGGAAAAGCAAGCGCTGAAGAGTCTCTCGGAGGGGATCCAGAAAGACGTCTTCGGTTGTGCTCAGGATGCCTCCCAGGACCACTACTTCGGGATCCACGGCGTTGCAAAGATCGGCCACTACATTGCCGATGCGGATGGCCGCATCTCCCACGATCCGTCTGCACCCTGGGTCCCCTTGACGGCATTGGCCACCAGATCCTCCAGAGTCATGTTCCCGTGGGTCACGCTGAGCAAGGAGACCAAGCGGCTCTCGTCCACCACCGTATTCAGGCATCCGCGGTTGCCGCAGATGCAGATATCGCCCAAGGGGTCCACTTGAACATGGCCTATCTCGCCTGCAAGCCCGGTGGTGCCCCGCCACATCTCGCCGTTGATGACGATTCCCGCGCCCACCCCGTCGTTGGCGTGGATGTAGACGAAGTTTCGTCTGCCGACTGCTGCGCCCATTCTCAGCTCGGCCATGGCTGAGAAGTTGGCGTCGTTGTCCACTTGGACCGGCACCTGAAAAGCCTCATGGAAGGTGCCTATCAGATCCTGTTTGTCCCAGCCTCGCAGGATGCCGGGAATGGCCAGCTGGTGAGTTCTGCAGTCCACAGGGGCCCCCATGGCCAGGCCCAGACCGACAAGCTCATCCGATTGGGCACCGATGGAAGTCAGCGTCTCCTTGATCAGGATCATGGCCCGTTCCAGGGTTGTGTCCGGTTTGTGCTGGCGTGGCAGAGCCATGTCATGCTCTGCCAGTATGGCATGGCTGGCGTCGACTACTTCCAGTCGCATCTCGTGGCGGCCGATGTAGAGCCCGACCCCGAGGCCCTTGCGGCGGGCCAGCATGACCAGCGTGGCGCGGCGGCCGTTTCTTGTGGTGGAGGATGTCTCCAGAAGTCCCTGATCGCCCATCAGACGTACCAGGTTGGAGACAGTTGCTGTTGAGAGCCCGGTATTTTCAGCCAATTCGATCTGGGTCATGGCGCCGAATCTTCGGATCGTATCCAGCAGTAGTGCACGGTTGGCCTCACGCAATGAGGACTGTGAACCGAACAATCGATGTGCCATAGGTTCCAGTGTAGCCAAGATCGCGGCTTGCCCCCGCCCATAGAACCCCTTGCGCCGAGGATGCCAAAAACTCGGGTGAATTATTAAATTCATGTACAAAACAGATAAATAAAAAATAAGCCTTATTGAATTGATAAAGTTAACACAAATGGGTATGCTGACCACTGGGCCTGTAATGAAGGGGCCAAGGCAGACAGAGATGCCTGCCAGAGAATTCAAGGATGAAGGAGTCTTCATGAAGATGATGCAACGAGCTATGGCGGCGGTTATCGGCGTCGCCATGCTGACCGGACTGGGCGCTTGCGGAAGTTCACGAGCCTCCAGTTCCTCCCAGGAGGGAGGGGCGATCAGCAAAGGCGCCACCATCGGCGTGTCCATGCCCACCAAGTCCGAGGAGCGTTGGAACAAGGATGGCAACAACCTCAAGAACAAACTGGAGAAGGCAGGCTACAAGGTGGTGCTCTCCTTCGCGGATGACAAGCCCGCCCAGCAGAATGCCGACATCGAGAACATGGTCAACAAGGGCGCCAAGATCGTGGTGGTGGCCTCCAAGGACGGCACCGCTGTGGGGCCTGCTGTCGAGAAGGCCAAGGATGCCGGGGCCAAGGTCATCGCTTATGACCGGCTGATCATGAACACCAAGGCCGTCGACTACTATGCGACATTCCAGCTTGAGCGCACCGGCGTGCTGGAGGCCAACTGGCTGATCGACCAGCTGGGTCTCAAAAACGGAGCCAAGGGTCCATTCAATATTGAGCTCTTTACCGGTTCTCCCGACGACAACAACGCCAAGTACTTCTTCAAAGGCGCCTGGGAGCTGCTGCAGCCCTACTTCAAGTCGGGCGTTCTGGTCAGCCCCTCCCAGCATGGCGGCGGTGTGACCAAGGACTTCAAACTCTCCGACTGGCAGAAGATCTCCGTCCAGTCCTGGAAGACCGAGCAGGCCCAGAAGGACATGGAGTCCATTCTTGATTCGACCTACGCCCACGGCGAGCGGCTGGATGCCGTGCTGAGCCCCTATGACGGCATCAGCCAGGGGGTCATCAACGCCATCCAGTCCAAGAGGCCCGACATCCAGCCCAATACCGACAACTGGCCCAAGATCACCGGGCAGGACGCCATGGAGATCTCCGTGGCCAATATCTCCAAGGGACTGCAGGGCCAGACAGTCTTCAAGGACGTCAACAAGCTGGCCCAGGCCGTTTACGACATGATCATCGAAATCGCCCAGGGCAAGAAGGTTACCGGCATCAACGGCACCTTTGACAACAACAGCATCAAGGTGCCCTCGAAGCTGCTGGATCCCCAGGCCATCACCAAGGACAACCTGACCGAGCTGGTCAAGGCGAACTACCTGACCCAGGAACGATTCGATCAGCTGACCAAGTGAGGTTGGCATCACAGTCGCGCCGGACCGTCCCGCTTCCGGTCAAGGGGAGGGACATTCGGCGTAGAGGAGGTGAGAGCATGCCCGATGAGGACATCTTGTTGCGAATGCAGGGAATAACCAAGACCTTCGGTCCGGTAAAGGCCCTGTCCAACGTCGACATGGACGTGCGCAAGGGCGAAATCCATGGCATCTGCGGGGAAAACGGGGCCGGCAAGTCCACCCTGATGAACGTGCTGTCCGGGGTCTACCCGCACGGCAGCTATACCGGCGAAATTCTGTTCGACGGCAAGCCCTGCCGCTATCGGACCATCAATGATTCGGAGGACGACGGCATCGTCATCATCCATCAGGAGCTGGCGCTGAGCCCTTTCCTGTCCATTGCCGAGAACATCTTCTTGGGCAATGAGCAGGCCCACAATGGCGTAATGGACTGGGATACCACCAGGGCCAAGGCCTCGCGTCTGTTGGAGCGTGTGGGGCTGAACGAGAACCCCGACACCAGGGTCATGGATCTTGGAGTGGGCAAGCAGCAGCTGGTGGAAATCGCCAAGGCGCTGTCCAAGCATGTCAGGTTGCTTATTCTTGATGAGCCCACAGCCGCCTTGAATGACGATGATTCCGAGCATCTGCTGGACCTGGTCAGGCAGCTGCGTGACCAGCAGGGAGTGACCAGCATCCTCATCACCCACAAGCTGGGGGAGGTAGGACAGATTGCGGATGGCGTGACCATTCTGCGCGATGGTTCCACGGTGGGCGGTATGCGAATCGACACGGACCACCCCCTGGATCAGGATCTGCTCATCCAGAAGATGGTCGGCCGCGAGCTGACAAACCTCTATCCCGAGCACGTGCCACACATCGGCAAGGAGGTGCTCAAGGTCAGTGATTGGACTGTCCACCACCCGCAGGATTCCTCACGAACCGTGGTCGATCATGCCAATTTGGTGGTTCGCCAGGGCGAGATCGTCGGACTGGCGGGACTTATGGGTGCAGGTCGCACCGAGATGGCCATGAGCATCTTCGGGCGGTCCTATGGCAGCCGCATCAGCGGCAGAATCGAGATGCATGGCCGTCAGGTCGAGCTGCCGAACGTCCAGTCGGCCATCGATTCAGGCCTGGCCTACGCCACTGAGGACCGCAAGGTCTTCGGACTCAACCTGTTGCAGAACATCAGGGAAAACGCCTCCATGGCCTCGCTGAAGAGAATGAGCCGCCATGGAGTCATGAATGAGAACCTGGAGAGGGCACGGGTGGAGGAGTACCGCAAGGACTTCAACATCAAGTGCACCGACATCGACGTGCCCGTCTCCACCCTTTCCGGAGGCAACCAGCAAAAGGTCGTGCTGGCCAAGTGGGTGATCTCGGATCCTGATGTGCTCATCCTGGACGAGCCCACTCGAGGCATTGATGTGGGAGCCAAGTATGAGATCTACGAGATCATCGACCGGCTGGTCGACCAGGGCAAGGCTGTGGTGGTCATCTCCTCGGAATTGCCTGAGCTGATCGGCATCTGTGACCGGATCTATACGGTCAGCCAGGGGGTCATCACCAACGACGTGGAGCGCCGGGATTTCTCGCAGAAATATCTGATGAAGGGCATGACCCAGGAAAAGAAGGGAGTGGCAGCCAGATGAGCTCGCCCAACAGCAACAAGAGCACCGCCCAGGCGGTGGAACAAGAACAGGCAGGACCTGGTATTCTGGCCTCCCTGGCCAGCAACGCCCGCCAGTATGGCATCGTCGGCGCTCTGGTGGTCATCGTGGTCGTCTTCGAAATACTGACCAAGGGGGTGCTGCTCAAACCCAACAGTTTTGTCTCGCTGATCCAACAGAACGCCTACGTGATCATCCTGGCCATCGGCATGGTCATGGTCATCATCGCCACCCACATTGATCTGTCGGTGGGCTCCCTGGTGGCCTTCATCGGAGGCGTATGCGCCATCCTCATGGAGCATATGGGAGTCAATTGGATCGTGGCCATTGGCCTGTCCCTGATCGTGGGTCTGCTGATCGGCATCTGGCAGGGGTTCTGGGTCGCCGTCATCGGCATTCCAGGATTCATCACCACCCTGGCTGGCATGCTGATCTTCCGTGGCCTGGCCACTGTCATCGTCGGCGAGTCTGTGCCTATCACCTCCGCGCAGTTCAGGGGGATCGCCCGTGACTACCTGCCAAACATCCTGGGGTGGTGGGGCCCCTTGGACGGCCTGACCGTGGTGCTGGGCCTGATCTGCATCCTTGCCTACGCCTGGTCCCAGATTGCCCGCCGCCGCAAGACCCTGGCTGTAGGTCTGGTTCCCGAACCCAAGGCCTTGATGACCGGCAAGATCATCGTGGCTGCAGCCGTCATCCTTTTCGTGACCTACCTGCTGGCTTCCTCCGGCAATGAGGACCAGGGCGGGACGCCCATAATGCTGGTCATTGTGGCCGCATTGGTCCTGATCTACAACTTCATCCTCACCAGGACCGTCTTCGGCCGGCATGTCTACGCAGTGGGCGGCAACCGCAAGGCTGCCGTGCTCTCGGGCATCAACGCCAAACGGGTGGACTTCACGCTCTTCGTCCACATGGGCTTCCTGTCGGCTGTGGCAGCCATCTGCATGCTTTCACGACTGGCCTCGGCCACCGCCCAGGCTGGCATGGAGTTCGAAATGGACGCCATCGCATCCTGCTTTATAGGCGGTACGGCTGTCACCGGCGGCATCGGAACCATTCCTGGGGCAGTCGTCGGAGCCTTCGTCATGGGCGTGATCAACCAAGGACTGTCCATCATGGGCGTGGACACGGCCATCGTCAAGACCATCAAGGGGCTGGTCCTCCTGCTGGCCGTGGCTATTGATGTCATGTCCAAGCGCCGCAAGAGCTAACCGCCGGTCGGGAGACCTCAACCAGATGCAAGTCCCCGGGTCGGGCCAACGGTCATCGGCCCGGGGCACACGGCAGGTCACTATCAGCGCAACCACCAAGGAGTGTCATATGAAAATCGATGAAAAGGGCCGTTCAAGACTGTACGGTCTGACTGCGGCGGCGTGTGCCCTCTGGCTGATTCAGTCCCTGAGCGAGGCTTCGAGGGATGGTAGCCTGCTGAGCTGGCCCACCATCGTTTTTTCGCTCTGCCTAACGGTTGTAACCCTGTATTGCGCGGTTTGCGCCTGGAAGGAGGGCCGGAAGGCGGGGAAGGAAAACGGGGGCCGGGACAATCGGGATTCGCGGTCACGGAACTGAGGCGTCTTGAGCGAACAGCTTCCGACCTGACGATGAGTATTATGCACAAACGGAAATAACGGGTTCGGAATTCTTCATTCCGACCTTGTCCAAGTCGAGTGCAGGAATGAGGAAGTCCGAAATCGTCCGAGCGGCTGCCCGTCTGTATCTTCATGGAGCTGGGGGATTACGGTCCTCGTCCAAGAGCAATCGGATGATACCCCTACACATTAACCACGATGATGCCACAGCGGGCACCCTGCCGAGGTTCGGCAGTATGGATGGTTCCCGGTATGTCCTGCGACGAAATGGTCTGGTGGAGGCCGGAGTGCCCGTTGAATCGTTCGCGAGAATCTCGGGGTACGCGCATAGCCGTCTTCCCGTTTCGTCGACTAGGGGTGAGGGCGGCACGGATGCCACGCCGGCATGAACCCCGGAGGATCGGGGTCATGCTCGTTGATCCATTGGAACGGCCGGCGGGTTCGAAATGTCGAGAATTGGCGTAGGTTCGTGCTGTGCCTCGGTGAAGACTGTTTGCGGCGCGTCTCGTATCCTACTGATCGCGTATCGATAAACGATATGTTATACTGTCGCTGACGTTACGTTGCTTCTTTATTCGATGACGAGGATGCCAACATGTATAAACCGCAGCCGATGGATCGTTTCCTGCACAATCTGACACGTGGTCTGGAGTACCTGCACTGGGCAGGGGCATTGGTGGTCGTTGTGGGAATGACCGTTCTTCCCTGGTCCAATCTCCCCTTCAGGTTGCTGGGGTGTACCGATGCCCTCCTGCCCAACGTCTATAGCGTAGGGCTGAACGTTACACGGTCGAACGGGCCCAGTATCCGGATCCAGGCGGTAATCTCCTATCTTCTTGCCGCCATCATATTGGTCCTGCTGGCATCGTTCTTCCATGATCTTGCCGCCATGTCGACCTATGCGAAATCCGATAGTGAGGAGCGCACACCCGTGACCCCCTTCAACCAGGCCAACCTGCGTCATCTCCATGGCATGGGCCGCTGTCTGATTGCTCTGGCCGTGATTTTTTCAGGCGTGCCTATGGTCATTGGATTTGCTGAAGGAGCCATGGAAGCAACTGCCGAATATACGGCCACAGGGGCCTCCGCCGATCGGTACGGGCCGATGCGGGAATCCGGCCTTGCTGGATACGAAAGCCCGATTCACATTACGATGGAAGACAACTTTACGGTCGTTGCGCTGTTGGTTTTGGCCGCTATCGTCGTCTATGCCCTGGCTCGAATTCTTGCATACGGAATCACGCTGCAGAGGGAGGATGATGGTCTTATCTGAACAGGAGAAGGCCGGACCCTCTCAGCGCACGGAACACATTCCTCAAGGTCGGATCGTCCTGAGGCTGGACAGGATCATAGCGGAGCGGCGGATGACCTTAAAGGAACTGGCCGCCAGGGTGGGCATCACCCCGGTCAACCTGTCCAAGATCAAGAACAACCGTGTCTCGGCCATTCGCTTCACCACCCTGGCTGGTATTTGTCGGGAACTGCACTGCCAGCCGGGGGATATCCTGGAATACCAACCAGCGGAAGATGGAGACGAGAGCATCAGGTAAGACATGCGTCCAGGAGTAGGTCGGACGTCCGCCGGGCGCCTTGACTCCGGCGGTCGGTTTCGATTTTTACCTATAATGACTTGGGCATCTCCTTACAAGTATCGGGTGGAGGCGGCATGGCGGAAGGTGAGCAGCGGCAGCTCAAGACATCGGACTTGATCCGGCTGGGTCTGCAGGACCTGGACCGGGCCAGGGTCGATCTGATCCGCCTGGATGGGTTGGGCCTGGACGGACGGATCAAGGATGCCCTGATCGGTGCCCTGGAATCGGCCTGCGATCCGGATGTCGCCCTGTCTTCATTGGTGATGATTCTTGACCAGCGTTCCTCCGGTGGACCACCAGGCTTTCTCCGAGGACAGGCAGAGCTGGCCTGCCCGGCCATCAGATCACTCGTTCGCGTCCTGGGGGCTTCTGAGGCCATGGGCAGATTGATGCGCTCGCGCCCCGCCCTGGTCGAGACAGCGGCCTGTGATCCCTTTCATCTGAGCGACTGCCCTCTTCAAGTCCGAAAGAAAAGGTTCGCCAAGGCACTGGATGCCGACGGGGGTGAACCAGCAGGGGAAGGGACCCTGGCCGAAGAGGTCGATGCCCTTCGCGCCGAATATCGGACACAGCTGGTCGCAGTCATGGCTCGCGACCTGGCCGCCGCGGATCCCGAAACCGTGCAACCGGAGATCAGCCTGTCCCTGTCGGATCTGGCCGAGGCCACCTTGGAAGGGGCGCTGACCATTGCCAGGAAGCAGGTTCCATCGTCGGAGCATTGCCGTTTCTCCGTCATCGGAATGGGCAAACTGGGCGCCAGGGAGCTGAATTACGTGTCCGACGTCGACCTTATCTACGTAGTTGAACCATCCGGAGAGATTGCCGATCAGGACCTGATCGGCATCGGCACCAAGATTGCCATCCTTTTGCAGAAGGTCTGCCAGTCCATCATTCCCGGATCTACCGAGCCGCCCCTGTGGAAGGTTGATACCGCCTTGCGGCCCGAGGGGAAGGACGGGCCCCTGGTGCGCCGTCTGGAGTCTCACGCCGACTACTACCGGTCCTGGGCCGAAAGCTGGGAGTTCCAGGCCCTGTTGAAAGCACGTCCAGTTGCCGGCGATGCCGTGCTGGGATCTGCATACCACGACATGGCCCAACAATTCGTCTGGGGGGCATCCCAACGCAGGAACTTCGTCTATGATTGCCAGGCCATGCGGGCCAGAGTGGAACGGAATATACCCGAAAAACTCAGGGATCGGGAGATCAAGCTGGGCCAGGGCGGATTGCGGGACGTGGAATTCACCGTCCAGATGCTCCAGCTGGTCCATGGCTCCAGCGACCAGGATCTGCGTTGTCCTGCAACCCTGGATGCTCTGCAGGCCCTGTCCCGCGGCGGCTACATTTCACGCAAGCACGGCGACCAGCTGGACCACGACTACCGATTCGAGCGGGTCATGGAGCATCGACTGCAGATGTGGCAACTGCGTCGCACCCATCTCTTTCCGAAAACCAACCGTTCAGGCACTTCCGGCCGGCGGCCGCCCAGCCTGCAGGAGCTGGAGAACAACCGCGATCTGAGGCGGCTGGCCCGGGCATTCGGTCTGCACGCCGACCAGATGCTGGCCCAATATCAGGCCACCAGGATTGAGGTCCGCAATCTTCACCAGGCCATCTACTTCCGTCCCATGCTGCCCATCAACGCCCAGGTGGACGAGGACGAGGTCAGCCTGCGCCCCCAGGCAGCCCGTGCTCGGTTCGCATCCATCGGCTTTGCCGATCCCGAAGCGGCCATCCGCCACGTTGCGGCCCTGACCACAGGAGTTACCAGGTCGGCGCGGATCAACCGTATTCTCATGCCCGCTGTCCTCCAGTGGCTGGGTGAGGGGCAGGACCCCGACATGGGGCTTTTGGGCTGGCGAACCCTTGAGGAGCACTTCGGCGGCAAGAGCACCTACTTGGGCTTCCTGCGGGACTCCACCTCGGCCGCCCGTCGCCTCTGCCACGTCCTGTCCAACTCCCGCTATTTGTCCGGCGCCCTGGCCCGGTCCGTTCAGTCGGTGACCTGGCTGGGCCATGACCAGGACATGATTCCCCGTGATCGGGCCACCTTGGACAAGCGCGCCGCGGCCTATCGAACCCGGCATGCGGATTCGCTGGAGGAGTTCGCCACTGCGGTCCGGGCCATGCGTCGCCAGGAGATCGAGCGGAT
This sequence comes from Bifidobacterium asteroides, assembly GCF_019469425.1. Lineage (NCBI taxonomy): Bacteria > Bacillati > Actinomycetota > Actinomycetes > Bifidobacteriales > Bifidobacteriaceae > Bifidobacterium > Bifidobacterium asteroides. Next base: position 1,173,335 of record NZ_CP048272.1, on the reverse strand, counting down.
CGGGCTGGGCTGGATGAGCGGGGTGGACGATCAACAGGCCTGCCTGGCAGGCATGTCGGATGTCTACGATGCAGCCATCAATGCAGCCTTGGACTGGGCCGTGGACCACCGTCTGGAACAGGCTGGCGCACCAGCCGATCTGGCCGTGATCGGCATGGGTCGCTACGGGGGCAGAGAGGTCAACTTCAACTCGGACGCCGACATCATGCTGGTCTACCGTCCCGTGTCAGGCGTCGACCAGAACCGGGCGGCGGAATTCGCGCGTGGAGTGACCGCCGACCTGCGGGCCGTCCTGGCAGGAAGGGCCAGTCTGGAGCCAGGCATTGACCTGGATTTCGACCTGCGCCCCGAAGGACGCCAGGGGCCTCTGGTGCGTTCCCTGGACTCCTACCAGCGCTACTACCGCGACTGGTCTGAAACCTGGGAACATCAGGCCCTGATCCGGGCCAGATTCGCAGCCGGGAATGCCGGCCTGGCCAAGGACTTTCTGGTGGGCATAGCCAATCCGCTTCGCTACCCTCAGCAGCCGCCCAACGAGGAGGAGCTGGGGCAGATTCGCCGTCTCAAGGCCAGGATGGAGGCGGAGCGGCTGCCGCGCGGGGTGCGTCGGGACCGGCATCTGAAACTGGGCCGGGGAGGGCTGTCTGACGTGGAGTGGACGGTCCAGCTTCTCCAACTGCGTCACGCCCACGATCTGCCTGAGCTGCAGGTCACCGGAACGATGACCGCCCTGGACGCCCTGGAGGCTGCGGGATTCATAGAAGCCAAGGATGCCAAGGCCCTGCGCCGCGGCTGGGTGCTGTGCACTGCAGCCCGCAACGCCAATTTCCTTTGGTCTGGAAGGGTATCCCAGGCGGACATCCTACCTGACGATGGTCAGGTTCTGGGGGGCATCGCAGTCTGTCTGGGCTACCCGGCCCGCCGAGGACAGCACTTTGTCAACGAGCTGCTGGCTGCCATGCGCCGCTGCAGGCAGGTCATGGAACGGCTCTTCTACGGAGGCTGACCCTGGGTCCATCCGCGGTCGTATGCTTGTTCAGGTCACATAAGGTGGCCACCTTGAGGAAGGTGAGCCGTTGTCCCAACAAGTTGATCACGCATCCAACACCTCTTCCGCCGTCTTTCCGCTTCGTGGGCGAAGTGTGGTAACCCTCGACGACATTCCCATGACCCAGATCCTGGATCTGCTGGACCGGGCGGCCTACATCGACAATCATCGTCGTCAGGTGGCCCACACCTGCGACGGCCGGGTTCTGGCTACGCTCTTCTATGAGCCCAGCACTCGAACCAGGCTCAGCTTCGAGACGGCCATGCTCCGTCTGGGCGGCCAGGTCATCGGATTCGCCGGCGCTCAACTGGCCAGCGTCTCCAAGGGGGAGTCCATCAGCGACACCCTGAAGACCGTCTCCAACTACGCTGACATCGTGGCCATCCGCCATCCCAAGGAGGGTGCCGCCCTGGTGGCCTCCCAGGCGGCCACGGTCCCTGTCATCAATGCTGGCGACGGCGGGCACATGCATCCCACCCAGACCCTTACCGACCTGGCCACCATCCGCGCCCGCAAGGGTCGGCTGAACCACCTGACTATCGGCCTGTGCGGGGACCTGACCTTCGGACGCACCGTCCACTCTCTGATCACCACCCTCTGCCGCCTGGGCCACGTGGATTTTGTTCTGATCAGCCCCGACGAGCTGCGCACCCCCGAATACGTCCTGGAGAGGATTCGTTCCTCGTCCGATTGCACCTACCGGGAGACCGGAGACCTGAACGGGGTCATCGGCGACCTGGACGTGCTCTATATGACCCGTGTCCAGCAAGAGCGTTTCTTCAACGAGGACGACTACCTGCGGCTGCGCGACACCTACATTTTGGATACTGACAAGCTTCGGGCTGCGCGCTCCGACATGGCCATCCTCCACCCTCTGCCCAGGGTCAACGAGATCGCCGTGGAGGTGGACGATGATCCGCGTGCGGCCTACTTCCAGCAGGTCCGCAACGGCATGCTGGTCAGGATGGCCCTGGAGAGCGCCCTGCTGGGCGACGAGCTGCCCGGTTACCGCAAGCAGAAGGAGGTGGCGGCATGAAGGTCACCAGCATTGTTGACGGAATCATCATCGACCACGTTCGTGCGGGCACAGCCCTGAAGGTCTTGCATTACCTGCGTGTGGACCCGTCGAAGACCCGGCTCGCCCTGATCATGAATACGGACAGCCTCAAGTACGGATCCAAGGACATCATCAAGATCGAGCAGACCGGGGACCTGGACCTGACCGCCCTGGGGTTCATCGCCCCCGAGGCCACCGTCAATGTGGTCCGGCAGGGCAGGATCGTCAGCAAGCATCAGCCGGACCGCCCCAGCCGCCTGGTCAACGTCATCACCTGCGTCAACCCTCGTTGCGTCACCACGGTGGAGACCGGCGTGGACCAACGCTTCCACCTGGATGATGCTGGGGTCTACCGTTGTGACTACTGCGACGAGAAGGCTGAAGACTGACATGCGGCTGCTGGGGTTGACTGATTGGTGCAGCAGCCGGGCGGTCGATCTGGTACTTCCCCAGACCATTGACAGTACGCTGGTTGACGAGACCGGTGCCATGTCGACAGAGGTGGATCAGATAGACGCCCGGGGGTTGGTGCTGGCTCCTGCTCTGGTTGACCCCCACGTCCACCTGCGCGACCCCGGGCAGACCGACAAGGAGGACATGGTCAGCGGTACGGCTGCCGCAGCGGCCGGAGGCTACGGGCTGATACTGCTCATGCCCAACACCCAGCCCGCCATGGACGGCCGCACCAGGATGGCCGACGGGCGCACAGTTATCGACTATCTGGAGTCCTACGAGCGGGACCGTGGGCTGAGCCTGCCGGTGGACTACGCCCTCTGTGTGGCTGCCACCGTAGACCGGACTGGCCGCCAGGCCTCAAACCCAGACGACTGGTCGAAGCACCTGGCCGGCCACGGATGGACACATCCTGTAGTGGCCATCAGCGACGACGGCTCGGCAGTGACCGACCAAACCCTGGAGGCTGTGGCCGCCAATGCCCGGTCTTTCGACCTGCCCGTTTTGGATCACTGTGAGCACCACGAGCACGGTCAGGTCAACCTCGGATCAGTCAGTCGCCAACTGGGGCTGGAGGGGATTCCCGCCTCAACCGAGACCGCCGTCATCAATCGCGACATCGACCTGGCGGAGCGCACCGGCACCCGGGTGCATCTGCAGCATGTCAGCACCGCCGGCGGATTCGAGGCTGTCAGACGGGCCAAGGCCCGTGGATTGCCAGTCACCTGCGAGACCGCGCCCCACTATCTGGCCCTCTGCGACGAGGACCTGCTGCGCTGCGGCAGCATGGCCAAGATGAACCCTCCGCTGCGCTCCCGCGCCGACCAGCAGGCAGCCCTTGAGGCGGTGGCTGACGGCACTGTGGACATGATCGCCACCGACCACGCGCCGCACACCACCGCTGAGAAAGCCCTGGGGCTCAAGGACGCCCCCAACGGCATTATCGGCCTGGAAACTGCCTATGCGGTCTGCAACCAGGTCCTGGTCAAGAGCGGGCTCATCGGCCATGACCGTCTGATCGAGCTCATGTCCCTGGCTCCGGCCGAGCTCATGGGCATGCATCGGCTACTGCCCGAAGACCTGCCCTCGCACACAGCTGACAAGGTCAATAAGGCCGGCACCGGTCATCTTCAGCTGGAGGTCGACCAGCACAGCGATTCCGGCCAGCCGCCTGTCGACTTGGTCATCTTGGACCCTGCAGCCAAGTGGAAGGTGGATCCCAGCCGTTTCCACTCCAAGGCGAGGAACACCCCCTTCGCCGGGGCGGAACTGGCCGGACGGGTCCTGGCCAACATCAAGGAGGGGCGTCTGGTTTTTTCCCGTCTGCCCGCAAACCGCGTCATCACCAGGGAAAGGATCTGAGCATGGACCGACTGACCGCGCTCATCGAGGACAAGCACAATCCGACCGTGGTTGGTCTGGATCCGCGACCGGAACTGCTGCCCAGCCAACTGATTGAACAGGCCAGGCAGCGTACCGCCGGAAGCATGACAGAGATGGGCCTGGACCCCAAGGATCCGCAACAGACCCAGGACGAGCAGGCCCAGGCCGTCTGGGCAGACCATCTGGCCCGGGCCTATCTGCGCTTCAACCTGGCCATCCTGGAGGGCGTGGCCGGCCTAGTACCCGCAGTCAAACCCCAGATCGCCATGTATGAGGCCTTGGGACCCTGGGGCATCAGGGCCTACACCGGCACCTGCCGGGCCGCAGCCGACCGTGGCCTCTACGTCATCGGGGATGTCAAACGCGGGGACATCGGCTCCACGGCCGAAGCCTACGCTGCCCATCTGGATGGGCTTCCCCTGCCCTTCGCACCAAGGCAGGCAGTAGATGGCCCGGCCCGAATAGGCGGGAGATTCCCCTGGTACGAGGATGCGCTGACCATCAACGTCTACCTGGGTTCCGACGGGGTGGAACCCTTTCTGCAGGCGGCGGAGCACACCCATGGTGACCTCTTCGCCCTGGTGCGCACCTCCAACCCTTCGGGCGGCCAGATCCAGGAACTGGGCCTGGATAGGGACTCGGGCGGCGGCACCATCTATCAGCGCCTGGGCGACCTTGTCGAATCCTGGGGGCAGCCCTCCATCGGTCAGTCGGGCTATTCCAGGCTCGGAGCCGTGGTCGGCGCCACCCACTCCGAAGACGGCGCCCTTCTGCGCCGGGCCATGCCCCACACCTTCTTCCTGGTCCCTGGCTACGGAGCCCAGGGCGGTTCGGGGGCCGATGTGGCGCCCATGTTCGACCGGTTCGGAGGCGGCGCTGTAGTCAACTCCTCACGGGGAATCATCGGAGCCTGGCGGAAGGATCCGGGCTACAGCCCGCAGCTCAGCGTTCAAGCGGCCCTAGGCATGGTCACCCGCGATGCCCGCCAGGCCGCGCAGGCCATGAAAGACGATCTCAATCAGGCGATCAAGGAGGTCCGATGAAACCCAACCTCTTCATATCCACCAGCCAGGTGGAGGAGCAGGCCCAACAGGCAGGCCGGCTACCCGGACGGCGCACCGCCCTGGTCACCGGCATGGAGCCCCTGGACAGGCAAGTCTGGCGGATGGCCATCCGCGACCCCTACCTGGCATCCCACGCCCCGGCAGGAGCCTTCATCAATCTCTACTCGGCAGACCGTATAACCATGATGCCCAGACCCTTCGGCATCAGCCGAGTTCTGGATGGCGAGCAAATCGAGATCATCTTCGCCGTGGTGGGTCAGGGGACTTCTGAATTCTCCCGACTGCGGCCAGGCATGGCTGTGGACCTGCTGGGGCCTCTGGGCCATGGTTTCGACCTGGAGAAGCCCGCTCACTATCTGTTGGTGGGCGGCGGCCTGGGCGTCCCTCCGCTTATCCGCGCAGCCCAGTGCCTCCAAGACCGGTCTGGAGCGCGCACCACCGCCCTGCTGGGCTACCGGGATCATCGGTTCGCCGATGCCATCATGGGCTCGCTGACCGACCGGCTTGAGTCCATCGACAACGCCTCAGGGGATGTCATAACCCTTTTGGACCGGGTTCGCGAAGACATCAACCCCGAGCAAACCATCATCCTGACCTGCGGCCCCTTACCCATGATGCGGGCCGTTGCCGCCTGGGCCCGTAAAGTCGGCCTGCCGACCCAGTGCTGCATGGAGTCCCGTATGGGCTGCGGCTATGGCACCTGCGTGGCCTGCGTGGTCGACACCGTGGACGGCAGGCTCAAGGTCTGCAAGGACGGCCCGGTCTTTGCTGCCGACCGTCTGATCTGGAATACAGACGAGGACAAGAAGGAGACACGATGAGCGGGCTGACAATCATGGATCCTTTGGAGCCGCACGCCTGGCGGCATGGAACCGTTGTGGCCGGGACGCTCTGGAAGAACCCGGTGGGCACGGCCTCGGGCACCTTCAACCTGGATGCCTGCGGGGGCTATTATGACGTCTCCCAGATGGGCGCCATCTCCACCAAGGGGGTTTCGCCGGTTCCCTGGGAAGGCAACCCCACGCCCAGGACCGCCGAAAGCCCAGCCGGCATGGTCAACTCCGTGGGCCTGCAGAACCCGGGCGTGGACCATTACCTGGTGGATGAGCTGCCCAGACTCAAGGCCCTGGGAGCCAATGTGATCACCAATGTGGCTGGTCACAGCGACGAAGACTATGCCACGGTCGTGGAACGGTTGGCCGACTCCCCGGCGGACATGCTGGAAATCAACGTCTCCTGTCCCAACGTCTCCCATGGAGGGATGTCCGTGGGCACCGACGCCAAGGCTCTGAACCGGCTGATCACCCGGCTGCGGGGTCTGACCGACAAGCCCATGGTGGTCAAGCTGACCCCCAACGTCACCGACATCGTGGAGGTGGCAAGGGCTGCCGCCGATGGGGGAGCGGATGCCCTCAGTCTGATCAACACCCTGGTAGGCATGCGCATCGACATCAATGACGGCAGGCCCATACTGGCCCAGGGCACCGGCGGTGTCTCGGGCCCCTGCATCCTGCCCATAGCCTTGTCCTTCGTCTGGCGGGTACGCCGGGCACTGCCCGACATTCCCATCATCGGCATCGGTGGCATCGACTCAGGACGCACGGCCTTGGAATTTCTCTATGCGGGTGCCAACGCCGTTGAGGTGGGGGCTGCGGCCCTAGTGGATCCTGTGGCGCCCATGCGGGTGGCCCGGGAGCTGGACGATCTGTTGGACGAGCGGCCTGATCTGGCTGATTTGCTCAAGAAAGGGGAGTGCTGGCGATGAGCGCATCCGAAGCAGAAAACAAGTCCAAGCATGACGGAGATGCCCAGAAGCGGACCCGCCGCATCCAGGAGGGTTTCACCAGCTTCCTGCTCCAGAGCGGAGCGCTCAAGTTCGGTGACTTCACCCTGAAGTCGGGGCGGCGCTCGCCCTACTTCATCAACGCCGGGGCCTTCAACGACGGACGGCTGATCGCTCTGCTGGGGGAGTTCTACGCCCGGACCATCGTGCAGGCCGTGAAGCAGGGAACCCTGCCCGCAGACATCGACACGGTATTCGGCCCGGCCTACAAGGGGATTCCTCTGGCCGTCTCCACTGCCATCGCGCTGAGCGGGGCGCATGGGATGCCGGTCGGCTTCACCTTTGACCGCAAGGAGGTCAAGGACCATGGCGATGGAGGGCTCATGGTCGGTACCCAGCTCAGGGACGGCATGAGGGTGCTGCTGGTGGATGATGTCATGACGGCCGGGACCGCCGTCCGCCAGGTGGTGCCCAAGATCATGTCCCAGGCCAAGGTGACCATCGTCGGCCTGGTGCTCTCCGTGGACCGGATGGAGCGCACGGGCCAGGGTCAGGGCTCAGCTGTCGAATCCATCATGGACGAGTTCCGCTTCCCGGTCATCAGCATCGTCAACGTCCGTCAGATCTTCGATGCCGCCGCCAACATGAAGGGCCCGGGCGGGTCGCCCATTCTGGACCAGCGCACCGCCGATGCCGCCAGGGACTACCTGGAGCGTTACGGGGCCTGAGCAAATGTCGGGCTCATACGGGCAGCCAACTTGTGCATGCAGACCGCCATTGACGCACATTCTTCGGACGGCCAATCTGTCGGCCGACCCTCGTGTAGATTGGTAGGTGTCCGACGGGCAGGCCGACGGATCATCGTCGCAAGGGAAGGCCATGGATCATGACGAAACCGCTGGAGCAGAACGGTCATGAGGAACCTGACCAGACTGGGGTCGACGCAGTGAAGGCGACCAAGCCTGCCGTCTCGGCCACAACAGCCGGCACTGTGAAATCTCCGAAGGCTGCAGAGCCCGTGGATGGACGAATGTCGACTGAAGAGAAACCGGGGAAGACAGGCCAGTCGCGGGAGAGCGAGCCTGAAGAACGCATTACCGCACGGCGGTCGTTGAGGCTGTCGCTGATACTGGTCGCGGTGGCTCTTGTGCTGGTGCTTGCAGCAGGCATATACATGCTGTGGGTTGATCATTCAGCAGGCAACCTGTCAGCCCAAAAGACTTCATCAGGAGCACCGAACGCGCAAGTCAGAAATGGCCCCAACGGGGATGCCAAGGCCTACAAGGCTTTGCAAGAGGTCAATGCCAAGCCTTCGGTGGCCGACGACCAAGGAGGGTTGACCGTTTCAGCCAGGGGGGTCGGCAGCAAGAAGAAGGTTGCCGACGCGCCGACCCTTGAGATCTTCATGGATCCCATGTGTCCCTGGTGCGGCAAGGTGGGCCGGGTTATCGATCCCCAGTTGCAGCGCATGATCAGCGCCGGTCAGATCAACGTCACCTACAACTTTTTGAATTTCCTGGATTCGGCATCCAGCGACCAGTACTCCAGCCGCGTGGACAACGCCCTGGCCATGGTGGCCCAGGAGGATCCAGATCATCTGCCGGCCTTTGCAGCCGCCGTCTTCGCAGCCGACTTCCAGCCCGATGAAAGCTCCTATCAGGCGGTCTCCGATGCCCGACTGGCCGACCAGGCCGTGGGAGCGGGGGTGCCCAGGTCCCTGGCAGACCGTTTCGTCCAAGGCACCTACAGGCCATGGGTTGACAAGGTCAATGCCTACGCCATCACCAGGAAGGATGCCAAGGACACCAAGGGGGAGTTCTCGACGCCCACCATCATGATCAACGGCAAGGTCTGGGACCTGACTGCAGCGGCAAAGAGCCAGGGCGGGCTGGAACATCTGGACCGGGCCCTGCTCAAGGCCCTGGGACTCAAATCGCAGGATGTAGGCCATCAGGGGAGGATGCCATCCATCGGAGCCCAGGGAAAAGCGCTGAAAGCAATGTAACCCAAGGCTACTGACCAGCGGCGATTTTCGCTTATCGCCGCTGGAAGATGAACCGTAGCCTGTGGAATTCGATGTCTGTTCCGCTGATACTTGCTCGATTGTTGTTTGCTCGGTTGTTACTCGCCTGACTCCTGTTCAATCAGCGAGTATCCATGGTTGGACACCACCTGGCGCAGTTTGTCCAAATAGAGTTCAGCGGCATTGGACAGCTTGGTCCGGCTATTGACGATCCAGCCTACCAGCATGGATTCGTCCGACTCTAGGGGGACGCTGACGATCTTCTCGTTGTTCAGGTCCTCGTTGTCGATGCCGGTGCAGACCGTGTAGGCGTTCAGCCCCACGATGAAGTTGAGCATGGTGGCCCGGTCGCTCACGGTGATCTGCTTGGGGGAGTAGTCGGGCCAGACCGCCTCCTCGGCAAAGTAGAAGGAGCCCTCTTCACCCTGCTCGTACTGCAGGAAGGGGTAGGGCTCCAAATCTTTCATGGTCACCATGGCCCGATCGGCCAAGGGGTTGGTCCGTGCGATGAAGACATGCAGGTCCGCCCGGAAGAGCGGATGGAAGTCAAGATGCTTCTCGCGGAGCATCTTGGACAGGACCCGTTTGTTGAAGTCGGACTCGTAGATGATGCCGATCTCCGACTGGAGGGTGGCCACCTGGTCGATGATGTCCCTGGTGCGCGTCTCCCGTATGGTGAATTCGTATTCGTCGGAATCGATGGAGTTAATCATCTCCACGAAAGCTTCCACTGCGAACATGTAGTGCTGGGTGGAGACCCGGCAGAGCTGCTTGCGGGGCCTGACCTGCCTATAGCGGGCCTCCAGCAGATCGGTCTGATCCAGAATCTGACGCGCGTAGGTCAGGAATTCCGCCCCGTCCACGGTCAGAGCAATCCCCTGGGAGTGGCGAGTAAAGATCTCGATGCCCAGCTCGTTCTCCAGCTCCTTGACCGATGAACTCAGGGCCGGCTGAGAGATGTAGAGCTCATGCGAGGCCTCGTTCATAGAACCGCATTCGACAATCTTGACGATGTAGCGCAGTTGGAGCAGTGTCATATAGGCCAATCTATACCCGAGGCCCTATCGGCCTAGGGCCTCGGTTTCAGCCATACCCTGATTCGCGGCCTTCTGATCCAGATAGCGACCCGGACCCTGGACCTGGGGGTTGCCATGCCGATTCGTCTCGAAGCTGAAGACCATGGGCACACCGGTGGGCACATTGATGGATTGTATGTCCTTGTCGTCCACTTTCTCAAGAACCTTGATCAGACTGCGGACCACGGAACCATGGGTAACGACGAGCACAGTCCGGTCTTGCACCAGATTGGGGGCTATCCGGCTGCCCCAGTAGGGATGCAGACGAAGCAGCAGGTCTTTGAGGCACTCGGCACGTATCCCGGCCGGATTCTGGCTGTCCAGCCCGTCGGCCAAGGCCGGGGCATAGCGTGGATCCTGTCCCTGAAAGTAGGCTGAATCGGTTTCGATGGCCGGCGGCCGAACATCGTAGGAACGTCGGTAGATATTAAATTGCTGCTGGCCGTATCGTTTCAGCATGGCCGGTCGCGTCTGTCCCTGGAAGGCACCGTAGTGGCGCTCGTTCAGCCTCCAGGTGCGCTCCACCGGAATCCAGGCTCGATCTACCAGGTCCAGGACCGTGTTAGCCGTGACGATGCTGCGGGTCAGCAGTGAGGTGAAGACCATGTCGGGCAGCAGGCCTGATTCCTTGAGCAGCTGTCCGGCATGGCGGGCCTGTTCCAGTCCGCGATCCGTCAGGGGCACGTCCACCCAACCGGCAAAACGGTTGACGGACTTTTGGGTCCAGACGCTTTCTCCGTGACGCATGACGATGAGTTGCGAGGTCATCGAATCGACTCCTTTTCTAATGATGTGCTTAGAACCAAAGCGAGCTGTTCTCGAAGAAAAAAGAGGCATCCTCTCCGTCTTGGATGGGTTGGTCAATCTGTTCAGCGGCCCTCACGGATCTGGACATGACCAGTCCTATAGCCCTGGGCAGGGCATCGGCCACCTGCCCGGCACGGATCGGCTGTCCCATGCGTCCTGTAACGGTCCCCTGGCCCGCCGGTTGGTTGTCCTCGGCTACCAGATCAGCAAAGTCCTGGGGCTTGCGGGGATCGAAGATCAACGGCTGTTCCCAACCGGTCTGCCTGCCGCCGCTGGCCAGGGAACCGGCCAGCCCATGCAGGAAGGCCGCAGCCGCAGTCAGATCCACCATCAGCGTGGCATCGTCCTGGATCGGTCCGGCGTTCTGGGCCAGCATGGCCCCGATGGCTCCGGAGAGCACGTCCCCTGACCCCGCCGTGGACAGCCAAGCTGGGCCGAAGCCGGTGGTCATGACCCGGGGGCGGTCGGTACCGTCATCGCCGACAATCAGCGTAATGGCACCCTTGAGCAGAATCGTGGCTCCGGTCAGCTGGCAGGCGCGTACAGCCCAGTGCAAGGGTTCGGCCATGACCTGTTCGCCGTCCACATTCTCGCCATGCGAGTTGAGCAGGGCGGCCATCTCGCCAGCATGCGGAGTCAACACAGTGCGAGGGCCCAGCCGGTCCGGCAGCAGATCCAAGGCCCCGGCATCTGCCACAACCGGCGGATCGGCCGCTGCCTCGTCCTCGTCCAGGTCAGCGGCCTGTTGACTGAGTATGTCGGCGATCAGATCCCGCTGACCGTCTTGGCCTTCACGCTCGGCGGCCTTCTGAGCCTGCCGAGTGGGCACTCCCGAGCCCAGCACCCAGGACTCGACCCGTCCACGGCCTAGTACCGTTTCGGGCAGCTCCTGCAGGATCAGATCACCCACCTGTCCGGGGCCGCAGTAGCGGATCATGCCCACGTTGCTGCTGGCCGCAGCCCTGCTGGAGAGCAGCCCCGCGCCATGGTAGAGGGCGGATCCGGTGACCAGGCCGACCACGCCTCGGCTGTACTTGGTGTCATCCACCCGGGGCGCCCGCAAAAGCCCGGCGCAGTCCTCGGCGTTCATGCAGGAAACGCTGGGGGCCAGGGCCGATGTGTCGAAACCGAAGTCAACCAGGACGATTCTGCCGCAGACGTAGGCGGCTGGGGGCAGCATCAGGCAGGGCTTCATGGCTCCCATGGTCACGGTCACGTCAGCCGGGATGTAGGCACCGGGCAGGGTGCCTTCATCGATGTCCACGCCGGAGGGAGTGTCCACGGCCAGCACCAGGGGCCCGTCTTGTCCGGCGGGGTCGTGCCAGGCGGGTCTGTCGGGCAGACCGCTCTCCATGCCCAGTTCTGAGGCCAGAGCGGCTGGAATTCCGCGCAGCGCCCCCTTGAGGCCGATTCCCGTCATAGCATCGATGATCAGATCCGCCTGCCGGCATAGCTCCAGGGCTTGGTCCAGCTCCTCGGTAGCCTGGTTGGGTCCAACCGGTGCCTCGCAGCCAGGGATGGCTGCCTGAGGATCCAGGGCCGTGACCACTCCGCCGGCGCGCAGAAGTGCATCCAGCCCACCCTGGTGCAGGCTTCGTCCGGCCGCCACCACAGTCACGTCGGCCCCGTGCCTGGCCAGGTCAGCCGAGGCATAGAGCCCGTCTCCGCCGTTATTGCCGGCCCCTGCCAACAGGACGATCCTGGCTCCTGTCGGCTCCAGCCCGGCATGGGTCAGCATGACGTCGGCCACGGAGGCCAAGGACCCGGCGGCGATGCGCATCAGGGGCACCCCGTCGTCCAAAAACGGCTGTTCCAGAGATCGGATCATGTCGGCGGAATAAGCGCTGGTGGCCAGGATCCGGCGGGCTTCGCGGCGTTCATCTGGTGACGGCTTCATGGCATCACACCCCTCATTCAACAGGTCCACGTGCGGCGGCACAGCCGGCCACGTGCTCTCTCCACTCTATCCGATGGCCTTGTCCTGCAAGCGTTATAAGGTCTGCCTACTTACGAGGGCAGGAAGGAAATCATGCAGGGATTCGCAATGCCGAACCAGGGCCAGATCATGGCGGTAGTCCTGACGGTGGTCCTCTGTGGCCTTATCGGCTTCGAGCGCGAGTTCCTCAAGCATGACGCTGGCATCCGCACCCATATTCTGGTGGGCCTGGGCAGCTGCCTGTTCACCATGGTCTCTCTCTACGGCATCCAGGCTGCTGTGGGCAACTACTCCTGGGATGCATCGCGAATTGCGGCCGGAGTGGCCTCGGGCATCGGTTTCATCGGCGCTGGAGTCATCTTCTTCAACCATGATTCAGTCAAGGGTCTGACCACGGCCAGCGCCATCTGGGTGGCCGCCGCCGTGGGCATGGCCTGTGGGGTCCAGCTCTTCGCCATCGCCATCCTGGCGGTCGTCTTCTACTTTCTGGCCGTCCTGGTCATCGCGCCCATTCTCAAGTGGTTCCTGCGCAACCGTCAGAACACGGTTCTGCGCATCGTATATCAGGACGGTCACGGCTGCCTGCGCGAATCCCTGTTGCTGGCCACCCGTATGGGCTTTGAGTCCCGGGTGCTGACGATCCACGAGCTGCACCGGGATGCCTGGAAGGGCGCCGATGTCACCGTCAACCTGCTGGGCAAGGGGGACGTGACCGAGCTGGTCGAATCCATTGGCCAGACTCCAGGGGTCAAGGGCGTAGAGGTCCTGGGGGAAGACGACTGACCCGCTGACGACAGACTCCCCACAGGCGCGGGCCAACTGGTGGCTACTTACTCTTCGGCCACCAGATCCAGGTAGTCGTCGCTCCAAAGGTCCTCATCACCGTCGGGCATGAGCAACACCCGCTCTGGATTGAGCGCCTTGACGGCACCCTCGTCATGGGTGACCAGCACGATGGCCCCTTCGTACTTGGCGATGGCCTTGAGTATTTCGTCGCGCGAAGCAGGATCCAGGTTGTTGGTGGGCTCATCCAGCAGCAGGACGTTGGCCCGACTGGTCACTAGGGTGGCCAGGGCCAGACGGGTCTTCTCTCCGCCCGAAAGCACCTTGGTGGGCTTCATGGCGTCGTCCCCTGAGAAGAGGAAGGAGCCCAGGATGGTCCGTGCCTGGGTGTTGTCCAGGTCAGGGGCCACATGCTGCAGGTTCTCCAGAACGGTGACCTCGTTATCCAAGGTGTCGTGCTCCTGGGCGAAGTAGCCGATCTTGGCCCCGTGCCCCAGGGTCACCTTGCCTGTATCAGGCTGTTCGATGCCGGCCAGCAGCCGCAGGGTGGTGGTCTTGCCAGCGCCGTTGTATCCCAGGATGACCACCCGGGAGCCTTTGTCGATGGCCAGGTTGATGCCGGCGAAAACGATGTTGGAGCCGTAGGCCTTGGACAGGTCCTCGGCCATGATGGGCGTGCGGCCGCAGGGGGCGGGATCCGGGAAACGCAGGTCGGCCACCTTTTCAGCCTTTTCCGCCTCCTGGGTGTCGGCCAGCAGACGCTGAGCGCGGCGCATCATGTTCTGGGCAGCCACAGCCTTGGTGGCTTTGGCGTGCAAGCGGATGCCCTGCCGCATCAGCCGGTCGGCCTTTTTCTCCGCCACCTCGCGTTCGCGGCGGCGGCGCTCCTCGTCCACCACCCGCTGGCGCAGGTAGGCCTTCCATCCCATGGCGTACATGTCGATGCAGGAACGCTGGGCATCCAGGTGCCAGATGCGGTTGACGGTCTCGTCCAGCAGCTCGGTGGAATGGGAGATGACCAGGAAACCGCCCTCGAACCGGCGCAGGTAGCCCTTGAGCCACTCGATGGAGTCGGCATCCAAATGGTTGGTGGGCTCGTCCAGAATCAGGGTGTCAGCGTCAGAGAAAAGGATCCTGGCCAGTTCGACCCGTCGGCGCTGACCGCCGGAAAGGGTGCCTAGTGCCTGCTGCAGTGTCTCCTGGCTCAGTCCCAGGCTCTCGCCCATGACGATGGCCTGCGATTGGGCCGCATAGCCACCCGCGTTCTCGAAGTCCTGCTGCGCCTTGTCATAGCGTTTCATGGCCTTTTCCATGATTTTGGGGTCTGGACTGGTCATCTCGGTCTCGGCCTTGCGCATCCGCTGGATGATGGAGGCAATGTCCCTGGCGCTCATGACCCGGTCCAGGGCGCTCTGCTCGGAGTCGCCCGCATGGGTGGACTGGGGCAGGTATCCCAGCTGTCCGGTCACCCGCACCTTGCCCGCCGAGGGGAGCATGTCGCCCGTGATGACCCGTGTCAGCGTGGTTTTGCCGGCGCCGTTGCGGCCCACCAGGCCTATCCTGTCGCCCTTGGTCACATGGAAGTCGGTGGCTTGCAGCAGTAGTCGGGCACCTATTCGGATCTCAAGTCCCTGCGCCTCAATAGCCATGCCGCCTCCGACCCCGCTTTCCTTGTGGATTCAAAACTTGCAAGGAATCATGGTAGCAAGAAGCAAGCCCCGCCAGTGCGTCTCGGCTGACGGGGCAACGGATGAATCATGGATGGATCAGCGACGAACCAGCCTGAACTTGCTCCAGGGGAAGTAGACCAGGAAGGCGCCCACAGCGGTCAGAGCGATGACCAGCACGCCCATGGCGGCCGCGAAGGAGAAGATCCTGATGCCGATGCCCAGGCAGGCCCAGATGACCACCAGGCCGAAGACCCAGTCATTGCCATGTCTGTTCATCAGGTATGCGACGGCCAGGAGGGCGCCGACCACGATGATGGTGGCGAATCCCTGAACGGCATTGCCGACCCTGTGCCCCGCGACCACCATGTATCCGGCGTTAACCAGGGTGGCCACGCTCAGCCAGCTGGCGTAGATGGATAGGGGAATCCAATCAAGAGCCTTAGCGGCGGTTGGAGTTCCGGCCTTGGTGGCATCCCTGCGCACCAGGGCGTAGAGCATCCAAGCCAGCACGGTCAGAATGAGGATGATGACCAGAGCCCAGAAGTTGCGCTCCATGTGCCAGAGGGCCAGCCAGGCGATGTTCAGGCAACAGGTGGCCACGAAGAGCAGCCCGCTCAGTGTGAAGGGCAGGAATCCCAGGCGTTTGCGGCTGGGGCCTGCCAGGCAGAAGCGGAAGAGCCAGATGGCCAGGGCGATGTAGATGACCCCCCAGATGGCGAAGACATAGCCGGCGGGCATGATCCACAGGTCGACCTTGCGGGCCAGGCCGCCTACGGTCGTGCCATTGAAGCGGTAGACCTCCGCATAGCCGTTGAAGCCCACCATGGCCATCCAGGCCACCCAGAGCAGGATATCCTCAAACAGCTTCCAGCCGCGACCCTTGGAGGGTTCCTGCTCCTTTTCGGACTGACCCTGCTTTGTCTGATTTGATCCCTGCGCCGCTTCATTGCTGCTGCGATCGGAGCGACTCTTGCCTCCATTGGCGGTCCCATCGGCGCTGGTTTTTTCAGACTGTTTGGCTGCGGTACCCGAAGGCGACGGGCCTGAGCTGGATGAATTCGAAGTCGACGCGGCAGAAGATGCCGAACTTCCATTCCTCGAATTCCTGGTTGCTGATGACGAGCCTGACGTTGATTGGCGGCCCTGCATGGCCGGGGAGGTGCGCTTGGCCCTTTCGGCCGGGTCCTCATCGTCGGTCCAGAGTCTGCGCGGATTGTCCTTGTCAGTCATGGCACATGCTTCCTCTCCTTGCCGGCCGCAGCCTGCTGTCGCCGTGGGGATTGCCCCGGGCATGGGCCGACCGGCCTCTGTTCCAACTCTAAATCGGCCAGCCTGGCCCGGTGGTATTGACCACCCGGTCCGGGCGTCCGCCGGTGCTAGCCTGAGGCCAAATATTGGAGAGAGGAGTGCGAGATGGCCGAACCTTTATGTCGATGCGACTGGGCTCAGGTGAACGATCCGCTTATGCGCAGCTACCACGACCATGAGTGGGGCCGCCCCCTGCACGGCTCTCAGAGGCTCTTCGCCATGCTCTCCCTAGAGATATTCCAGTGCGGACTCAGCTGGCAGCTGGTCCTGCGCCGTCGCCAGGCCCTCTTCAAAGATTTCGAAAACTTCGATGTTCAAGCGGTCTCCGCTTTCGACGCCGACCATATCGACCGACTCATGGCCGATCCGGCCATCATCCGCAATAGAGGGAAAATCGAAGCCACGGTCGCCAATGCCGCCCTGATCGCCCGCCAATTTCCCGGGGAGGCATTCGACCGCTACTGCTGGTCCTTCACCGGCGGGCTGACCATCAACCACGACTACCCGGACGATCCGTCCATACCGCGTTACGACCACCTGTCAGTCATCGTCTGCAAGGATATGCGCGACCTGGGGCTGCGCTTCCTGGGTCCGGTGACGGTCCATTCGTTCCTCCAAGCGGCCGGCATGATCAACGACCATCAAAATGGCTGCTTCCTCAACGGCTGTGGTCGACCGCCCCTGGATGCGCCTGCACCTGCCATCTAAGCCGTCATCGAACACCTGTTCGAATTATTCGGTCCCGGCGATATCATGGTCAGGCTTTGGCCTCAGCCTTGGCCATGGGTCTTCAGGGAAGCGGATGGGAAGCACGTGAAGCAGCAGAACAAGCCTAAATCGACAGTGGACGCGGCCATCGAGAACCCGCGCATGATCGAATCCAAGGGGTCCTTGGTGGCGGACCTGTCCATGGTGCCCAACGACCGCAAAATAGTCATCCAAGGCGCCCGGGCGCACAACCTCAAGAACGTCAACCTGTCCATACCCCGCAACCGGATGGTGGTCTTCACCGGCCTGTCGGGCTCCGGCAAGTCCTCCCTGGCTTTCGACACCCTCTTCGCCGAGGGTCAGCGCCGCTATGTGGAGTCCCTCTCTGCCTATGCCCGCCAGTTCCTGGGCCAAATGGACAAGCCTGACGTGGACTTCATCGAGGGCCTGAGCCCGGCGGTCTCCATCGACCAGAAGACCACCAACCGCAACCCCCGGTCCACCGTAGGCACCATTACCGAGGTCTACGACTACCTGCGTCTGCTCTTCGCCAGGACAGGCATTCCCCACTGCCCGGTCTGCGGGGCCGAGGTGCGCGCCCAGTCGCCGCAGCAGATCGTCGACACCCTCATGTCCAGACCCGTGGGGACCCGCTTCCAGCTGCTAGCCCCAATCGTCAAGGGCCGCAAGGGCGAGTTTGTGGAGACTCTGGAGCTTCTGCGCTCCGACGGTTACTCCCGGGCCGTCATCGACGGAGAAATGCACCAGCTGTCCGACTCCATCAAGCTGACCAAGCAGAAAAAGCACACCATTGAGGTGGTAGTGGACAGGCTGGTTATTCGGGAAGGCATGCGCCAGCGGCTGACCGACTCCGTGGAGACCGCCCTGCGACTGGCCAAGGGCACTGTGGTGGCCGACTTCGTGGATTTGGATGCCAAGGATCCCGAGCGTCGCCAGCCGTTCTCAGAGAAGCGGTCCTGCCCCAACGGCCACGAGCTGGAATTGGACGAGATCGAGCCTCGGACCTTCTCCTTCAACGCCCCCTACGGAGCCTGCCCGGCCTGCACCGGTCTGGGATTCAACCTGGAGATCGACCCTGAGCTGGTGGTGCCCGACCCGGAGAAGAGCCTCAAAGACGGTGCTGTGGAGCCCTGGAGCGGCACCAAGAGCCAGCAGCGCTTCTACGGCCACCTGCTGGACGGCCTGGCCAAAGAGATGGGCTTCTCCACCTCGACTCCCTGGAAGGACCTGCCCGAGGACGTTCGTCACGCCGTCATGTACGGGCATGACTTCAAGGTGGACGTCTCCTACCGGAACCGCTGGGGCCGGCTGCGCGAATACACCACCGGGTTCGAGGGCGTGGTCCGCACCCTGATGCGTCGCCATGACGAGACCGACTCGCAGCCTATGAAGCAGTATTACGAGTCCTATATGCGCGAGGTGCCCTGCCAGGTCTGCCAAGGCAAGCGTCTGAAGCCCGAGGTCCTGGCCGTGACTGTGGACGGGCTCTCCATCGCCCAGGTCTGCGACATGGCCGTGTCCGTCAGTCTGAAGTGGATTGAGAGCCTGCACATGGAGGGCGCCCAGGCCAAGATCGCCGGGGAAGTCCTCAAGGAGATCCGCGCCCGCTTGCGCTTCCTCAACGACGTGGGACTGAACTACCTGACCTTGTCCCGGGCGGCAGCCACCCTCTCCGGCGGTGAAGCCCAGCGCATCCGTCTGGCCACTCAGATCGGCTCGGGCCTGGTGGGCGTTATGTACGTGCTGGACGAGCCTTCCATTGGCTTGCACCAGCGGGATAACGACCGGCTAATCAAAACCCTGCAGCGGCTGCGCGACCTGGGCAACACACTGATTGTGGTCGAACACGACGAGGACACCATCCGCCAGGCCGACTGGCTGGTCGACATCGGCCCGGGAGCAGGCGAACATGGCGGTGAAGTCATCTTTTCCGGGCGCTCGCAAGATCTGGCCAAAGCCTCCCGCTCAATCACCGCTGACTACATCGCCGGTCGCCGTTCCATCGAGGTGCCCAAGCGCCGCCGCAAGACCAGCCGCACCCGCCAGCTGACCGTGGTGGGGGCTCGGGAGAATAACCTGAAGAACCTCAAGGTCTCCTTCCCCTTGGGGGTCATGACCCTGGTAACCGGTGTCTCCGGCTCCGGCAAGTCCACCCTTGTCAACTCCATCCTCTACCCCGTCCTGGCTGACCAGCTCAACAATGCCCGCATCGTGCCCGGCAAGCACACCCGAGTGGAGGGCGTGGACCAGGTGCGCAAGGTCATCCATGTGGACCAGAACCCGATCGGCCGCACCCCGCGATCCAACCCGGCCACCTACACCGGCGTCTGGGACAAGATTCGCCAGCTCTTCGCCAAGACCCCGGAGGCCCAGGTGCGCGGCTATGGTCCTGGCCGCTTCTCCTTCAATGTCAAGGGCGGCCGCTGCGAGACCTGCCACGGTGACGGAACCATCAAGATCGAGATGAACTTCCTGCCCGACGTCTACGTGCAGTGCGAGACCTGCCACGGCAAGCGCTACAACAGGGAGACCCTGGAGGTCACCTACAACGGCAAGACCGTCTCGGATGTGCTGGATATGCCCATCGAGGAGGCCGCGCGCTTCTTCAAGGCCTATCCCTCCATCGCCCGCTACCTGGACACCCTGGTGGACGTAGGCCTGGGCTACATCCGCCTGGGCCAGCCGGCGCCCACCCTGTCCGGAGGCGAGTCCCAGCGGGTCAAGCTGGCCACCGAGTTGCAGCGGCGCTCCGACGGCAAGACCGTCTACATTCTGGACGAACCCACTACGGGCCTGCACTTCGAGGATGTCCGCAAGCTGCTCAAGGTTCTTCACGGCTTGGTCGACAAGGGCAATACGGTCATCGTCATCGAACACAACCTGGACGTGATCAAGACCGCCGACTGGATCATCGACCTGGGACCCGAGGGCGGCGACGGCGGCGGCACCGTGGTGGCCAAGGGCACTCCCGAGCAGGTGGCCGCCAATCCGAACAGCTGGACCGGCAAGTACCTGAAGCCCATGCTGGATCCAGCCAAGGTAGCCAAGGCCACACGATCATGACCCGCAGCTGCTTCGAGCGGCACACGCCGCAGGTATGGCGACGCACCGCCCAAGCCCTGGAGGAGGAGTCCGCCACCGGCACCACGACCGGCGTCAACAGGAACGGCGCACCCCTGCTGGGCGACAGTCGGGACCTCTTCCGCCCTAAGACCTCGGACATTCCCGCCCAGCCGGGCGTCTATAAGTGGAGGGACGGCGACGGCCGGGTCATCTACGTGGGCAAGGCCAAGAACCTGCGCAACCGTCTGACCAACTACTTCCAGCCCCTGGAAAACCTGCATCCACGCACCCAAACCATGGTGCTGACGGCCCGGAGCCTGGAGTGGACCGTGGTGGGCACTGACCTGGAATCCCTGACCCTGGAATACACCTGGATCAAGGAGTTCGACCCCCGCTTCAACGTCAAGCTGCGCGACGACAAGACCTACCCCTACCTGGCCGTCTCCGTGGGGGAGGAGTTCCCCCGGGTCTGGATGACCCGTGTGCGCAAGCGGCACGACACCCGCTACTTCGGCCCCTACGCCAAGGTCTGGGATATGAAGCACACCCTGGACGCTCTGCTCAAGACCTATCCGGTGCGCACCTGCACCCCCGGCGTCTTCCGCAGGGCCAAGCTCAGCGGCCGTCCCTGCCTGCTGGCCTCCATCGGCAAGTGCTCGGCCCCTTGTGTGGGCCGGATCAGCGCCAGCGATCACCGTCGTCTGTGCACGGAGCTGACCGGGGTCATCACCGGCAGACTGGGTAAGAGCTACCGGGCCGGGCTGACCAGAAACATGCAGAAGGCCAGCAAGGATCTGGACTTCGAGAAGGCCGCCCGCCTGCGCGACCAGATTGCCATGCTGGACACGGTCATTGAGCAGAACGCCGTGGCCTTCGCATCCAACGTGGATGTAGACGTTTTCGGCGTGGCCTCGGACGAACTTGAGGCCTCGGTCCATGCTTTCTTCGTCCGCTCTGGAGCCATCCGCGGCGAACGCAACTGGAGCGTGGAGCGGGTCGAGGACGTCTCTGACAGCGAGCTGATCAGCGACCTGCTGGTGCAGGTCTACTCGGACCTGATGAATGAGAACGACAGCGAGCTGCACAAGCTACCCGGGAATTCCGATACGCCCGTCTCCATCAGCCAGGACAGGGATGCCATGGGGTCCACCCAGAAGGTCACAGCCCTGGATGCCGAGTCACGGGCCAAGGCCACCAGGAGCCGACACCGCCATCAGGACCTGACCGGACGTGCCGACCTGCTGGCCCCCATCTCGCCAGTGCCTCCCGAGGTCATTGTCCCAGTCCAGCCCGACCGGACCGGCGACCTGCAGGAGTGGCTGCGTCAGTTGCGCGGGTCAGCAGTGACCATCCGAGTGGCCAGCCGGGGCGAGAAGAAGTCACTGATGGACCGGGCCAACGCCAACGCCCGTCAGGCCCTGCAGCGCAGCAAGCTCAGCCGCATGAGCGACATGGGCACCCGCACCCAGGCCATGAACGACGTGGCCAAGGCACTGGGCCTGGACCGAGCCCCGCTGCGCATCGAGTGCTACGACATCTCCAACACCGTAGGCGGCCAGTTCCAGGTGGCCTCCATGGTGGTCTTCGAGGATGCTGTCCCCAAGAAGTCCGAATACCGTCGATTCGCCATTCGCGGCGAAGACGGCAGGGGCGCTGTGGACGATATGAGCGCCATCTACGAGACCTTGACCCGGCGCTTTCGTCACGGCAACATCGCGGGCGACAGCGGCGACAGCATGGAGGCCGAGCGAAAGGCCAGCGGCAAGGCACCCGAGTTGGTGGAGCAGGAGGAGGGGGCCATCGTCCAGCAGAACGCCGCCGCCCGCCACTTCGCCTACAAGCCCAACCTGGTCGTGGTCGACGGTGGCAAGCCCCAGGTGACCGCTGCAGCCCGGGCCCTGCACGACTGTGGTGTGGACGATGTGGCCCTGTGCGGCTTGGCCAAGCGCCTGGAGGAGGTTTGGGTGCCTGACGACGACTATCCCATCATCCTCAAGCGTCAGTCCGAGGGCATGTACCTGCTGCAGCGGGTGCGGGATGAGTCCCACCGCTTCGCCATCACCTACCACCGGCAGACCCGGCGCAAGGGTGCCCTGCGGTCGGCCCTGGATGAGATTCCGGGCATCGGCCCCGCCTACCAGAAGAAGCTGCTCAATCACTTCGGCTCAGTCAAACGCATGCGTCAGGCCTCCCAGGAGGAGTTGGAGGCCGTCAAGGGCATCGGTTCAGCCAAGGCCGAGGCCATCTACCAGGCCTTGCACAGTGACCAGGATCAGGCCGGGGGCAGCCGGCGATAAAATGGCTCAAGAGGCTGGCAAAGAGCCGTGCCCTGATCCTGATTGGTGCGTGATTGCAGATATGAATGGGCCTGATCACCGTTGTGCCGTCCTGGGCGACCCCATCAGCCACTCCCTTTCGCCTCTCCTGCATCGTTCAGCTTATGCGGCACTAGGCCTGGACGGCTGGCGCTACGACCGTGTGCGCATGGACGCTGACGACCTGGCAGATTTTATCCACGGCCTTGACCCGTCCTGGGCCGGTCTCAGCCTGACCATGCCCTTGAAGAGTGCTGTCGGCCCCTTGGGCGGCTTTTGCGACTGCTGGTCTAAGACCCTAGGAGTAGCCAACACAGCAGTCTTCCAGCAGGGCGGCCACGCCAAGGGCTTGTCCCTCTACAACACCGACGTGGAGGGAATCGTGGCCGCCCTGCTGGAAGTTGCCGACCGCTGCCGGGCCGATGAAGACCCTGAGGATCTGGCCGCCCTGCTGGAGGCAGCCGGTCAGGGTCGGCAGGGCCAGCTTCCCGGCCAACCGTACGGGAGAGCGCAGGCCCTGGTCATCGGCAACGGGAACACAGCCGAGTCCGCTTTCTGCGCCTTGAAGGTGCTGGGGGTCGAACGTGTAGATCTATTGGCTCGCAACCCAGAACACTGCGACCACTTGCTCGACCTTGCCTCACGACTGGAACTGCCCAAACCAACCGTCATCGCCATGGGCCAGGCTGAGGCAGCCGACAAGGGCCTGACCAGGGCCGACATTGTCGTCTCCACCCTGCCCTCGGGTGCAGCAGACCCCCTGGCCGATTTGCTCAGTACAGCTGAAGCTCCCGAGGCCAAGGAAGCTGATGATGGCGGACGCTTGGGCCCGGTCCTGCTGGATGTGGTCTATGACCCTCGGCCCACTCCGCTTATGAAGGCCTTCTGCCGCCGGCCTGGCGCCCGGACCATCAGCGGTGAACGAATGCTGCTCTATCAAGCCGTGCGTCAGGTGGCACTGATGACCGACAGACCCTTGGCCACTATTCCGGTGTCCGCTATGGACCAAGCCTTGAGGGAGGCATGACGGTGACGACGGAAAAACCGCCTTTCGCAGGCTTCGAGGTACTGCTGATCACGGGCATGTCCGGCGCAGGCCGCTCCCGCGCTGCCGACTCCATGGAGGACATGGGCTGGTATGTGGTCGACAACATGCCCCCACGCCTGCTGGTGCCCCTGGTCGACATGATGACCTCGGCCAGAAGCTCCCTGCACCGCCTGGCTGCGGTTATCGACGTCCGTTCCCGCTCTTACTTCGACGACCTGTCGGCCGTGCTCAGCCATCTGGACGACCTCGGCGTGCGCTGCCGCATCCTCTTTTTGGATGCCTCCGACCAGGTGCTGGTCAAGCGCTATGAGTCCGTCCGCCGACCCCACCCCCTGCAGGGCTCGGGCCGCCTGATCGACGGCATCCAGGAGGAGCGCCGCCTGCTGAGCGGGCTCAAGGAGCGTGCCGACATGGTCATCGACACCTCCAACTTGAGCATCCATCAGCTTTCCACCCGCCTGTACGAAATGGTCCTGGGCTCCGGCCCGACCACCGTGGGCGTGCACATCATGAGCTTCGGGTTCAAGTACGGCTTACCCATCGATGCCGACTTCGTGGCCGACGTACGTTTCCTGCCCAACCCCTACTGGGTCCCTGAACTGCGGGACTTGAACGGTCATGACGGCCCGGTTCGGGACTATGTGATGGCCAGCAAGGGCGCCAAGGAGTTCCTGGCTGCCTACACCACCGCCATTCTGACCGCACTTGGAGGCTATGCACGCGAGGACAAACACTATGTGACCATCGCCTTTGGCTGCACTGGCGGACAGCACCGCTCAGTGGCCATGGCCGACGCTCTGGCCGCCCGTCTGCGATCCTGCGGAATGGAGGTGACCGTCTCGGCCCGCGAGCTGCCGCACCGTTCCCGCGGATAGCCAAAGGCGCAATTTGTCCAAGATATTCGGTATCACAGTAATCCGGTGGTCGGCGTGGCAGGTGTGTCGCGCGGCCAAGAAGTATTCATTTTTTAGTATTTTTTCGTAGGAGGACGGCTCTTGGCCCTACTTGATGATGTCAAAAGCGAGCTGGCCGCGATTGACAACGAACCCCCCTCTGCCAAGAAAGCACAATCGGCGGCCATGATCCGCTTCGGTGGCGGTCTGCACATCATTCAACGCCACATTGTGGTGGAAGCGCAATTCGACTCCCTGCTGGCAGCGCAGTGGTTGCAGAACACCATCAGGGACGTCTACGGCCATGATTCCGATCTGATCCAGGTCAAGAGGCAGGCCCCTACCGGCAACCTGACCCGCTACTCGGTCCGTGTGCTACGGGCGGGCGGCGCCTTGGCCCTGCAGACCGGACTGCTGGACCGCCGCAAGCATCCGGTTCGTGGTCTTCCCGCCGACATCGTCTCCGGCAACATCGCCCAGGTCAAGGCCGCGTGGAGAGGGGCTTTTCTGGCCCACGGGGAGCTGTCCGACCCGGGCAAGGCCTCCTACCTAGAGATCGTCTGTCCTGGATCCGAAGCCGCCTTGGCCCTGGTGGGCGCCGCCCGCCGCCTGGGCATCAACGCCAAGGCCCGTCAGGTGCGCAGCTCCGAGCGCGTCACCCTGCGCGACCCGGACGTCATCGAGCGCATGCTCAACCTGATGGGCGCCCCCAAGTCCTCCAGGGAGTGGACCGGCAAGCGCAGCGATGGGGAGTCCCGCGGCAAGGCCAACCGCCTGGCCAACTTCGACGATGCCAATATGCGCCGGTCGGCCAAGGCTGCCGTCGAGGCCAGCGCCAAAGTCACCAAAGCTTTCGAAATCCTTGGCGACGACATACCTGAGAATCTGCGTGCGGCCGGCCAGCTTCGTCTGGATCACCGAGAGGCCTCCCTCGAAGAGTTGGGCCGCCTTGCCGACCCACCGGTCACCAAGGATGCCATCGCCGGACGTATCCGCCGTCTGCTGCAGCTGGCCACCAAAGTCGAAAAGAAGAAGACCGAGGAACTGGCCAAACAAGAGTGAGATAGCTCACACAGGTCGGTCTGCCTGAGTACCATGGCAGGGGAGCGGGCGCATTGACCCGCGGTCAGAAAGGATACGCATGAAAACACTGAAGAGCCTCGGTGATCTCAAGGGCAAGCGCGTGCTCGTCCGCGCGGACTTTAACGTGCCGCTGGACGGCACCACCATTACGGACGACGGCCGCATCCGCGCCGCCTTGCCAACAATCAAGCAGCTTCGTGACCAGGGCGCCAAGGTTATCCTCATGGCCCACCTGGGTCGGCCCAAGGGCAAGGTCGTTCCCGAGCTGAGCCTGGCCCCCGTGGCCGCTCGCCTCAGCGAGCTGCTGGGCGTGCAGGTTCCTCTGGCTGAGGACACTTATGGCCCAGATGCCCATGCCAAGGTGGCCGCCATGAACGACGGCGACGTGGTTCTGCTGCAGAACGTGCGCTACAACCCCGAGGAGACCAGCAAGGACGAGGCCGAGCGTGACGCCTACGCCCGCAAGATCGCCGACCTGGGCGACGTCTTCGTCTCAGACGGCTTCGGCGTAGTCCACCGCGCCCAGGGCTCAAACTACTCCGTGGCCAAGTTCCTGCCCTCCGCAGCAGGCCTGCTGGTCGAGAAGGAAGTCAAGGCACTATCCAAGGCGACTGAGAACCCCGACCGGCCCTTCACTGTGGTCTTGGGCGGCTCCAAGGTCTCTGACAAGCTGGGCGTCATCGAGAACCTGCTCAGCAAGGCCGACCGTCTGGTCATCGGTGGCGGCATGGTCTTCACCTTCCTCAAAGCTGAAGGCTATGAGGTCGGCTCCTCACTGCTGGAAGAGGATCAGGTCGACACTGTCAAGGGCTACATTGCCACTGCACGCGAGAAAGGCGTGGAGCTGGTCCTGCCCACCGACATCGTGGTGGCTGACGAGTTCAAGGCGGATTCACCCCACCAGGTGGTTCCCGCCGATGGCATCCCTGCAGACAAGATGGGTCTGGATATCGGCCCTGACTCCCAGAAGCTCTTCCATGACAAGATTGTGGACTCCAAGACCGTGGTCTGGAATGGACCCATGGGCGTCTTCGAGTTCCCGGCATTCGCCGATGGCACCCGGGCTGTGGCCCAGGGCCTGGTCGATGCCACTAAGGCTGGAGCCTTCACCATCGTCGGTGGCGGCGACTCTGCCTCGGCCGTGCGCAACCTCGGCTTCCCTGAGGACGGCTTCTCGCACATTTCCACCGGTGGCGGTGCCTCGCTGGAGTTCCTTGAGGGCAAGGAGCTTCCGGGTCTGAAGGTGCTGGAGTAAAATCGGCAGACAAGCGGGCAATGCCGGGTCACCGGGTTTCGCATCCGGCGGCCCGGCATTGCTGTTGGTACGCGGATGGAAAGGTCTGGTATGGCACGCATTCCCCTGGTGGCCGGCAATTGGAAGATGAATTTCGACCACCTGGAAGCCACCTATTTCGTGCAGAAGCTGGCCTGGCTCCTGCGCGACGCCCACTTCGACCGCAGGCGCTGCCAGGTGGCTCTGATGCCCGCCTTTACCGCCCTGCGTTCCGTGCAGGTGCTGGTTGAGGCCGATAACCTGCCCATCGAGTATGGGGCCCAGGCTGTCTCCGTCACTGCCCAAGGGGCCTTCACCGGGGATGTGTCCGCCGACATGCTGGCTCAGTTGGGTTGCAACTATGTCATCGTGGGCCATTCAGAGCGGCGCAAGTACCATCCCGAGGACGATGCCAACATCGTCGACCAGGTCCGAGCCGTTCTGGCTGCAGGCATGAAGCCCATCCTCTGCGTGGGGGAGAGCTACGAGGAGCGCCGTCAGGGCATCCAACTTGACTTCGCCGTTGGTCAGGTCAACGACGTCACCCGTGACCTGGCCAAGGAAGACATGGAAAACCTGATCGTGGCCTACGAACCGGTCTGGGCCATTGGCACCGGCATGGTGGCCACTCCTGACACGGCCCAGCAGGCCGCCCGGGCAATTCGCGACCATATCTCAAGCACATTTGGAGAGCCTGCCGGCCAGGCCGTACATATCCTCTACGGCGGCTCGGTCACCTCCAAGAATGCCTCCCAGATGATCACCCAGCCGGACGTGGACGGCTTTCTGGTGGGTGGCGCCTCCCTGGATGTGGAGGAGTTCGCGCGGATTGTGCGACTGGCAGCTAAGGGCTGATGCGTTTTTCCTCGGGTGTATGTATACTAGTCCCGAGTTCCTTACATGGAGGTATGTGCCGTGACCATTGTCAAGATTGTGCTTCAAGTCGTCGTCATCATCGCCAGCATACTGCTGACCATGCTGATTCTGCTGCACAAGGGCAAGGGCGGCGGCCTATCCGATATGTTCGGCGGCGGAATCGGCTCCAACGCCGGCACCTCGGGCGCAGCCGAGAAGAACCTGAATCGGCTGACCATTATTGTGGCTCTGATCTGGGTGGCCATCATCATCGCCTTGGACCTCATTTCCAAGTACAAGTTGGCCTGATTTCAGCAACCAATACATGAAATACCTGACCCCGGCAGTGACCGGGGTTTTTCCTTATCCGGGTGTCCTATTCCTATGACTGCTTCTTTTTAACTGCTCTCTTTATAACTGTTTTCTCCAGCAATAGCGCGAGGCTCATAGTCCTTGACCATTACCACAATATGTCATTCACAATGCAGCGATAATCCAACGAATCAGCCGCCTGAAGGATAGAGTAAAAAATGGTGTGCCCAACGAGCGGCGCATCACACAATGTCGTGCAAGCTAAGCAAGCGAAAGGAAGTGCTCATGGCTGAGCAAGCTGCACCGAGCCTGGAGGGCTGGTTCTGTCTCCACCTCTTCTGGAAAATCGATTGGGCCAAGTGGCGTCGAGTGCCGCAGGACGAACGCCGGGAATGTCTGAAAGAGTTCAAAGCCCTGGCCGCACAGCTGGAAGCGGTGCAGTCCCAGGGCCAGGGAAGCCACTACTGGTTCCAGGTCAACGGGCAAAAGGCCGACCTGGGCCTGATGGTCCTCAGGGAGACCCTGGACCAGCTGCAGGGGGTCGAGACCTCCCTGGAGAAGCTGCGCCTGTCCGATTATCTGGAGCCGACCATCTCCTATGTTTCCGTCACTGAGGTGGGCCTCTACTCGGGCAAGCCAACCACAGACCGAGGCTGGTCCTACGTCAATGCGAGCCTTCACCCCAAGACTCCCGACAAGCGCTACATCTGCTTCTACCCAATGTCGAAGACCCGCGTCCCCGGCGCCAACTGGTACACGCTGCCCTACAACCAGCGCAAGGCCTACATGCATGACCACGGCAAGATCGGCCGCTCCTACGCTGGCAAGGTCTCCATCATCCTGACAGGATCCATCGGCCTGGATGACTACGAGTGGGGTGTCACCCTGTTCGCTGACGATCCTCTCGAGTTCAAGAAAATTGTCACTGAGATGCGCTACATCGAAGCCAGCTCCATCTACGGCGAATTCCCTTACTTCCTGGTAGGCACTCGGGCTGATCCTGAGCGCATTGACAGACTGTTCACGGACCAGATTGGACAGTAACACCATGCCGACAGGGGAGAGAAGATCGATCCTTTCCACGCCCATATGGTTCTTCATGGTCATCGTCTTCATCACCCAGCTGGATGGGGGAGCAGTGCCGACCATGCTGCCGTCCATCACCCGGACCTTCGGCCTGACCACCATGGGCTCCTCTTGGGTGGTCGGACTTTACACCCTGGGCCTGGTGGTGGGTACCCCCATCACCTCCAACCTCTCCGATGCCCACGGGACCAGGAAGGTCTTCCTCTGGGAGCTGGCCTTCTGGTTCCTTGGATGTTTGATGACTGCGGTCTCGCCCAACTATACGGTCATGCTGCTGGGCCGGTTCATCCAGTCGCTGGGAGACAGCGGCATCATGGTCCTGTCCATGAACGTCCTTCTGCAGCGCGCCCGCAGGAACGACCAAGGCAGGAGGGTATCCACGGTGGGCATCATCGCCGGTCTTTCCGCCATGGTCAGCCCGGTCCTGTCTGGCGGGCTCTTGGGCGTCACCCACGGATGGCGGGCCTACTACTTCATGATGCTGCCCTTCCTGGCCATTTTGTTTATTTTGGCCTGGTTCATGATGGGCGACTCCCAGACTGACCGTGCCTGGAAGATCGACTACTTGGGCCTGGGCTCCTTCAGCATCGCTTTGGCTCTGCTGATGGTGGCGATCACTTTCCTCCAGTACGGAACCACCTATCTGGCCCTGATCATCGGATGCCTCCTGATCGCAGTGGCGGCCGGCGCGGTCTTCCTTGTGCATGAACGTAATCTGGGCGATTCCAAGGAGACCATGCCCTTCCTGCCCATCCGCCTGCTGAAGCTGCCCTCCTATGGGATCACCCTGCTGCTGGGAACGCTGGGAGGCATGTTCTTCTCCCTCTTCGTCTACATCCCAACCTATGTACACTCCGTATTCGGGCTTCCGGTCCGCTCAGCCGGCATGGTCATGGTCGGCGTTGGGCTCGGCTCCGTGGTCGGATCCTGGCTGGGCGGGCTCCTGGTCGACAAGTTCGGCTTCCGGACGACGCTCGTCCTCTCATCGTCGCTGATAGGCCTGATGGCCTTGGTGATCACACTGACCCTTCATGACCTGCAGCTCTTCATGCTCATGTCCTTCCTGATGGGGGTCGGCATGGGCTCGATGATGTCCTCGCCGCTCCAGGTCATCGCCGGAAGGCTGGCCGGACTCGAGAACCGTATGCAGGCCATAGGCGGGTTGTCCGCTTGCAAGAAGATCGGCACTACCATCGCCCCCCTGCTCTTCGCCTCGGCCATTGAACTTGGCAAGGTGGGCGGACAGGCTGGTCTGGCCTCTTACAGGAACATGTTCCTGGTGGTCATCGTCATAGCCCTGGTCAATATCGGCCTGACAAACTGCATTCCATTTTCACAGAAAGAAGTCGCTGATGACTGAACCTACAGCTGTCCTCCTCATGGCGTACGGCACCCCCTACCAGGAGTCAGACATCAAGGGGTACTACACCAACATCCGCCACGGGCAGGAGCCACCCAAGCCGCTCATGGACCAGCTGATCGGCCGCTACAAGGCCATCGGCCTGCCCTCGCCCCTGGCCAGGATCACCAGAGCCCAGCGCGACGGTCTTCAGGCTGCGCTGGACAAGGCCCATCCCGGCGCCTACAAGGTCTACGAAGGTTTGAAATACATCGCACCCTTCATCAAGGATGCAGTCGACCAGATTGCCGCCGAAGGCATCACCAGGGTGATTGGCCTGCCGCTGGCCCCTCAGTATTCCTCCTATTCGAGCGAGGACTACCACAACCGCGCCCGCAAGGCCATCGAGGCCCATCCGAGCATGGAATATCTGCCGGTGCGGTCCTGGTGGAACCACCAGGCACTGATCCACTTCTGGAGCGATCAGCTGGTGGCCAAGAAGCATCTGACCGACAGGCCAGACGCTAAGGTGATCTTCAGCGCCCACTCCCTGCCCCTGCGCATCATCCAGGGAGGGGACCCCTACAAGGATGAGGTCATCGGCCTATCCAATGCCGTGGCTCGGGCCGCCGGCCTCAATGAGGAGCAGTACATACTGGCTTGGCAGTCTGCAGGCCGCACCCAAGAGCCTTGGATCGGTCCTGATTTCGTCGAGGTGGCCAAGGATCTGATCACCAAGAGCGGCATGAAGACCATCGTCTCCGCCTCCATCGGCTTCATCGCCGACAACCTGGAAATCTGTTATGACGTGGACATTGAGCTGACCAAGGCCATTGAATCAGCCGGCGGCACCCTGACCAGGTTGAACTTGCCCAACGACAGCTCCGCCCTGATTGGCGCCCTGCAGCAGGTGGTCGAAGAGACCAAGACAGAGTAGTCGTATAAGAGTAGTCACATATCTACTTGAAATTTTGTTGAGATATCGATTGTGCCCCGCCGGTTTGAACCGGCGGGGCACAATCGATAGTCGCTCGCGACGGCTGTCAGTCAGGCGCTCAGCCGTTGACGCGATCGATGCCCTTCTGTACGTCGGAGAGGACCGAATCCCAGGAGTCGATGAAGGCGGCGACGCCATCGGCCTCCAGCTTGTCGGTCACGTCCTTGATGCTGATGCCCAGGTCAGCCAGCTTCTGCATCACCTGGTGGCTCTCCTGATAGGTGCCTTTGACCGAGGGAGCGCCATTGCCGTGATCAGCCAGAGCATTCAGGGTCTTCTCTGGCATGGTGTTGACCACGTCAGGGGCCACCAGCTCGTCCACGTACTTGCAGTCGGAGTAGGCGGCGTTCTTAGTGCCGGTGGAGGCCCAGAGCGGACGCTGACGTTTGGCGCCCTTGGCTTCCAGGCCAGCCCAGCGAGGATCGCTGTCAAAAGCCCTCTCGAAGAGTTCATAGGCCAGGCGGGCATTGGCCACAGCGGCCTTGCCCTCCAGGGACTTGGCCTCGTCAGATCCGTTGGCCTCCAACAGTTTGTCAACCGCAGTATCCACGCGGGAGACGAAGAAGGAAGCGACCGAGCCCATGTGCTTCAGGTCATGGCCGTTCTTGTCAGCCTGGACCATACCCTCTATGAAGGCGTCGATGACCTGCTTGTAGCGCTCCAGGGAGAAGATCAGGGTCACGTTGACTGAGATGCCCTTGGCCAGAGTGGCGGTGATGGCGGGTAGGCCCTCCAGGGTAGCGGGAATCTTGATCATGGCGTTGGGCCGGTCGACCTTGTTCCAGAGCTCTTCGGCCTGCTTCTCGGTCTCTTCTGTGTTGTGGGCCAGACGAGGATCGACCTCGATAGAGACGCGTCCATCCACGTAATCGGTCTTCTCAGCAACCTCGCGGAAGATGTCGGTGGCGTTACGCACGTCGGTTGTGGTTAGCTCGCGGACGGCCTCCTCAACGGGTATGCGACCCAGTTGCTTGAGCTGTTCGTCATAGGGGCCCACCTGGCTCAAGGCCTTCTGGAAAATCGAGGGGTTGGTGGTCACGCCCACCACATTGCGCTCGGCGATCAGCTGCTGCAGATTGCCCGACTCGATGCGGGTGCGGCTCAGGTCGTCCAGCCAGATCGAGACACCTGAATCGCTGGTGCGCTGGGTGTTTGCATTTTCTGCCATCTTGTCACTCCTTATTTGGGTTCCCGATGGAATCACATTCACTATGCTCTACCGGGAAGTCTATTTCTGTATTCCCCCAGGCCCGCGTTTCGGACGTGCTCTGCAGGGGAGGGGGCCGGCGTCGCGGACGGCCCCCGATTAATCACGATGCCGGGTTCAGCGTGCCCGACGGACTTCCTCCAGGGAGGCCTGTGCTGCTTCGACCACATGATCGGCGGTGATGCCCAGGTCGCGCATGTTCTCGTCGCCGCTGCCCTGCAGACCGAACTGCTCTATGGAGACGGGCTTGCCATAGCTGCCCAGGTACTTGTACCAGGGCGTAGCCAGGCCAGCTTCAACGGAGACGCGAGCCTTGACGGAGGCGGGCAGAACAGCTTCCTTATACTCGTCGTCCTGTTCCTCGAACCACTCAAGCGAGGGCACGGAAATGACGCGGGCCTTGACGCCTTGCTCAGCCAGGGTCTTGGAGGCAGCCACAGCGAGCTGCACCTCGGAGCCGGTGGCCATGATCAGTACATCCGGCTGGCCCTCGGTGTCGACCAGCACGTAGGCGCCCTTACGAACGCCTTCACGGGCCTTGGCCTTGGTCTCCTTCAAGGTGGGCACGCCCTGCCTGGTGAGAATCATGGCTGTGGGATGGGTGTTGCCCTTCTCGAAGAAGGCGCGGTAAGCCTCAGCGGTCTCGTACTGGTCGGCCGGGCGCACAACCTCCATCTGAGGGATGGCACGCATGACGGTCAGGTGCTCGATGGGCTGGTGGGTGGGGCCATCCTCGCCCAGGGCCACGGAGTCGTGGGTCCACACATACAAGTTGGGGATGTCCATCAGAGCCGCCAGACGCACCGAGGGGCGCTCATAGTCGCTGAACTGGAAGAAGGTCCCGTTGTAGGGCCTGGTGTCCGAACCCAGCAGGATGCCGTTGGTGATGGCGCCCATGGCGAACTCGCGCACGCCAAAGTGCAGCTGGCGGCCGTACTTGCTGGCCTTGGGCCACTGGACGGTTTCGTCGGCCTCAGGAGCGAAAGAGACAGCACCGTTGATGTTGGTGTTGTTGGAGCCGCCCAGATCAGCGGATCCCCCCCAAAGCTCGGGCATGATGGGGGCCAAGGCGTTGATGGCTGCGCCGGAAGCCTTGCGGGTGGCCACCTTGGAGCCGGGCTCGAAGCCAGCCTCCAAGTCGTCCAAAGCCTTGTCGAAGCCCTCGGGCAGCTTGCCGGCATGGATGCGGTCGTAGAGGGCAGCCTTGTCGGGGTTGGCCTTGCGCCAAGCCTGGAACTTCTCGTCCCAGTCCTTGTGGGCGGCTAGGCCGCGCTGAGCGACCTCGCGTGCGTGAGCCAGGGCCTCCTCGTCGATCTGGAAGCTCTGCTCAGGGTCGTAACCCAGGGTTTTCTTCAGGGCGGCGACGGCCTCAGGGCCCAGGGCAGAGCCATGGGCTGAAGGATCGTTGGTCTTACCGGGGGTCGGCCAGGCCATCAGGGTGTCCACCTTGATGAACTTGGGCCGGTCGGTGACCTGCTCAGCCTTCTCCAGGACGGCAGCCAGGCCCTCGACATCCTCCTTGTAAGAGCCGTCGGGCTGGATGAAGCTGAACTCGTCGGTGTACCAGCCGTAGGCCTGGTAGCGTTTGAGGATGTCCTCGCCCAGGGAGATGCGGGTGTCGCCCTCGATCTGGATGTGGTTGGCGTCGAAGATGACGGTCAGGTTGCCCAGGCGCTGGTCGCCGGCCAGGGAGCTGGCCTCGGAGGAGACGCCCTCCTCGACGTCGCCCTCGCCGCAGATGACCCAGACCTTATGGTCGAAGGGGGACTGCCCCTCGGGTGCGTCAGGATCCAGCAGACCACGCTCGTAACGCTGACCATAGGCGAAGCCCACAGCCGAGGCCAGACCCTGGCCCAACGGGCCGGTGGTCATCTCGATGCCGGGGGTCAGGCCGTACTCGGGGTGACCGGGGGTCCGGGTGCCTGCGGTGCGGAAGCGCTTCAGATCGTCCAGGGTCAGTCCGTATCCGGAGAAGTAGAGCTGCACGTACTGGGTCAGCGAGGCGTGGCCGCCGGAAAGAATGAACCGATCACGCCCAACCCAGTCGGGGTCGTTGGGATCGTGACGGATGAAGTGCTGGTAGAGCGCGTAGGCGATGGGCGCCAACGAAATAGGGGAACCAGGGTGGCCGCTTCCGGCCTTCTCGACCGCGTCGGCCGAGAGGACCTTGGCCATCTTGACAGCCCGCTCATCAAGTTCGGACCATGTGAAATCTGCCATATGGTGCTGCTTTCCTTCCAATCTAGAGGTCTTCATGTTCGACTTGTGTCGAAAATGTTCGATTACCTTCACAATGCGTTTCCATCGTATCGGTTTGAGACGACACAATTCGGCTCTTCGCGCGACGTTTTGGCACTCTCATGGCCCGAGTGCTAATAATGAAATCATGACGGAAGGAGCGACATTGCCTAATACCAGACGCATGCTGGTGCTGCGCG
Organism: Bifidobacterium asteroides; assembly: GCF_019469425.1. Taxonomy (NCBI): domain Bacteria; kingdom Bacillati; phylum Actinomycetota; class Actinomycetes; order Bifidobacteriales; family Bifidobacteriaceae; genus Bifidobacterium; species Bifidobacterium asteroides. The sequence goes on along the minus strand of NZ_CP048272.1, from coordinate 1,138,306 downwards.
CGGTCGTCGAGGACTACATTCGTTCTCGTGAGCCGGTAGGGTCGGGTTCGCTCACCAGAAGTCATCAGCTTGGAGTCAGCTCCGCCACCGTGCGCAACGACATGGCGGCCCTGGAGAGCGAGGGCTACCTGGTTCAGCCCCACACCTCGGCCGGCCGCATCCCCACCCAGAAGGGCTACCGTTACTTCGTCGACAAGTTGGCCACCATCGTGCCCCTGTCCGCAGCCCAGCGCCGGGGCATCAACGCTTTTCTGTCTGGGTCGGTCAACCTGGAGGACACCCTGCAGCACGCCGCTCAGCTTCTGGCTCAGATTACCGGGCAGATCGCCGTGGTGGCCTCGCCCTCCCTGGCCAGCTCGAACCTGCGCCGGGCCGAGCTTATAGGACTGAGCCGGGGGACCGTACTTATGGTGGTAATCACCGATACCGGCCGGGTGGTCCAGCGCACCCTGCACGGGCCCCTGCAGGAGGACCCGAACGCCTTGGCGGACCTGTCCGACCAGATCAACCGGCAGTGCCAGGACCTGCCCCTGGACCGTGCAGCCGACCGCTGCCGCATACTGGCCGACTCCCTTACCGAGGGCCGCGACAAGTCCACGCTGCGCCTGGTGGCTGCGGTCTTCGACGAGATGGCCACCCGAGAGCAGACCAGTGGCCTCTACATGGCCGGCACCTCCCAGCTGACCCACAGCCAGGCCGTCTCCTTGGGGGACTTGGGCTCGCTGCTGGACGCCTTGGAGGAGCAGGTGGTGCTCATGCGGCTCATGCGGGCCCAGAGCGAGCTTTCGCGCGAGAGCAACGGGGTCAGCGTGGCAATCGGCACCGAGACCCGGACTCCCGAGCTAGTCCACGCCTCGGTAGTCACTAGTGGATACGGACATGCCAGGTCCAGGCAGACCGACGGCTCAGAAGCCGACGAGCCAGTGGCCTTCGTAGGCTCCATCGGCCCGACCCATATGGACTATCCGGCGACCATGAGCGCGGTTCGTGCCGTGGCCTCGTATTTGACCGGTTTCCTGGCCGGCGACGGGGAGCCATGACCGTTAAGGCAGCGGCATAAGTCATAGGTATCGTGGGCCCATGCAACTATGGGTCGAGAGGGCATCAAACGAAAAGGATGATCGGTGGCAGATTACTACGAGGTTTTGGGAGTCGAGCGCGGCGCGAGCGATCAGGACATCAAGCGTGCCTATCGCAAAATGAGCCGCAAGTACCACCCGGACATCGCCGGGCGTGAATACGAGGACAAGTTCAAGGAGGTCAACAGCGCCTACGAGGTGCTCTCGGATCCTGAGAAGCGGCGCATGTACGACGCGGGCGTGGACCCCAATGACCCCCAGGCCTCCCAGGGAGCCGGCCCCTTCGACATGGGCGACGTCTTCAACCAGTTCTTCGGCGGCGGCTTCGGTGGCACGACCCAGGGACCCATTCCGCGCACCCAACCCGGTCGGGATGCCCTGGCCCAGGTCTCTGTGGACATGAAGACCGCCATCTTCGGCGGTGTGGTACGCACCCCCATCAGCACCTATGGCCTCTGTCAGGAGTGCGGCGGATCGGGGGCCCAGAAGGGGACCTCACCAGTGACCTGCCCTGTATGCCATGGCAAGGGCTATGCCCAGAAGGTGGTGCGGACCCTGCTGGGGCAGATGATGAGCCAGGCTCCCTGCGAGCGGTGTGAGGGCCACGGCACCGTCATCGAGCACCCCTGCCCGGTCTGCAACGGCCACGGCCGTGTACGCACCCGCCGCGAGGTGGGCGTCAACGTGCCGGCAGGCGTGGCCGACGGCTCACGCCTGCGGTTGGCCTCCCAAGGCGAGGTGGGCGAAGGCGGCGGAGCGGCCGGCGACCTGTACGTGGACATCGCCATCAAGCCCGACAAGCACTACACTCGCAGTGGCCAGGACCTGCACTGCTGGATCGCCGTGCCCATGACCTGGGCCGTGCTGGGCCACCAGGTGGACCTGGAGACATTCGACGGCCAGCGACAGGTGGAGATTCCCGTCGGCTGCCAGCCCGACCAGGAAATCACCATCAAGGGCCTAGGTGTCACCAGACTGGGCAACCGGGAGGAGCGCGGCGACATCATTGTCCACGTGCTGGTCCAGATCCCCACCAAGCTGGACGACAATCAGCGCCGCCTGATTGAGGACTTCGCCGACAGCCACGACTCCGAAGCCAAGCAGGTCCCGCAGAGCGCCAAGCCTGCCGGAGCCGGAGGCCGCAAGGGAATATTCGGCAAGCTCAAGGACATCTTCAGCTGAGTCATCCCAGCAGCGACCGGCACATGGACCGATATTCGCTCACATAGCCGCCGCCGAAGAAGGCGCAGTGCCCGGCGATGGCGTAGAGTTGCCAGAGCGTAGTCCGGTTCTGGTAGCCGGCCACCAGGGGATGCACGCTCTGGTAGCCGTCCAGGATCTGCCCTAGGTAGGGGATGCCGAACAGCTGCAGCATGGCCAGGTCTTCCTCACGGTGGCCTCCGTGGGCCGCAGGGTCGATCAGGACAGCCTGTGTCTGCCCGTCTTTCCTGGCCCACATGACGTTGCCGCTCCACAGGTCCCCGTGGACCCTGGCGGGCTTGTCATCGGCGGCGGCACCCAGCAGTTCCGGCAGGGCCTGGATCACTTCTTGGGTCATCTTCATGTCCTCGCGGTTCAGCGCCCGCCGATCCATGGCCATGCCCACCATGGGCTCCAGCCGTCCCTTGGCCCAATAGGTGGCCGGGTCGTCCCAGGCGCCCACGTCCATGGGCAGCGGATCCTGCAGGGGCCCGAAGTAGCAGGTGCCCGTGTAGCCCTCGGGCGCAGAGCCGAAGTGGTCGGCCCCGACATCATGCATATGGGCCAGCTGGGCGCCAAAGCGGTAGGCCGCGCCAGACGTGGGGGAGGCGGAGGTTACCTCCTCAATGTCCAAATAGTCCGGGCCCCAATCGTAGACATCCACCACTCGGGGACCGCCCTGCGCCTGAGCCTGGCCCAGCCATTGCAGACCGCGCCCTTCGCACTCGAAGAATCCCGCCGGGGCCCCGCCCCTGGATTTTCTGTAGGTCTTGGCCATGATGATCCACACCCCTAATCGTCGAGTCGTCGATTCCGACAAGATCCATTGTGGGCATTCTGCGAGACATGCCCGCCCCTTGGCTCTTCCTGCCCTGCGCGGTGGCTATGCTTGCCATTGTTGTCCGACATAGCAAGAGGGGTCCATGAATTTCTTCGAAGCCATTCTGTTCGGCCTGGTGCAGGCCCTGACGGAGTATTTTCCCGTCTCATCCAGCGCCCATATCCGCATCGTGGGCGGCCTGCTGGGCCAGGACCCGGGCGCGGCCTTCACAGCCATCATTCAATTCGGCACCGAGCTGGCGGTTCTGCTCTACTTTCGGCATGACATTGTCCGCATATTGACCCACTGGTTCCGTTGCCTGGCTGGCAAGGACGGCTCCTCCTGGCGGGAGCGGATGGGCTCCAAGGACCATGACGCAGCATTGGGCTGGTACATCATTCTGGGAACCCTGCCCATCGTCGTGGCGGGACTGCTCTTCCAGAAGATAATCGAGACCAAGCTGCGCAATCTCTGGATTACCGTGGTGGTACTGATCGTCTTTGGCCTGCTGCTGGACTACTTCGACCGCCATGGCCGTCAGACCAAGGAGATCCGGCAGATGAACGCCCGTGATGCCCTGCTCTTCGGCATCGGGCAAATGCTGGCCCTGATCCCCGGCGTATCCCGTTCGGGCGGCACCATGACCTTCGGCCGCGGCTTGGGCTATACCCGCGAGGCCGCAACCCGGGTCAGCTTCCTCATGGCCATTCCCGCTGTCTTCGGCGCCGGAATCCTAGAGACGGTCAAGTCCTTGAAAAACATCAATGCAGATGCTGCTTTCCCCGGCTGGGGGGCCACCATCTGCGCCACCGTGGTCAGCTTTCTGTTGGGCTACATCGTTATCATCGCCTTTTTGAAGATCGTTTCACGCTTCTCCTACCGGGGATTTGTCATCTACCGAATCGGCCTGGCAATCTTCGTGGCCATCATGCTCATGGTCGGCGCCCTGCCTGCCGTGGGCGGCGTTGCAGCCAGCTGACCCCCTGATGAAGAACTTCGCCGAGGATCAGACGATCCCAATGCCGCGTGACAGCATTCTTTCATGTACTGCCCGTGGTTTCGCGGCAGTGGAGTCAGCACACAGACCTGCATGCATTGCGCGGCCAACGGGGATCCCGATTTTTTCTGGGAGATTTGCAACGGTTGTGCCATATAGGTTTGGCCTGTAATAGCTCATGACGGCACTGGTGCTGATGCCCCTCCTCATAGTAAATGGCAAACAAGGCCATCCAGGGCATGGCAGGCTTCAGGGCCTTCTGACATCGACACACGTGATCAGGCTCACATTGAGTTCACATCCTGCCTGAAATCCATAACGAGGACCAGCAATCAGCTTCCGGAATCATTGACTTTCCCGGGATTTTTGGGAATCTGTGCTTACTCCACATGCCCGATTCAGGAATATCGGTCATAAAGGGCACCCGCCCCGGACGACCAGCCGGGCAGCAAAAGCAGCTTTTAACCATCATCTTGCGTTAACATGAAAATCCCTCGGCGCTTGGTTACCCCCGTGGATCAGCTGGGCCATGGACGGCGGACCGGGAGCCGAAGTGCAAAAGAGAAGGTCTAGTATACGGAACTAGAGGAAGCCGTCTGGCAGGTATAGAAGTAATGGAACATATCACTCCCTCCCAAGCCTTTCGCTTCCCGCAGCACCAACCGGCGGCTACAAACCGCCCTGTTAGGATGTTGAGGATCAGCCATGCATTTCACAGTTGACAACCTTGAAGAGATTTTTCCCCTTGCAGAATTCATGGCCGATTCCTTCGGCCCCATGGCCGAGATCGCCGTGCATGACATCACTCGCCTCGAGAATACCATAGTGTTTATTCGCAATGGTCAGCTTTCCGGACGCACCCTGGGCGACACCGTGACCAACCAGACCCGCCAACTGGCCATGCGGGCCGAACGTGATGGGGCCGACTTCGTCTCCGACTACCGCGGGCGCCGCCTGAACATGCACGAGTTCCGCGTCTCCTCATACCTGATACACGACAGGCAGCAAACCGTCATCGGCCTGCTCTGCATCAGCATCAACATCACCGAGCTGCAGCAGGCGGCCCATGTGCTGCAGACTCTGACCGAAACCGACTCCGACGATGTGCAGATCTCCACAGAAGCCTCCCGCAGCCACATGACTGAAGAGCCTCAGGAGAACATCCGCAGGATCACCAGGGAGGCGGTCCGCCAGTTCAACATTCCCATGGATAAGCTGACCAAACAGGACAGGCTGAACATCATCAGCAACATCAAGGACCGAGGCATTTTCCTGATCAAGGGCGCGGTAGGAATTGTGGCACCCGAACTCAGGATATCCATTCCCACCCTCTACCGGTACTTGCAGGCCTTGAAATAGGGACCAAAACAGCTAATAAGTAAAACCCCCGGCGGCAGGAGAGGGGGGTATAATTCTGCGCCGCCGGGGGAGCTTTACATCACGGCCGCCGTGAATTGCACGACAACCGGAACGCGACCCGACACGCGGGCCACGCAAGTATCACATAGGTAGAACAAAGAGTCCACGGTTTCCTCAAGCTGTGGGGGGAATGACAGATTCAGCCACGGCAACGACTTGCCCTCATAGGCCCCGGCCTTTCTGCATGCTATCACCTCGTTAAGGACACCTCGGGTTACTCCTGTTTCTGGCAGGTCCCCCGACCTGCAGATAAGAGTAAATTATCACAAAGCCACGGACATGCCAAGCGTTCGGTTCAAAGTCTGAACCTAATACGAATGATGTTCATCGTCCGAACTCGCAGCAGTCAGGAAATAGAGCGCACGATCTGGTTCAAACAGGGGAATATCGGATGTCCGTCGATGGGAGACGCCCAAGACAGGGGGCCAAAGCCGTGCCGCGGCATTGAGAAAACCGGTTTGAACCACCACAAATAAATTATTAGCCAAAAAGCCCATGACCAGAAGAGCCCGATAGGACAAAAAGCGGATCAAACATCCCTGCCTACTAATGGATTTTCAGAGAGAAGATGGGGGAGAAACTATGCATCCAGGTGGGCGATGCAGGAATCGAACCTGCGACCCCTTCGGTGTGAACGAAGTGCGCTAGCCGCTGCGCCAATCGCCCGGATTGGGAAAGACCACCGAAGTGATCCTCGTGGGCGATACTGGATTCGAACCAGTGACCCCTTCCGTGTCAGGGAAGTGCGCTACCTCTGCGCCAACCGCCCGGGTCATTCTCGTTTCGAGAGAGGTGGGTACGAGAGTCGAACTCGTCTATACGGCTTTGCAGGCCGCTGCCTAACCGCTTGGCTAACCCACCGTATTGGTTAAACTGCTCGAAACCTCGAGCGGGCAACGGGACTCGGACCCGCGGTCTCGACCTTGGCAAGGTCGCGCTTTACCAACTAAGCTATGCCCGCACATTCAACTTTCACCCTAGCGGTGACTGCCGAAGCACGTTGCACTACTGTAGCGTAGACCCTCGCACTTGGCAAAGAGCGCGTGTCGCCGCGTCATAGAGCCACCCTCCGCTGACGGCAAAGCCGCGAAATACAAGGCTTCCTACCGGTAGGGTGAGAGGTATGAGTGAAGAAGCCAGGCAGCACAGCACCATGGTGGCCGCCTTCGATGGCTGGAACGATGCGTGCTCAGCCTCGACCAACGTCATCCGCCACCTGTTGAACGTCTACGAGTCCCACGAGATCGGCAGCATTCCGGGCGACGGGTTCTACGACTACCAGATGTCAAGGCCCATGCTCTGCCATGTGCAGGGTAGGCGGCGGATTATCTGGCCCTCCACCAAGATCTACCGTGTGCAGATTGATGACACCCACACCCTCCTGCTGGAGATGGGCCCGGAGCCCAACTACCACTGGAGCGACTTCTGCCGGCGCAGCATTCATTGGGCCGAAGACGATGAGGCGGAGGCCATCATCACCCTGGGTGCCATGTTCGCCGACTGCCCCCATACCAGGCCCCTGCCCATCGACGATCTGGCTGGCGACCAGCCGAAGACCGACACCGACGGCCACTCCGGCCCAATAGGCATCCCCACCGTCCTGGATGCTCTTGCCACCCAGGACGGCTACAGCACCGAGTCTATATGGGTATCTGTGCCACAGTATCTGGGCAGCGACGAGTGCGCCCAGGGTACCTTGCAGCTGCTGCAAAGACTCTCGGCCATGCTTGGGGTCCACCTTGACGAGGGGGAGCTGCCCCGCAAGGCAGCCGAGTGGAAGGCCCAGGCCGGAATGCTGTTGCGCTGCAATGACGACCTGGCCAACTACGTCCACCGTCTGGAGATTGATGCCGACCAGGCCCATATGGACGAGCCGGCCGCCGAAGAGCTGATCCGGGAAGCCGAGGACTACCTGCGTTCCATGGGCAACAAAGGCCCCTCCTTGTCTGAGTGACGACTTAGGCTGTGGCTCGATAACCATGTCCAGCCTGCACCCTGTAACGCGGGCTCCGATAGCAAGGACGGCATTCATGACACAGTCGAGCATCTCCATCATCGTCAAGGGCGAACGGAAGGAGGTGGCGGCGGATCAGACTGGCGTCCAGCTTTTTGCTGACGACAAGGACATCATTGCCGTCGACCTCAACGGGCAGCCACGCGACCTCTACACACCTCTGCACGAAGGCGACAAGGTCGAGCCCATCACCCTGGAGAGCGACCAGGGACTGGCCATCATGCGGCACTCGGCCACCCACGTCATGGCCCAGGCCGTCCAGGAGATCCGCCCGGACGTCAAGCTGGGCATCGGCCCCGTCATCAAGGATGGTTTCTACTACGACTTCGACGTGGACAAGCCCTTCACCCCCGACGACCTCAAGCAGATCGAACAGCGGATGAGGCGGATCATCAAGTCCTCCCAGAGCTTCCGCAGGCGCGTCGTCACCGAGGAGGAGGCCCGCAAGGAGGAGGCCGACCAGCCCTACAAGCTGGAGCTGATCGGTGCCAAGGAGGCCGAGATCAACAGCGAAGAGGCCACCGAGGTGGCCACAGGCGGCGAGCTGACCATGTACGACAACCTGGACCGCGAGGGCAACACGGTCTGGAAGGATCTCTGCCGGGGCCCCCACCTGCCCAACACCCGCTACATCCGCTGCTTCAAGCTCATGCGCACGGCCGCCGCCTACTGGCGCGGGGACGAGAAGAACCCCATGCTTCAGCGCATCTACGGCACCGCCTGGGCCAATAAGGACGACATGAAGGCCTATACCGCCCGTCTGGAGGAGGCCGCACGCCGCGACCACCGCAAGCTGGGGGCCGAAATGGACCTCTTCTCCTTCCCGGATGAAATCGGCCCCGGCCTGCCAGTCTTCCACCCCAAGGGCGCAGCCGTCATCAACGCCATGGAGGACTACTCCCGGCAGATGCACCGGCGCAACGGATACTCCTTCGTGCAGACCCCGCACATCACCAAAGGCCACCTCTACGAGATCTCGGGCCACCTGCAGTGGTACAAGGACGGCATGTACCCGCCCATGCACCTGGACGAGGAAAAGGACTCCAACGGCAAGGTCACCCGCCAGGGCTTCGACTACTACCTGAAGCCCATGAACTGCCCCATGCATAACCTGATTTTCAAGTCCCGCCAACGCTCCTACAAGGAGCTGCCCCTGCGGTTGTTCGAGTTCGGCACCGTCTACCGTTACGAGAAGTCCGGCGAAGTCCACGGCCTGACCCGTGTGCGCGGCCTGACCCAGGACGACTCCCACATCTACTGCACCCGGGACCAGATGAAGGGGGAGCTGACCAACCTGCTCCAGTTCGTACTCAAGGTGCTCAAGGACTTCGGCCTCAACGACTTCTACCTGGAGCTGTCCACCAAGGATCCCAACAAGTTCGTCGGATCCGACGAGGTCTGGGAGGAAGCCACCAACACCCTGGCCGAGGTGGCCAAGGACTCCGGGCTGGAACTGGTTGACGACCCCGAGGGCGCCGCCTTCTACGGGCCCAAGATCTCCGTCCAGGCACGTGATGCCATCGGGCGCACCTGGCAGGTCTCCACCATCCAGCTGGACTTCAACCTGCCCGAGCGCTTCCAGCTGGAGTACATCGCCGCCGACGGCTCCCACCAGCGGCCGGTCATGATCCACCGGGCCCTCTTCGGATCCATTGAGCGCTTCTTCGCCATCCTGCTGGAACACTACGCCGGCGCCTTCCCAGCCTGGCTGGCCCCGGTCCAGGTGCAAGCCGTGCCCGTGGCCGACGAATTCGCCCCCCACTTGGAGCATCTGCTGGACGAGCTGCGCGATGACATGGTCCGTTGCGAGATCGACCGCTCCGACGACCGTTTCGGCAAGAAAATTCGCAACGCGGCCAAGTCCAAGGCCCCCTTCATCCTGATCGCCGGCGAGGAGGATGTCTCCAAGAACGCGGTCTCCTTCCGTTTCCGCGACGGCAGTCAGCTCAACGGCGTGCCCGTGGAGCAGGCCCGCGCCTGGATCAACGAGGCCATCAAGGTCCGTGCTCAGATCAACTCGGCAGACGACTTCCGAGCGAACACCTCCTGCAGTCAGGACTGACCGATGTTCGAGCATCTACGGCGCCCCTGGAAGCGCATCATCGCCCCCATCGCCCGCGGCCTGGTTCGTCTGGGCGTGAGTGCCAACGGTGTCACGATCAGCGGAGCCGTAGGCACCACTTTGGTCGCCATCGTGACCGGGTTCACCGGCTGGCTCCTGCCCGGGGCCATCGTCCTGGCCATCCTGGTGGCCTTCGACTCCCTGGATGGTTCCGTGGCCGCGCTGACCGGCGGGGGCACCCAGTTCGGAGGCTTTCTGGACTCCACCCTTGACCGGATAGCCGACTGGGCCGTCCTGACCGGGGTCATCATCTACCTGCGCCGCCACGAGCTGGCCTGGGTGGCAGATGGCAGCCACCAGGGTCCAGACATCTGGGCCCAGGTTGGCATGGCTGCAGCGCTCTTCGCCATCATGACCTCCTTCGTCACCTCCTACGCCCGGGCCCGGGCCGAGGCCGAGGGGTTCGAGGCTAAGAATGGCATTGCCACCAGGTCGGATCGGCTGGTCATCATCCTGGTTGGCATGGCCCTGACTGGAGCCGGGCTGCCCCTAGCCGTGCTCAGCTGCTTCCTGGTCCTGCTGGCCTTGTTGGGCATCGTCACCGTCTGGCAGCGGATCAGCCACGTCGGCAAGGACATGAGCCGCAACCCACAGCCCGCCAACCCCAACCACGAGTGAGCCTATGCCGGACCGACTGCTCATCTTTCTGGCGCAGCACGCGCGTCTGGTGCCCGAGCGGCTGGTGCGCGGCCTCTTCTTGGCAGCAGCCGACCTCTGCTGGCTATTGCGGATGGGCGGCGTCAGACAGCTGGAGCGCAATCTGGCCCATGTCATGCCAGAGGCCGACCGTCGTAGCCTGCGGCACACCTCGCGCCAGGGCATGCGCTCCTACTTCGTCTACTTTGTCGAGGCCCTGACAGTGGGTGCCCGCACCAAGGAGCAATTGCTGGCACGCATACACGGGGGCGGCAGCGCATATCCTGATCCGGCCAAGCGCGACATCGGCCTGTGCTCCCTGCCCATCGGCATGGGCCACCAGGGCAACTGGGACTATGCCGGATTCTGGGCCAGCTCCACGGTCGGCCAGGTCACCACGGTTGCCGAGCGACTGCGGGACCAGGAGATGTTGAACACCTTCGCAGACATCCGTCGCCGCTTGGGCATGAACATCCTGCTGACCGGCGAGCCGGACATCACCGGTCGTCTGACAACCGTGCTGCGGGAGCCGGACCAGGTGGTGCCCCTGCTGGCCGACCGTGATCTGAGCCGCCGAGGCGTCTTCGCCAAGGCCTTCGACTCCTGGATTCGCGTGGCCGCAGGTCCTGCCGTCATTGCCTTGGACGCCCGTCTGCCCCTGTATACCGTCAACATGCACAGGGAAAGGCTGACGAGGGAGCGTCGTCGGCAGGCCAAGTCCCCCTATGGCTATATATGCCAGGTGGACGGGCCCATCGCCATAGAGCCCTACTTGGACATGCCCCGGGAGCAGGCGATCAACTCTCTGACACAGGCCTGGGTGGATCAGTGGGCCCAGGGCATTCGTGAGCATCCCGAGGACTGGCACATGCTCCAGCCGATTTTCCTCGAGGATCTGGATCTTTCTCGGATGCACGACCTGCCGGACTTCATCCTGGCCCAGGCATCCAAGAACAAGGGAGGTGACGGGCATGAAGGCACCCGAACAAAGACCTGAGCAGGAGCCAGAGCGAGCCGCAATCAAGGCGCCTCTGCGGGTGGGGATTATCTCGCCCTACTCCTTCGAGACCCCGGGCGGCGTCCAACTGCACATCCGCGACTTCGCCAGGCATCTTATGGACCGTGGCCACCAGGTGCAGGTTCTGGCCCCGGGCCGACGCACCCAGGACATGCCCCTCTGGGTGCACACCACCGGCTCCTCCTTCTCCATTCCATACAACGGATCCGTGGCCAACCTGAGCTACTTCGGCGCGGCCGGCCACAAGACCCGGCAGTGGGTCAGACAGGGCCACTTCGACATCCTGCACCTGCACGAGCCCGAGGTGCCATCCCTGAGCCACAAGCCTCTGAGGCCCGGATTTGTTCCCTGCCCCTATGTGGCCACCTTCCATGCAGCCTTCGATTCGACGCCTCTGGCCCTGAGGCTGACCAGGCGCTACCTGCGGAGGTACCTGGCCAGCATCAGCCAGGCCATCTTCGTCAGCCCATCGGCCATGCAGACTGCCCAGAATCTGCTGGAGCCGGGCATACCCAGCCAGATCATCCCCAACGGCATCGAGACCAAAGTCCTGCGCAATGCCCGGCCGCGCCCGGAATGGCAGGGGAGCGAGCAGGAACCCACCATCGGATTCCTGGGACGGATGAAGGAGGAGCGCAAGGGTTTCAAGATTCTGGCCCAGGCAGCACCTGCCATTCTGCAGCGCGTGCCGGGAGCCCGTTTCCTATGTGCGGGAGACGGCCAAGGGGAGGCCCGGAAAATACTCGAGACTGTCGATCCCGGACTGGCCCAGCACTTCACCTTCCTGGGTCGGATCAGCGACGAGGACAAGGCCTCCTTCTACCACAGCCTGAACCTGTATGTAGCCCCGCAGACCGGGGGAGAGAGCTTTGGCATCGTGTTGGTCGAGGCCATGGCTGCAGGCTGCCCGGTGGTGGCCTCGGACCTGCCAGCATTCAAGGATGTCTCCCAGAACGGCCACAACGCGCGTCTGTTCGCCAACGGAGACCCCTTGGACTGCGCCCGGGTGGTCCTTGGACTGCTGGACGACCGAAGTGTCCGCCTGGATCTGGCCTCGCACGGAATGCGTCGGGCCAGCGACTACGATTGGGAGCGGGTCACCGACCAGGTTCTAAATGTCTATGCCCGTGCCCTGGCGGCCCGGCCTGATCATCGCCGTGGCCTGTTGGGCAGACTGGTAGGCCGGAAGGCTGGTTCTCTTTACGATGAAGCCCCTACGGAAGGGCCTGAAAACTCGTAAAATTGTCGAAGAGCGGAACTAGAATTCCATTCGTTTACGCATTCGTACCGTCAGGAGACATATGTCAGGGCATTCGAAGTGGGCGACCACCAAGCACAAGAAAGCAGCCATCGACGCCAAGCGTGGCAAGCTCTTCGCCAAGCTGATCAAGAACATCGAGATCGCTGCCCGCACCGGCGGCGGTGACCCCGACGGCAACCCCACACTCTACGACGCCATCGTCAAGGCCAAGAAGTCCTCCGTACCCGCAGACAACATCACCAGGGCCGTCAAACGCGGCTCGGGCGAGGAGGCCGGAGCAGCCAACTACGAGACTATCGTCTACGAGGGCTACGCTCCCGCCGGCGTGGGCATCATCATCGAATGCCTGACCGACAACCGCAACCGTGCGGCCGCCGAGGTCCGTTCCACCCTGACCAAGGGCGGCGGATCCCTGGCCCAGAACGGGTCAGTCAGCTTCAACTTCGAGCGCAAGGGTCAGATTATCGTCCCCTCGGAGGGCCTGGACTACGACACGGTCTTCGAGAAGGCCGCCGAGGCCGGGGCCGAGGACGTGCAGGACAACGGCGAGAGCTACACCGTGCTGACTGCCCCCGGCGACATGGTCAACGTCCGCAAGGCCTTGCAGGAGGCGGGCATGGACTATGACTCCGCCGACCTGGTCCTCAATCCCAAGAGCGAGGTCACCTTGGACTTGGAATCCGCCCGCAAGGTCTCCAAGCTGATCGACAACCTGGACGACCTGGACGACGTGCAGGAGATCTACAGCAACTGGACAGCGCCCGACGAGGTCATGGCCCAGCTGGACGACGAGTGACCTTATGATTGTTCTCGGCGTCGACCCGGGGCTCACCCGATGCGGCGTTGGCATCATTGAAGCCGGTGCATCGCGCCGGCTTTCCTTTGTTCATGTGGACGTCGTGCGCTCAGACCCCGAACAGAGCCAGGACCTGCGGCTGCTGACCATCTACCAGGGGCTGACGGCCGCACTGGACCGTTACAGCCCCGACGTGGTATCCATCGAGCGGGTCTTCGCCCAGTCCAATCACAACACCGTGCTGGGAACCGCACAGGCAGCCGGACTGGCCATGCTGGGTGCGGCACAGCGAGGGATCCCCGTGGCCCTGCACACACCCACCGAAGCCAAGATGGCCGTGACCGGCAACGGCCAAGCCGACAAGATCCAGGTGCAGCGGATGGTGGCCCGAATTCTTAGTCTTAACCAGCTGCCCAAACCCGCAGATGCCGCCGACGCTCTGGCCCAGGCCATCTGCCACGCCCTAAGGCCCGCCGGAGCCATTCAGGGCGGGGAGCGCGAAGAGCATCTGACCCAGGCCCAGCGCCAGTGGGCACAGGCTTCCGCCAAGTATGGCAAGCACCGGGGAGTCCAGCGAGACATGTAAGCTGATTCGAACAGACGTTCGATTCCGTCAAGGGGTGATCAAATGCTGGCAATGCTGACCGGGCGGGTGGCCGCCATCGAAACGGGCTCTGCCGTGATTGATGTTTCGGGGGTGGGTTTCGAGGTACGCATGCCCCAGTCGGATCTGGCCTCCATGCGGGCCGAGTCCACAGTCACCGTCTACACCGCCCTTTCTCTGACCCAGGACGCGCTGACCCTCTACGGATTCCTCAGCCGCACCTCCAAATCCCTCTTCGCCCAGTTGCAGAAGGTCAGCGGCATCGGTCCCCGCGTGGCACTGTCCATTCTCGCCACTCTGAACTCGGACCAGCTGGCCCAGGCTGTGGCCGATGGCGATGCTGCAGCCCTGTCCCGGGCGCCGGGCCTGGGCAAAAAGGGCGCTCAGAAGATCATCCTCGAACTCTCCGGCAAGCTGGATCTGGACACAGGCAGGGGCGAACAGGGACCCACCCGGACTGACGATGGCGCCCACCAGGTGGTCGAGGGACTGCTCTCCCTGGGTTGGTTACAGCATGATGCCGAGCAGGCCGTGGAACAGACCTGCAGCGAGGGCGGCTACACCCTGCCACTGCAGTCGACCGACATTCCCAAGGTGCTCAAACAGGCCCTGACCCGGCTGGACAGGGGGCGCTGACCCATGGCTGACAAGCAGCTGTCTACGGGGTACATCGATTCCCAAAATGCCGACGCCCAGGAGGAATCCCTGCGGATGGTCTCGGCCCAGCCCATCGAAGGCGAACCGGTCAGCGACGAGGAGCTGCGTCCGGAAACCCTGGACGGATTCATCGGGCAGCCTCGGCTCAAGGCCCAGCTGGGCCTCTTCCTGAAGGCCGCCAAAAAGCGGGACGTGGCTCCGGATCACATCCTGCTGGCAGGTCCTCCAGGCCTAGGCAAGACCACCCTGGCCATGATCGTCGCCCACGAGCTGGAGGTGCCCATCCGTGTTACCTCGGGGCCGGCAGTTCAGCACGCCGGCGACCTGGCCTCTATTCTGAGCTCCCTGGAGGCCGGTGAGGTGCTCTTCATCGACGAGATCCACCGCCTGCCCAGGGCCGCCGAGGAGCTGCTCTACATCGCCATGGAGGACTTCCGGGTGGATGTCATGGTCGGCAAGGGCCCCGGTGCCTCTTCCATTCCGCTGACCCTGCCCAGATTCACGGTCATTGGCGCCACCACCCGCGAGGGCATGTTGCCCTCGCCCCTGCGGGCCCGTTTCGGTTTCACTGCTCACCTGGATTTTTACCCGGAGGAGGAGCTGGAGAAGCTGGTCGAGCGCTCAGCCAAGGTCTTAGGCATCGTTCTGCAGGATGACGCTGCCCATCAGCTGGCCCTGCGCTCACGTGGCACGCCCAGGATTGCCAACCGCCTGCTGCGCCGTGTGCGCGACTGGGCCATAGTCCACGATCTTCCCGAGGTCGGCCCTGACGATGTCAAGCAGGCCCTGGCCCTCTACCAGATAGACTCCGAGGGACTGGACCGCCTGGATCTGGCTGTACTCAAGGCCATCGTCAACAGTTTCGACGGCGGACCCGTGGGCCTGAACAACCTGGCCGCCATGGTGGGCGAGGAGGCGGAGACGGTCGAGACAGTCTGTGAGCCCTACTTGGTGCGCGAAGGCTTCCTGATACGCACGCCAAAGGGGCGTGTGGCCACCTCCAAGGCCTGGGAGCATCTGGGCCGCAAACCGCCTGAGGATGTCATGAAGCTGTTCTAGACTGTTGACTTCACAGTAATGCACATCGCCGTTTAATGCCCGTCAAAACAAGGAGTGGAAACAACCATGGGATCCATGCTTTTCATGATCGTCATCATTGCCCTGATGATCGCCATGATGTGGGGAAGCTCCCGGAAGAGCAAGCAACAGCAGGCCGCCGTCCAGGACTTCCGCCAGTCCCTGCAGCCCGGTGACGAGGTAGCCACCACAACCGGTCTTCTGGGCAAGGTCGTCTCCGTTGATTTGGAGAAGGAGCAGGTAGTCATCGACTCCGAGGGTTCGCAGTCCCGCTGGCGCATTCAGGCCATCACCAAGCCGCCCATCGTCCCGGCCTACATCCACGATGACGAGGTTGACGAAAACGGCAACCCCCTGCCCACGCAGGTGGAGGGCCAGTCCGAAGATGCGGATGCCCCCGCCGAGGTCACTGACGCTGAAGACGATGATAATGCCGATGGTGAAGACACCGCCGCCGACAATACGGCCGCACAGAGCTTTGCCGCCTCAGAGGGCAAGGAATCCGCCGAGCAAGAGCCCAAGAGTGAGGCCGAATCCAAGTCGGAGCCTGAAGACGAATCGGACAGGGCCAAGAATGCTGAGAAGCCAGATGACGCTGACGAATCGGATGCGTCCAAGGATCCTGACCCCTCTAAAGAGTCCGTTGCCTCCGAGGCTTCGGATTCGGCTTCCGCCAAGTCCTGAAACTTATACGCGCGCCACACCTTCCGTCAGGCTGACTCTGAGCGGAAACCCGGCGCGCGTATGATGGCCCCGGCAACCGCTTTCAAGGAGCAAAACAGAAAGAAGATCATGGCTCAATCGGACGATATCAAGGTTGGAGAACTTGAGCAGGTGGGCGATGATGACGCCGCTTATCTGATCTCATTGATCCGTACCATTCCGGACTTTCCCAAGAAGGGGATCCTTTTCAGGGACTTCATTCCCGCCATGTCGGATCCCAGAGGATTGTCCATCATCCTCGATGCCATGAAACGCACTCTGCCCGTCAAGCCAGAGGACTTCGATCTGGTAGCCGGGCTTGAGGCGCGCGGCTTTCTGATCGGCCCCCAGCTGGCCTGCGATCTAGGCAAGGGCTTCCTGCCCATGCGCAAGGCCGGCAAGCTCCCTGAGCCCACCTACAGCCAGGAATACGCCCTTGAATACGGCAGCGCCCGTATCGAAATCGAGCAGGGCTCGCTGCGCCCTGGCCAGCGAGCCCTGATTGTTGACGACCTGATCGCCACCGGCGGTTCCGCCCAGGCAGCGGCACGTCTGGTGGAGCAGGCTGGAGGCCAAGTGGCTGGTTTCAGCTTCGTTATGGAACTCAACGGTCTGGACGGTCGCAAGGCCCTGGGCGCCTACCCGGTCAGCTGCCTGATGAACATGCCCGCCTGAGCACGATTGGGGGGACCTTCACCATGGATTTGTACGAATACCAGGCCAGGCAGCTGCTCGCTGAGCATGGGATCTCCCAGCCCAGGGCCGTCTATGCCTCAACTGCAAAAGAGGCCGGCCAGGCAGCCGACGTTATCGGCTACCCCTGCATGATCAAGGGCCAGGCCACCATCGGTCACAGGGGACAGGCGGGAGCCGTCAAACGAGCCGAGAATCACGAGCAGGCTGTGGCCTTGGCCGAGGCCATCCTGCCCATGAACATCGACGGCCATCCGGTCAGTGGAATCCTGGTAACCGAAGCCCGCAACATCCTGCACGAGTACTACCTGTCCATCTCAGTGGACCGCACCTCCCGGGACTATGACGTCCTGGCCACAGCCAGCGGCGGCACCGAGGTGGAGACCATCGCCCGCGAGCACCCCGAATCAGTCCGGCGCCTGCACATCGGCCCGTTGGAGGATTTCGACAGGCAGGCTGCCCGCACCATGGCCGAGCGCATCGGCTTCTACCATGCGGATCTGGAGCAGGCTACGCAGATACTTCTAGGCATGTGGCACACCTTCCAGGACAGCGACGCGACCCTGGTCGAGATTAACCCTCTGGCCAAGGTGGGCGACCCGGATGACGAGGCCACCAAGCACCTGGACGCCCTCGATGCCAAAATCTCCCTGGACGGAAATGCGGCCTTCCGGCACGACGGCTGGAAGAGGTTCGCAGACCCGGCGCAGGTCGACCCCCTGGAAGCCAAAGCCAAAGCTGCAGGCCTGCACTACGTCCATCTGAACGGCCAGGTGGGCGTCATCGGCAACGGCGCAGGACTGGTCATGAGTTCCCTGGATGCGGTCGCCGGGTCAGGACGCCGACAGGACGTTCGTATTGGACCCGCAAACTTCCTCGACATTGGCGGCGGCGCCTCGCCTGAGGTCATGCGCAGCAGCCTGGACGTGGTCCTCTCTGACCCTCAGGTCCGTTCGGTAATGGTCAATGTCTATGGAGGCATCACCTCCTGCCAGCAGGTGGCCCAGGGCATCCTGTCCGCCGTAAACGCTGCGGGCGAGCAGGATCAGGACGACGAGCGACCCATCGTGGTCCGATTCGACGGAAATGAGGCTGCCGAGGGACTGAACCTCCTGGCCAAGGCCCAGCAACCTAGGCTCAGGGTGGCCCGCACCATGGAGGAGGCGGCAGACCAGGCTGTGGCCCTGGCCGATCAAGCAGGAAAGGAGACGGGACGATGACCCTCTTCATCGAAGACGCCGCCCCCGTCATGGTCCAGGGCATGACCGGTCACCAGGGCATGGTCCACACGGCC
The DNA here is from genome assembly GCF_019469425.1 of Bifidobacterium asteroides. NCBI lineage: Bacteria > Bacillati > Actinomycetota > Actinomycetes > Bifidobacteriales > Bifidobacteriaceae > Bifidobacterium > Bifidobacterium asteroides. Next base: position 1,119,917 of record NZ_CP048272.1, on the reverse strand, counting down.
CGCATGATGGCGGCCGGCACCAATATCCTGGCTGGGGTCAATGCCCGCAAGGCTGGAACGACAGTTGACTTCGACGGTCCGGACGGCCAGGCACGGCATGTACCCGTATACGCCGACTGTGCAGCCGCCCGTCAGGCGACCGGGGCTCGTACCTCCGTGGTCTTCGTTCCGCCCAGATTCGCCAAAGATGCCATGGTCGAGGCCATCGAGGCCGGCATCACACTGATCGTGGTCGTCACCGAAGGCATTCCCGTGGCCGATACCGCCTACTGCGTGGCCCTGGCCAGTGAACGCGGCTGCCGCATCGTAGGCCCCAACTGCCCGGGGCTGATGACCATGTCCGACCGGCCCAACGGCGTCGGTGTGGATCTGGGCATCATCCCGCAGGGCATCGCCGGTCGAGGCCCGCTGGGACTGGTTTCCAAGTCCGGCACCTTGACCTATCAGCTCATGGGGGAGCTGTCCTCCATCGGCTTCACCGCCTGCCTGGGCATCGGCGGCGACCCCATTGTGGGCACCACCATGCTGGAGGCTCTGCATGCTTTCAACCGCGATCCTGAAACCAAGGCTTGCATCATGATCGGCGAGATAGGCGGCTCGGCCGAACAGGAGGCCGCCCACTGGGCCTCCACCCACATGACCAAGCCCATCGTGGCCTATATCGCCGGCTTCACCGCACCCGAGGGCAAGCAGATGGGCCACGCCGGAGCCATCATCTCGGGCGGCAAGGGCACGGCTGCAGACAAGAAGGAAATGCTCGAGTCCGTCGGCATCAAGGTGGGCACCACACCGGGCGAAACTGCCCGGTTGACCCGCGACCTGCTGCGGGAGCATGCCATCATATGACCGACAGGGTGAAAGCATGGCTCCGGGGAGCCCTAGAGGCCTTTCTAGCCATACTCATTTACACCGTCGCCCTCGGTGCCTGCATGGCACTGCTCCTGCTCATGATTTCCATTGAGGAGGGCGGGCCATCACTGTCCATGGCCACCGTGGCCCTGACAGAAACCATCACCCTGCTCACCCAAGGCTGTGGATTCACAGCCGGAGCCCTGACCCTAACCATCATCCCGCTGCTGCTGACTGGCCTGCTGATATGGGTGATCCGCACCCTGGTCGGCCGCATGGGCATGTCCGTCGGCGGCTGCATCGCCGGCCTGGTCGTCTGGATGCTGTGCAGCCTCATCCTCATGCAAGGCAGCCAGACCATCCAGGCGGACACCTCCCCGGTCATTCTTTTGCGGACCAGCCTGGTTTTCCTGTTGGGTTATGGCTGGGCCTGGGCCCGCTCTGAACCATTCCGACAGGCTTTTGCCAAACGAATCAAAGAGGCTCTGCCAATCCAGGTCCGCAGGACCATTCGGCTCGGGCTCACGGCCGGTTTGATGCTCCTGGCTGCCATGCTGGCCGCAGGCTTGATCGCCCTGATTGTCTGGATCGCCCTCTATCACGCAGACGTGGGCCGCCTGTTCAAACTGACGCGTATGGGCACTGCCTCGGCTGTAACGACTAGCCTGGCGTCCCTGGCATGGCTGCCCAATCTGATTATCTGGGCTGCCTCCTGGCTCTTCGGGGACGGTTTCAAGATAGGCCAGCTGGCCACCTTCACCCTCTGGTCCGGCCACGCCTCAAGTCTACCCTCTCTGCCAATCTTTGGGCTTTTCCCAGAGCCGGTCTCCAGGCAGGAGGTTCGCATGCTCCTGCTCAACCTACCCCTGCTGTTCGGCGTAGTCGCAGGTGTTCTCTTGCTGACGGGGCCTTGGGGGGTCAGAATACTCGCTGCCGTGCGACAAGCAGGACTGAGATCCCGAGATACAGCAGTCTGCTTCCTTATGGCAACCCTGGCCATGGTCCTGGTCTGGCTGGTCACCCTGCTTGGACTTGCCCTGCTTTTCCAGCTATCCAACGGGGCCTTGGGCCGTCAGCGACTGGCCGGGGTGGGCGTGCCCATAGCCTCCTCCGTGCGCATGATCGGGACCTCCCTGGGGGTCGGCCTGCTGGGAGTATGGTTGCTGTCCCTTGTCATTGCTGCGCTGGCCATCATCAAGGACGCTCTGATCAACTATTTGCGCCAGGCAGTTGACAAAAAAACTTCCGCCAAGGCGGAGAACGAGGAAAAACACAACCAATCACGCCTGCAGGTGGGAAAGGAGCCCAAGGCAACCGACCGAGCAGACACACCACGACAGGTTTCGTCCACCCGCAGACCAGGCAAGTAGGTCCGAAGGTGGCGGGGCGCCTCGGCATTCAAGCATAGGAGTAGGAGTTTCCATGGTCACCACGAATCGAACCATCAACCGAGCGCTTGTCTCGGTCTACCACAAGCAGGGCCTTGAGGCCTTGGCATCGGCCTTCCGGCAGGCAGGCACCGAGGTCGTCTCCACCGGCAGTACGGCCAAAACACTGCAGGATCTGGGTGTCCAGGTCACTCCGGTGGAAAAGGTCACCGGTTTTCCCGAGAGCCTTGACGGCCGGGTCAAGACCCTGGATCCACACATCCACGCCGGGCTGCTGGCCGACATGACCGACCCTGACCATGCCCAGCAACTCAAGGATCTCGGCATAGCCCCCTTCGACCTCGTGGTGGTCAACCTCTACCCCTTTGAACAGACCGTCCTTGAGGACGCCGATGCTGATCAGTGCCTGGAACGCATCGACATCGGCGGACCCGCCATGATCCGGGCCGCTGCCAAGAACCACGCTAGCGTGGCTGTGATCACCGACCCGGACGACTATGCCCTGGCCGCCGAGCGCACCGCTTCCGGCACCGGTTTCAGCCTGGCTGAGCGCGGACGTCTGGCTGCCAAAGCCTTCGCGGTGACCGCCTCCTATGACGCGGCCATCGCCGAGTGGACAGCGCGCACATGGGTTGGCAACAAGCAGGACAAAGCTGACGATCCGGGCCCAGCTCAGGCGTTGACTCGCACCTGGCGCCTGGCCAGCCAGCTGCGCTACGGGGAGAACCCCCACCAAAAGGCAGCCCTCTACCTGGATCCGCTGGACCGGGACGGCTTCGCCGCGGCAGAGCACCTAAGGGGAGCCAAGGAAATGAGCTACAACAACTATGTGGATGCGGACGCGGCTTGGCGGTCGGTATGGGACTTTGCCGATCTGCCCGCGGTGGCCGTGGTCAAGCATTCCAACCCCTGCGGTCTGGCCGTAGGGGCGGACATCGCCCAGGCCCACCGCCGCGCCCATGCCTGCGACCCCATGAGCGCCTATGGCGGGGTCATCGCCGCCAACCGCACGGTCACCCTGACCATGGCCCAGCAGATCAAGCCGGTCTTTACCGAGGTGATCGTGGCACCAGGCTATGAGCCGGAGGCCCTGGACCTGCTACGAACCAAGAAGAACCTGCGCATCCTCTCTGTGGAACGCCGTCCACGTCCTCGTCCGGTCATCCGTCCCATCGACGGGGGAGCCCTGGTGCAGACACCCGACCTGATCGACGCCCCGGGAGACGACCCGTCCACCTGGCGTCTGGTCTCCGGAAACCCCGCCGACCAGGTGACCATGGATGATCTCACCTTTGCCTGGCGGGCTATCCGCTCGGTCAAGTCCAACGCCGTGCTCCTGGCCAAGCAGGGAGCTACCGTGGGTATCGGCATGGGCCAGGTCAACAGGGTGGACTCCAGCCACCTGGCGGTCGAGAGGGCCAATACCCTGGATGAGGGCCGTAAGCGCGCCGAGGGCTCAGTGGCCGCGTCCGACGCCTTCTTCCCCTTCGCAGATGGTCTGGAGTACCTGATCCAGGCTGGCATCAAGGCCGTGGTGCAGCCAGGAGGATCCATCCGCGATCCCGAGGTGATCAAGGCCGCCCAGGATGCCGATCTGACCATGTACCTGACAGGAACCCGCCACTTCTTCCACTGATAAAACCTGACCTCGCGGTCGAATGTCGTTTTGTGACAAATACCTTGACTGCGGGGTCCAATGCGGTGATATGCTGAATGAACTGACCAGCGATGATGCTGACTGGGCATCCATAAATCGAAGGAGATATTGTGACCTATCAGACAGTCAATCCTTTTAACAACCAACTGATCAAGACCTATCCAGATGCCACCGACGACGACCTGGAGAACGCACTGGCCCGCGGCCATGACCTCTACAAGACCTGGCGCAAGCAGGAGGGCCCCGGCGACCGTCCAGCGCAACTGCGCCAGGTGGCCAAGCTCTTTCGCCAGGATGAAGACGCCCTGGCAACCAACATGACCAGGGACATGGGCAAGCTGGTGGGTGAGGCTCGTGCCGAGGTGGAGCTGTGCGCGGACATCGCAGACTACTTCGCCGACCAGGCCGAGGAGCTGCTGGCTCCCGTCCCCCTGGACAACCCTGCTGGCAAAGCCTACTATGTCAAGCAGGCCACCGGCGTCCTGGTCATGGTTGAGCCCTGGAACTTCCCCTACTACCAGATCATGCGCGTGTTTGCCCCCAACTTCATTCTGGGCAACCCCATGATCCTCAAGCATGCCTCCAACGTGCCTAGCTCGGCTGTGGCTTTCGAAGAGACCGTGACCAAGGCAGGAGCCCCCGAGGGCAGCCTGACCAACCTCTTCATCAACTATGACCAGGTGGACCGTGCCATCGCCGATCCGCGTGTCTCTGGCGTGGCTCTGACCGGGTCGGAGCGCGGCGGCGCCTCCGTGGCCAAGTCGGCCGGCGCCCACCTGAAGAAGTCCTCCATGGAGCTGGGCGGCAACGACGCCTTCATCATCCTGGATGATGCTGATTGGAATGCCCTCAAGCAAGTGGCACCCGGGGCCAGGCTCATGAATGCCGGACAGGTCTGCTGTGCCTCCAAGCGCTTCATCGTCATGGAGGACCGTTACGACGACTTCGTTTCGCTCATGGTCGACGCCTTCTCGCATATGGTTCTGGGTGATCCCAACAACCCCGACACCACGCTGGCCCCCATGTGCACGGTTTCGGCGCGTGACAATCTGGCTAAGCAGGTCGACCGGGCCGTGGCAGCCGGAGCCAAGGTCGCCTGCGGCAGCAAGCCCTATGATTCGCCTGGGGCCTTTTTCACCCCCACTATCCTGACGGACATCGACCGTGACAACCCTGCCTATGACCAGGAGATGTTCGGTCCTGTGGCCACCATCTACAAGGTGGCCAGCGAGGACGAGGCCGTGGATCTGGCCAATGACTCTAGCTACGGCCTGGGCGGCGTAATCTTCTCCCAAGACTCCGACCACGCTGATGCCCTGGCCAGTCGCATCGAAACCGGCATGACCTTCATCAATGGCAGTTGGGTGACCATGCCTGAGCTGCCTTTCGGCGGCGTCAAGAACTCCGGCTATGGCCGCGAGCTCTACAGCCTGGGCTTCGACACCTTCGCCAACGAGCATCTGATCTTCCAACACAACAACTGATCAGGCTGCTCTGACTCCTTGTTGAAACAGCGACCGTGCCATCATCGTCCAAGTACGATGGCGGTACGGTCGCTTTGCGTCAACAGCGCTGGTAGGCTCGAACCGGCAGAGCAAGTGCAGTGGGCAGATGGAGGTCCTCGAGAATGCGGAAACTGGGGAACATGGCAGACACAGATAATGCCGAAAACCCGGACCTCGCGCCCTCACAGCCGCCCAAGACATCCGGTAGAGGCCATCCATTCGTCTCAGAGGCTCAAGAGGGCCGTCCTGTCTGCGAGGGCATCATCTTTCTGGTCGTGTTGGTCGCCGCGCTCGTTGCTTTCTACGGGTACACCTGGGCCGCGACTGGACTGGTGTCCATCGCGGCTCTGGTTTGCGGCGCCCTGCGCCTGATTCTCAAGGATCGCAGTCCTTGGAAGGTGCGGTCAGTACCCTTTGACGCTTTCATCAGCTTCGGCTTGGGCATTGGCCTTCTGGTCACTTACTTCAGCATTCAGCTGCTTCTGTGACCCCTTTCAGGCTTTCAGTCCTCAATAGTTCATTCTTCAGCGGGTTTGTCTGTGGGCTCCTCGTCACCGTCTTCTTTTTCGGAAGCAGTGTGAAGGGGTTTGACTTGCAGATCGGGAATGGTTCCTGCTTCGACAGGGGCAACGGCATCCTCGTCAGCATCAACATCGGATAGCGCCGATACATCGACAGTCTGGGCTTTGGCGCCTGCAGGGGTGGCTGTGCCGGCAGCAGCGGGGTTTTGAACCGGAGCGGAGGCCTGCATATCCTCGCCTGCCTGAATCTGGACACCGGGAGCAAAAGCATCTACTTGTGCCTGCGCTTCCGGCTGAGCGTCAGTGGCGGCACCAATGGCACGCATAGCCATGTTGTCGGTGATGATGCTGGTCATGATAATGACCAGGGCGACCAGAGAGGCAGCCAGCAGCGGGCAGATCCAGAAGAGCCAGAGCTGTGAGATCGGGCTGACAGACATGTGCTTGGACTGCGCGAAGATGGCGATGCCGGTGGAACGAGCGGGGTTCAGTCCCGAGCAGGTGATGGGGTAGGTGACCAGTGCGCCGACACCATAGGCCAGCCCGGTATAGAGAGCATGGTTGCGACGGGCGCGTCCGTCAGAGCGCAGGGTGGTGATGGCTGCAGCCACCACGATTATGCAGCCAATGAGCTCAGTCACGATGGCCATGGGCGCCCCGAATGCGATGTGCTGCTGGCTCAGGGTGGCTGCAGCGGGCGAACCGCCGGAAAAGCCGTTGACCGAGAACATGAGCCAGGTCCTGTCAGGCACGGACTTGCTGACAGGAATAAGGGCGATAGCGACCGCACCGGCGCCAATGGCACCGATCACCTGGGCGACGATGTAAATCAGCCCGTCCACCATGCTGATCTGCGAGGTGAACATGGCAGCCACGGTCACGGCGGGGTTGAAGTGCCCACCGGAGACGCCTCCCAGCATGGCCGTCACAACCAGGTAGGTCAGGGCGGTTCCCAGAACCGGCAGCGCCACGCTGGGCTGGCCCATGACTAACTGGCCGAAGCTGTATGACAAGTAGATGACCGCGCAGATCAGGAAGGTGCCCGCCAGCTCGGCGGCCGCACGAATCCAGCGAACATCACGGGGCCTGATCCGCCTGCGGACCGGCTTTGCAGCAACCTTCCCGTCCGCCTGTTCGAGGACCGGCTCAGCACTTGCTTCCATAGTCATGTTCCCCACCTTGCAATCCCTTCGACGACAATGAACAACGACAGTTTCTAGCTTAGGGCAAGCCAACAACACTTCCCTAGGCTCCGATATAGTATGATATGACCTCTTCGGCGGCTGCGGTCGTTCAGAACGGTATCAGTTGCATATCTATCAGGCCACGTTGGGAGAACGATGCCACATCCATACACACAGGCGATCAGAGCGCGCGAACAGGGGGAGGAGGGTATCCGCCTCCAGAAGGTGCTGGCCCAGGCCGGATTCGGCTCTCGTCGCAAATGCGAACAGATCATCACCCAGGGCAGGGTCGAGGTCGACGGTGAGCTGGTCACCGCCTTGGGCAGCCGGGTGGACCCTTCCCATCAGCGAATTCGCGTGGATGGATCCCGCATCCACCTGAACGACAAGCACGTCACGCTGGCGCTGAACAAGCCCCGCAAGGTCCTTTCGACCATGGACGATCCCAAGGGCCGGTTCACCCTGCGCGACATCATCGGGGACCGCTACGAGCGCGTCTTCCACATGGGTAGGCTGGACTATGACTCCGAAGGCCTCATTCTCATGACCGACGACGGGGAGCTGGCCCAGCATGTCATGCATCCGCGTTACGAGGTGGAGAAGACCTATATAGCTACGCTCAGCGGCCACATTGGCGGCAATGTTTGCCGAAGGCTGGTCAGCCAAGGGGTGGAGCTGGACGACGGGTTGATCCGCCTGGACCATTGCGCCATCATCGACCACAACCGCGAGCACACCATCGTCAAGGTGGTCCTGCATTCGGGCAAGAACCGGATAGTGCGGCGCATTTTCGGAGCCATCGGTTACCCGGTGACCCGGCTGGTGCGCACCCAGATCGGCCCCATCCGACTGGGCGAGATTCGGCCGGGCTCCTACAGGGTGCTCTCGGCGGCTGAGATCAAGGCCCTGGATAAGGAGGTCGGACTGTGATCACTGTCGCCATCGATGGCCCTGCGGGAGTGGGCAAGTCCTCCACTTCGCGGGCCCTAGCCAAGCATTTTGGACTGGCCTACCTGGACACGGGCGCCATGTACCGCGCGGTCACCCTCTGGTGCATGGAACGCGGGCTAGACCTGGACGCGGACCAGCCCGATAAGGAGACCATCACCGAGGTCGTAGCCGATTCCATCACCGGCGGCCATCTGGTCATGGGGCTGGACCCGGAGCATCCCAGTGTCAGTCTGGACCACCAGGACGTGGATCAGGATATACGCTCCACCAGGGTTTCCGAGCACGTCTCTGTGGTTTCCTCAATTCCAGCCGTGCGCCGTGTACTCATCGCCGCTCAGCGGGCCATCATGGCCGACCAGGAGCGCGGAGTAGTGGCCGAGGGGCGAGACATCACAACGGTGGTGGCCCCGGATGCCCAGGTCCGCGTGCTGCTGACAGCACGTGAGGAGGTCCGCCAGGCCCGCCGCAGCGGCCAGGCCCGGTCAGGGTCAGCCGGCGCTGAGGATCTGGCCGCACGGGATGCCCGAGATTCTAAGGTCACCTCTTTCTTGGACGCCGCCGATGGTGTGACCACCTTGGACAACTCCGATCTGACCTTCGAGCAAACACTGCAAGTCCTGATCGACCTGGTCTCTTCGGCCATGGAGAAAGACTCCCACGACGAGTACGCCCGCAATCTGGACGGCTATGAGCTGGATGAAGAGGACCGTGCCCTTTTGGAGGGCGGCTCCGAGAAGCGGGATGACCAGGACCAAGGCGCCAAGGCCGTAGGCGTGCTGGCTGTGGTCGGAAGGCCCAACGTAGGCAAGTCCACCCTGGTCAACAGGATTCTCGGCCGCCGTGCCGCCGTAGTCGAGGACACCCCTGGCGTGACACGGGACCGAGTCAGCTATGAGGCCGAGTGGGCCGGCACCCGATTCAAACTGGTGGACACCGGCGGATGGGAGAGCGATGTGGAGGGTATCGAATCCGCCATTGCCTCCCAAGCCCAAGTGGCCGTATCGCTGGCTGATGCCGTCATTCTGGTCGTGGACGGCCAAGTGGGGCTGACCGCCAGCGACGAGCGGATCGTCACCATGCTGCGGGCCGCCGGCAAGCCGGTGGTTCTGGCTGTGAATAAGCTGGATGACCGGATGGCCGACTACACCGCCTCCGAATTCTGGAAGCTGGGCCTGGGCGAACCCTATGCCATCTCCGCCATGCACGGTCGGGGGATAGGCGATCTGCTGGACACAGCACTGGAACAACTCAGGAAGGCCGACAAAACTTCTGGATTCCTCACCCCCGAGGGCTTGCGCCGCGTGGCCTTGGTCGGCCGGCCCAACGTGGGCAAATCCTCCCTGCTCAACCAGCTGGCCCATGAGGAGCGGGCAGTGGTCCACGATCTGGCCGGCACCACCCGTGACCCGGTCGACGAGATCGTCCAGGTGGAGGGCAAAGACTGGCTCTTCATCGACACTGCAGGCATCAAACGCCGCCTGCACAAGATTTCGGGAGCCGAGTACTACTCCAGTCTGCGCACCCAGGCGGCCATCGAACGTTCGGAGCTGGCCCTCATCCTCTTTGACGCATCCCAGCCCATTGCGGACCAGGATCTCAAGGTCATGAGCCAGGCCGTGGATGCGGGCCGGGCCATTGTCCTGGTCTTCAACAAATGGGATCTGCTGGACGACTTTGGCCGTCAGCGTCTCGAGCGGCTCTGGCAGACCGAGTTCGACCGGGTCACCTGGGCTGAGCGGGTCAACCTGTCTGCCAAGACCGGCTGGCACACCAACCGGCTGGCCAGGGCCATGCGCACCGCTTTAAAATCATGGGACAAGCGCATACCGACCGGCAAGCTCAACTCCTTCCTGGGCAAGGTTCAGGCCGCCCACCCGCATCCACTGCGAGGCGGCAAACAACCGAGGATCCTCTTCGCCACCCAGGCCTCCACCAGGCCGCCGCGTTTCGTGATCTTCGCCACCGGCTTCCTGGAGCACGGCTACCGTCGCTATCTGGAACGCTGCCTGCGCGAGGAGTTCGGCTTCGAGGGCACTCCCATCCAGATCTCCGTGCATATCCGCGAGAAGAAGAAGCGTAAATGAAAAAAGGTCCCCGGCCTGGCTCCTTAGTCGGCCCAGGGACCTTTCCATAACCCTGCAGCTCGTGAGCGGCACCCCGACCATCACACTCCAGTCGCAGCGCAATGCATAGTGGGATTTGTGTCTATCCCACAATTCAGGTTTTATTGATTAACTGTGGGGATACTTAAGCGAAGTCTTTGTGTCATTGCAACCGATATTAATTCTGAGTCTGCAGATTGAGTAAGGATTCAATATGAAATTTAAGAAAATAACACACTTAACTCAGGCAAATGCAGACCAGATTGCCAGAAAATGGCATTATAAGGATAGATATAGTTTTTATGACATGGAGAATGATCCAGAGGATGTAGCCAGCTTCAATAAAAGTGCGATTAAAGTCTATCAGAGAGCAGGGTTTAGAGTAGATGGTTCGAAATTGCAAAAATCGAATGATGGCATATACGAATTCATCAATTTAAGCAAAACTGAGGATTGTTAATAACGAAGAACATACCTTCACAAGACCTAACCCGACCCAATAGCTATACAGATTCAAGAATGTGAACGCAGACGATTGCTGGATATGCAGCCAGTCATTATCGGTTTAGTCAGATGAGAAAGATACCGGGGATGCTCTCATATCCCCAACGATCCCCGATAGGAATGTACTAGCTTTCAACCTTGTGCTCTAGTGCATCCAACCTTGTTTCAATGAAGTACAAGGTTTGTGCTGTGTCTGCTAATACAGTTTCCAGGGTGAAAGCCGACGCCTGTCCAGACTGTTGCAGCTTGACTCGTGAAATGATGCTGCTGATGAAGGACCGTGTAGCCGGGTACTTGGTTTGGTCCAAATCAGCTTCGAATCCTTCCAGCGAATTCAGGAAGTTCTTACTTGTATCCTGATCCTTCATTTACAGCCTCCTTCAAACCACTGGTTGCATACAAGAACTAGCGGCGGGAAACAGGTTCTCCCTGCTCGGCATACTTTCTGCCCGCGTATGAACCATAGGCAAATATGAGCACAAGGACGACTGCGAAAGCTGTTCCACAGATCCAGTAGAGTCTGAATCCGCCATAAGCCAGAGCAGCCAAGATCATGACCACACCCAGAATCATGAAGAGCACGCCGCCAAACTGCTGACAGCGGCGCCAGGCCTCGCGGCTGGCATATGCACCTGGCACTCGGAAACCGCTGACACCGTTGGGTCTGATTTTAGGAGCGAAGTTGCCGATGACCATGAGAGTCAGACCGGTCAATAGCATGGCCACTTTATCGATGCCGAAATTCGTTGGCCACCAATCCCAATGAGGATCAGCAGCAACTATGGCGAACATATCTATAACCGCGAGAATAATCTGCATGCATAGCCCACCCAGCAGAAAAACGGTCAAAGTATGCCCCGCTTCATCACCACGTTTAATCAAGTTTGCGCGCAGGAAGAGCATAATAATGGTCCAAATCAGCGCAATGACCAGAAACATGCAGGGCATCCAGACCAGCTCCTGGGGAGAGCCCCAGCTGTCCACTTGATTCTGGGCGTTCCAATGAAGCGGAACCTTTTCATTGGGCAGACGATTGACCACTAAGCGGCTTATGCCGAGCATGATCAGCCCTGGCAACCACTGAGCCACGACCAGGGTCGGGACGAACCGACCCGTTTTGTCGCTCTTGGCTGCTTCGGTCCTCTCTCCATCAGCCATGAGAGTCTCCTCTAAAACTCCGAAACCGCCGTCGGACCAGCGTCGCTCACTGTCTGCTGCGCGGGCAGACTTCTCTTGTCGCTGGCGCTAGTCCGCAGACGGTAAAGCCACTGAATGGTGCTGTCCAGCACGCTCAGATTGAGTTCATAAATGACCCTGGTGCCCTGTTTGTGGCCAACAATCAGATCAGCTTCTTTCAACTTCCTCAGATGATAGGACAGCTTGGACGGAGTCATTCCCAGCTTTTCGGCCAGGCGCCCAGCCTCCATGCCACCTTGCTCTAAGAGATCTAGCACACTACGGCGAAGGGGATCAGCCAGAGCCGCTGTTGTTTCTTGAATAGCCATAAGTCTCCTTTTCGATGATTTTCTCTAGTATTTGCATGCTAACATTGTTTCAACCAATATTGTATATTTTCTTCAACTTTTATATGCTTTTCTATCACTGAGCGCAAAATAATTGACAATCTCCTGGATTGATGCCTTGCGCGGCAACATTAGACTGTTGAACATAACTACTCTTCTGAAGCCGAGGCTGATCGGGGAGAAGATTGGCTCAAGGCCGCTGGGCCAGAGCGCATCTGAGGTCATGCTACTATGAGAACTTCAATGAATGGGAGAACTTCGGGATGGACGAAAATGGAATAAAAGTCAACAATGACAAGGCTGCCATCTTCGATCTCGACGGCACGCTTCTGGATTCCATGGGAGTCTGGAAGGAAATCGACCAACGTTTCTTTGCTCGCCGCAACATTCCTATGCCGGACGATTACTCATCTGTAGTGGCCTCCATGCAGACCGATGCCATCGCTAGATACACCATCGACCGCTTCCACCTTGACGAGTGCCCAGACGAGCTTGTGGAGGAGTGGAACGAGGACGCACTCCTGCTTTACGCCACAGCTGTGCAACCCAAGCCACACGCACTCGACTACCTGAATGCGCTGAGGGCCAGCGGCGCCTCCCTGGCTGTGGCAACTAGCCTCCCGCCGCGCCTACGACGGGCTGCCCTGAAACACGCTGGGATGACCGATTGTTTCGACCAGGTCTGCAGTGTGGATGACGTCAAAAGCATCGGCAAGGAGGAGCCGGAAATCTACCTGCTGGCTTCGCGGATGCTGGGCGTTGCGCCTGACCACTGCACGGTTTTCGAAGATCTTCTGGTCGCCGTCGATTCTGCCAAGCGCGCTGGAATGAAAGTCTGGGCCATGTACGACCAGTCCTCGGACATGGATTGGGACTCCATTCGCTCTGAGGCCGATGGCACTATCACAGACTTCGCCCAGGCTCCTGCCATTCTCTGACTCGCTCAGCACCGACTCCAGCCAGCTGTTACCATGAAAGCGTCAAGAATTTGGTGGAGGCGTTATGGGCGATTCAGGCAGGATAAATGCCGGTTGCTCACAGTGGCTGTACTCACGTTTGCTCGCTCGTCTGGGATTGCAGAATTGGTGGCCAGCAGAGACCGACTTCGAAATGATGATTGGAGCGGTGCTGGTCCAACATACAGCCTGGAGGAACGCAGCCATGTCCATCCAGCAGCTGCGCAAGGCCGATCTGCTTGACCCATGCAACATGGCCGACGTCGACCGGGCGAGGCTGACAACCTTAATCAAGTCCAGCGGCTTCATGACGGCCAAGGCGCGCACATGCAAGGCCCTGGCTCAGTGGCTGCTGGCCCATGGCATCTGCACGGCCGACGTGGAGGAATGCGCGGATGAAGGTCTGCGTGACAGTCTGCTCACCATTCCCGGTGTCGGGCGCGAGACGGCGGATGTTATACGGCTCTATGCCTTCGGCCAGCCCTGCTTCATCTGGGACGCCTACGCACGCCGGATGCTGGACGGCCTGGGGTGGGCCTGCTTGCGGTCATACCAGGAGGGTGAGGAGTACGAGGCGGATTTTATTCAGATTGATCAATGGCCGCTCAACGATCTACGCGAATATCACGGGCTGATCGTCCAAGCAAGCAAAAACCATCGCAATCCCCAAGTCTATGCCGCCTTCCTCAAGGAACTTGGCGGTCCCGAAAGCTCCTCCAAGTAAGTTGATTCCTTGTGATTCGATCCATGACGTGCGTGCAGAGATGCATGCGATCTGTCACAAGGCATATGAGATACTTCCTATATGCCACCTCTATGCAGCACCCTGACATGGTGGCTCTTATGACCGCATCTTCACCTGACAATCTTCTCTGCACCCCCGTGAATCGCGCACAGTAAGGATTTGACTTGACTTCAAGTGGATTGAACTCCGTAGACTATGTTTCGTCCGCATACTTGGCAAACGGATACGCCAGGTAGTGAAGAATGGGGAGCATGAGTATGAAGGCAGCAAAGTTTGTGAAGCCAGGCCGCATCGAGCTGGAGGAAGCGCCGATGCCGACCATCGGAAAGCCTGGAGATGCCGTGATTCGGGTCGTCCGCGCCTGCGTGTGCGGGTCCGACCTGTGGTGGTACCGGGGGATTTCCTCAATGCCCTCAGGCAGTCATGTAGGGCATGAAGCCATCGGCCTGGTCGAGAAGGTTGGCTCCGATGTCACCCATGTCAAGCCGGGCGACTTCGTGATAGCGCCCTTCACCCATGGCTGCGGGCACTGCGCTGCCTGCAGGGCTGGCTTCGACGGAGACTGCCTTGACCCGAACAGGCAGGGGAGTGGCGGCTACCAGAGCGAGTATCTGCGGTTCACCAACGCAGACTGGGCCTTGGTGCAGATTCCAGGCCAGCCTGAGGACTACAGCGACGACATGCTCGACTCCCTGCTCACCCTCTCCGACGTGATGGCCACCGGTTATCATGCAGCCGCCACCGCCCAAGTCAAGGAGGGCGACACGGTCGTGGTCATGGGCGATGGAGCCGTGGGTCTGTGCGGAGTCATAGCGGCCAAACTGCGTGGGGCCGAGCGCATAATCGCCATGAGCCGGCATGAGGACCGCCAGAAGTTGGCGCGCGAATTCGGGGCCACCGACATCGTGCCTGAACGCGGCGAAGCTGCTATAGAGCAGGTCATGGCGCTCACCGACGGAGCCGGAGCCGATGCCGTCCTGGAATGCGTGGGCACCGAACTGTCCACCGAAACCGCCGTCAGGGTGACCCGACCCGGCGCAGTAGTCGGCAGGGTCGGCGTGCCGCAGCAGGTCAGCATGGATACCTCTAAGCTGTTCTGGCGCAATGTCGGTCTTCGAGGAGGCATAGCCGCAGTCACCACATATGACAACCATCTGCTGCTTGACCAAGTGCTCAAGGGCGGCATCCAGCCAGGCAAAGTTTTCACCGAGCGCTTTGCCCTGGATCACATCCAGGAGGCCTATGAGGCCATGGACCAGCGCACCGCCATCAAATCTCTGCTGCTTGTGAGCGAATGAGACTGCGACAATAATCAGCTGATACTCGGCACTGCCGGCTCTGCTAGTGATGCCGAGTAAGCATGCCTGCATGAACATGCCGTTATTCCAAAAAAATCCGGGACGAATCAGGGTAACTCAGGGTGTTTCATCCCCTCTTGCGCTGATATTAATGGAATTGAAAGATGGCGACAAGGATGACCGTCATACAGGTTCAAGTGATGTACGAGGGCATATGACACCAACAAGGCGAATCTACATTGCTGAGCGTAGAGGCTCTGACCTGGAAGGCCAGCGATTATCATCCAAGGGAAAGATGCAACTATGAATGACGCCAACGTGAGCAAGAGCAGAGGCCCTGCGCCAACGGTTGAAGCTACAGGGCTGTCCATGGTGGTCTCCCCGCGCCGCGGTGATTCCCTGACTATTCTCAATGACATCGCCTTCACCGCATATCCGGGGGAGATGACCGGCATCATCGGGCCGTCAGGCAGCGGCAAATCAACATTGCTGTACTGCCTGGCCGGGCTGGAAAAGGCCACCAGCGGAACCGTGCGGCTGCTGGGCAAGGACATAACCCGTCTGAGACTGTCGGCCATGACCAAGTTCAGACGCCAACATCTGGGCTTCGTATTCCAGTCCTACAACCTGATCACCAGCATGACAGTCGAACAGAATCTGGCTCTGCCATTCACCCTTCGCGGATCCCGCTTTCCCAGAAAGAAGGCGGATTCCCTCTTGAAGTATTTTGGCCTAATCGATCAGAAAAAGAAAAGCGTCACCCTGCTGTCGGGCGGCGAGCAGCAACGTGTTGCCCTGGCCCGCGTCCTGCTATCCGACGCAGATGTAGTATTCGCGGACGAACCAACCGGTGCTCTGGATCAAGAATCCGGAGAAAAGGTCATATCAGTGCTGAAGGAACTCGCCAATCACGAAGAGAAAACCATCGTACTGGTGACGCATAACAATGAGGTGGCAGGTCAGTGCGATCGGCTGTTTGCCGTGCGCGATGGCCGCATCAGCCAGTCATTCTCTGCGAAAGCGCCCATGGCATGAGAGGCGCTCTGTCCGAACTCAAAGCAGCACCCATGGTCTGGAGCGCCGTCTTGCTGTCCATGGTCGTATCCCAGACTGTCCTCTGCTCGATCCTCGCAGTTTCCACAATCATTGATCAGAGCTATCAGGGGCCCGGAACAGGATCTTGGATCCACCCACATTGGTCCTGCCTTAGTATTCAGCCTGATCATCACCGTAGTTGTGATGCTATGGGGTTATGAACTCAGCACTGAATCAACGCCGACATCAACTGGCGCATGCGATTGATCCCTACACATGAGCATTTGCAAGGCTCAAATAGTGTAGAGTCGATGACAAACCGAGACAGGTGACAATGAACCGGTCAGACCTTATCAACCAGAGAGAAATAGAGGACCGTCATGGCACGACCTACCACCAAGGAAGAACTCATCGAGGCGGCCGAAGGGGGCTTTGACACACTCATGGCGTTGCTTGAGTCGCTGACACCTGAAGAACGCAATGGCCGCTTTTCCTTCGACCTGAGCAAGGAGAAGGGGGCCCACTGGGCACGCGACAGGAACATCAAAGATGTGCTCGTCCATCTCCACGAGTGGCATCAGCTTCTTTTGAATTGGGTGGAGGACAACCAGCAGGGCAGGACCCACGCCTTTCTTCCTGACGGCTACAACTGGCGTAATTACGGCGAGTTGAATGTGAAACTGCGGGACAAACACAATGACACCACCTGCGATCAGGCTCTGGATCTGTTCGTCGAATCCCATAAGAAGGTCATGGCCCTGGCGCAATCGTTCACCAATGAGCAGCTGTTCACCAAGGGCGTCCTTCCATGGACCGGAAACTCTACCTTGGGCTCTGCCTTCATCTCCTCGACCTCCAGCCATTATAACTGGGCCCTGAAGAAGATACGTAAGTACTTGAAGGGGCTAAAATAGGCGCTCGGATATCTGATAAGGAGCTGTTTCATAAGCAGACGGTAATAGGTTGCCTTGCGACCAGATTCACAGGATAGGCGACCCAAAAAGCAATCTCTCAACATATTCGTGATAGCAATATTTAAAACCGTATCTAGGATGTGTGCACTTGCATTTTCTATCACCGTGCTGCCCACCCGACTGGCAATGCAACTAGAGCACCCTCCCTGTTCTGCCGACATCAGGGGCCGAAGGCCATGATTATCTGCGGAGAGACGTAGGAGCCTCATGTCTTGCTCCAGTTATCAACGAAGCTGTTGCTGGGTCCATTGTTATGAACACGACCTCCGTGGAAGCAGTCAGCAAGGCATGACGCCCAGTAATCACACCTGCATTATCTGAACAAGAGACACGTGTTCTGCGGTTGGCTGCGAAAGGCACTGCCAATCGGCAAATTGCAGGGCACCTATACATCTTCGAAGCAACTTTTAGATCCGGGGGGTAAACCGGCACTGAGAATATATTGATTTCCCCGTCCGCCGTTCGCGACATTGAATCGTTGCCCGTGGAATCGAATCATAGTTCAAGGGGGGGGGGGGTAATATTTGCTCATTGAGCGCGCCTGTTCAGATAAGCGTCAGTCCGCTGTTTGTCGAAAGCCATGGCGGCTGTGAGGGTAAGGGCCAGACCCTCCGGAGTTAGAATCGTAGCTTCAAGCGAGTTCCACGGCTTACGAGCAGGTGTTGAAGTAGAGCCCGGACGGAGGTGCTCGCATATTTCCACAATCTTGCCGATCTGCTGTTCGGTGACTGCTATGCTTAGGTTTCCTATGGACTCCATGTCCGAATAAGCGCCGCCTACATTGGAACCACTCTTGCGGATCAGCACATCTTGAAAGGCCCAGCGCCTCAAGTGAATCATCATGCCTGGCATGGTGTAGAGATTGATGAAGCCCAGTCCCTGCGTCCAGAAAACCTCTGATTCTTCTAGATCGTGGCTGTACAAGCACATGAACATGGGCATGAGATAGATGCCCCTGTAAGGCTCAGGCGGTTCCGCATCCTTCCCTGGCTCCGGCACAGGACTAATGCTTACGCCTGCATAAGCAGAAGCTTTGGACTGGTTATGACTATGCATGGTTGCCTCGTCTCTTCGTTGAGGGACTTCCGATTGGGTTGTGAAACAGAATCTGTTGCTCAGACGGAACATGCTGACCTGTCTTATTCCCATTTGGCGGTGGCCGGATCTATCCCGTTTGCATACGCTGCAGATTCAATAGCGGTCAGCATCCATTGCGCCAATCCGGGTTCCAATTGTTCGTAATGGCGCCTGAAACGCACGTCGGCCATATACATACGCCCCATAATGACGTGCATGGACGGGGTCACGTGGAACCATGAGAGAGCCTGCCGATGCTCATCAATCTGCTTGAGAACCTCATCCGAGGTGGGAGCCAGACCTTTCCGTTTGGCTTGTGCAAGCTTGCTTTCCACGTCCCTGAGCCGGGCCATGTCCTTTTTCTGCTCTTGCTCGGAGCGCGAAGCTTTTCGCTCCGCATACTCAAGCCACTGCCTGCTGGACCCCCAGCGTTCGTGCGCTTCTGAAAAGTACTGATTTTCTCGATTGTTTTTTGCAGCAGCTGAATCATTACCCGACTTCCCCTCGGTGAGGGCTATGAGACGGTCCAAACGATCTGCAGCTTTCCTAAGAAGCTGAACTCTTTCCTCAATGCGCAAGCGCTCGCCCAGCAACTCGTCCAGGGCTCGGGGTGGCGTGTAATTGAGCACTGCCTTGATTTGTCGGGCGTTGAATCCAATCTCCCTATAGATCACAATTCGCTCCAGCCGTGCGACATCTTCTTGCATATACTGCCGGTAATTTGACTGACTACGAATGGGAGAAATCAGTCCTTCCCTTTCCCAATGGCGCAGCATTCTCCGGCTGACCCCGGTCAGCTCAGAGACCTGACCGATGTTCAAGCCGTCTTTATAGCCCTTGCCACTGCGCTTACTCTCTCCTGTCATGCCTTGACCTTAAACCCTGCCATTATGTCAAGGTCAAATCGATTGTTTCGTGGAGGTGGGGTGGGGGAGTGCATGCGCAAACAGGTCTAAGGCATCCCAATGACAGGTTCTTAAAGAAGTCGCTTTTGGTTCTGCTCGCTTGCAAAAAAATTCCTTATCTAATCATGAAGATGACTAAATCCAGTCAGGTGTCTTTCCTGCGGATACAAATTCGCCTCGTCAGCATCGATATGTCCCCTGCAGGGGACATTTTCTTTTCCGGCGTTGAAGGCCTGTGCGCTCCGAACTTGCATAGGAATCAGTTGAACTCCGATTGGAAGAGGAAGCACAATGGCATATGCAGACGGACACAATCACTCGCAGCTGGCTGTGCGCACACAGGGGCTGGTCAAGGCCTATGGTGGTTTCAAAGCCGTGGATAGCCTGAATTTACAGGTGCCGGATGGCGGGATCTACGGACTGCTGGGACCAAACGGAGCCGGAAAATCGACCACCATGAAGCTCCTTCTTGGTTTGACAAAACCAACTGCAGGAAGCATGTGGCTGCTGGGTCAACAGGTTGGAAACGATAGCCCGATACAGCCGGGACGTGTGGGCTCCATGATTGAAGGACCCAGCTTTTACCCAAGCCTGTCGGGCCTGGACAACTGCCGCATGGTGGCCGACTATCTGGGTTTGCCAGTTTCGACTGCCACAGGGGCACTGGCAAAGATGGGATTGCAGGGATGCGAGAAAAAGAAGGCGGGTACCTACTCCCTGGGGATGAAGCAACGGCTGGGCATCGCCATGGCACTGATCTCGCAGCCGGAGCTCCTGCTCCTGGATGAGCCGACCAATGGCTTGGATGCTGAGGCGGTTGTCGAAGTGCGGCAGATGATCATGGACCTGGCCGCTTCCGAGGGAGTCACCGTCATTATCAGCAGCCATATCCTCTCCGAGATCGAAAAGATGGCTCCGGTGGTTGGCATCATTGCCGACGGTCATCTGCTCTACCAAGGGTCTTTGGAGGACCTGCGCGAGAGGGGGCATATCCGTCTGCGGGTGTCTGACCCAGAGTTGGCGGCAGAGACACTCAAAGCCCGGGGCATTCACTGTGAATATGTCAGGAAAAGCGCTTCCCTGCGCATTCCCGAGATACCTGATTCGCAAATCGGGGTGCTGGTGACTCAGCTGGTATCGCAAGGTCTGCAGGTGTACCGTGTCGCTTCCGAACGCAAGAGCTTGGAGGAGGCCTTCCTCGAATTGGTGGAAAAACCGCAGAACCATATTCAACAGAGCGGTGTCTTGCAGAACAATGCAGCGCAGTGCCCTATGAACCCGTCTGGTCATAAACAGAGGAGCATACGATGAGCGCCATGGAATCAATTCCCACAAGGCCAGGAGAATTCCTATCGGAAAAGTCGCCAAGTTTACTCCATCCTAGAGGCCGACTAGTTCTGCTTTCGATGGAGCTTCGCAAGTTGAAAGGCTCCTCATTTTGGTGGATGGCCTTAGGCATGATTGCTCTAGTTTCTGCATGGTCGGGTTTGGCATTCATGAAACGAGCCGAATCTGCGAACCTCGCCACTCGCACCATTGCTCTTGCCCAAGGTGAGATCTTCCAGACCGTCGGTCTGCTGGCACCCATCCTTGCAGCCCTGCTGACGAGCCGGCTTGCCGTCCTGGAAAGCAGCGAGCGCATGGATCTCAAATGGCGTTCACTGGGTCAGAGTGCGGCTGGGAGGTTTCTTGCCAAACTCATAGTTGCTGGATGCGCGCTTGCACTTTGCTTCGTGATTCCTCTGACTTGGATACCGCTGGCGGCTTCAGCACAAGGGTTCCGTCTCGATGGCAGTCTGGCCGCATACATGCTCATTCCGGCACTGATCGCCTGCTTTTCATCCACGGCTGTCACAGCCATACAACTCGTCCTCTCTCTGGCAATCGATAGACAAGCCATAGGACTGGGTATGGGTGTGATAGCCGGTCTAATCGGGACTGGACTGGGTCCAATGAATATGCCAAGCCTGGGCTGGCTCTTTCCGGCCGGCATCAGTTCCGCAGCCAGCCCCTTCATGTCTTCAGCCAGCTCTGACGGCTTTGCCAGAATGGCCTTGGTCGCTGATCCATGGCAGAAGGTCCTGACCAGCTTTCTGGCCTGCATTGTCTGGTCGGGAATATCAGCATTCATCATTAAGGTCAAGGAGTCACGCCGATGACCAGGCAATACCCAACAAACGCTATAACCATCACTACGATTCATCGCCCCAGGCCATCGATCGCTGCCGCCTTTAAATGGGAGATCCGCAAGGCAGGCAATCTTTGGTACTGGCTGGCCATCGTGCTCTTCAATGCCATAGGCATCTTCAACGGTTGGGACCAGTATCAGAGCTACAAGCCGGACTTTCAGGCTCAGGGGGTGACCTGGGCTGCGGTCTGGGGGCAGGCGATCCTTCTTCCAAGCATGGTCTTCATGCCCGTCCTGGTCGCGGCCTTTGCCGCCCAGGTTGAAGCCAACGAGCACAAGGGACGCAACTGGCAGCGTCTTAATGCCTCCGGAATGGTTGGGACTGCCATAGCCGGTAAGATGCTGCACGGACTGCTGGCCTCCCTTCTGACCGTCGTAATCTTCGAAGCCGAATTCATGCTCGTGGGTGTTTTGGCAGGAGGCTTCGATCCAGCGGAACTAGGCCCATATCTCATGCGTGGCGTACCAATGACGCTGGCAGTGTGGGCCATTATGACTCTGACCCAGGCCATAGCTGCTAGAGCCGAATCCTTCGCCTCGACCATGAGCATCATGTTTCTGCTCACGCTGGCAGGCTGTGCGCTGTCGGTTGCCGCACCGGCCTTGGCGTTGCCGTATCCGCTGGCCCTGATTACTACTGCATCCGCAGCCCGTGACATGGGCAATATCGCATCCACGGCCTCTATGATGGCTCCGTCTATGGCGGCAATCATCTGGGTACTGTTCAGCCTTCTCATGTTCCGGCACCAGGCCCGCAAAGCCATTTAGTCTCAAGTACACAATCCATAAATGGAGGATGCCACACTTGCTAGGTCGCACTTCTCAGTGTCTGACAGCATAATGGAATACCAGCGATTATCAGGAAGAGGCTCACCGATGAGGGCAGGCAAGAAGGCTCAAGACTGGATTCAATTGTGGAACCGGCCATACATGGCCTTCGTGGCGGTCTTTTTCTGCGCTCTCTACGAGACGATGATGCTGACCAGGCTGATTCTCGCCCCGAGCAGTGCCAATGGGACCCTCTACCAAGTCCTAAGGAATACAGGCTGGGGCTTGCCTCTGTTCGTGGTCATTATGCTTATGGCTGTGCTGGCCCTCTGCCTGCGTCGCCTGCACCCGTTGGCCATCCTCCTGACGGTCAGCGGCCTGCTTGCCCTATCTGCAGCAATTTACGGCTCGGGATGCACCTACCTGGTCATTCCTTGGATTGTCAGCCTTTATGCCTGCGCTGTAGAAGCCAAGAGCATGGCAACTTTGGCATCTGGGCTGGGCAGTTCGGCCATGCTAGGCCTGCTCAGCATTGCATTCTCTGCCAGTTGGCATCATGATGTCCACTTCACTGACCTTCTGTATCCGACTGGATTGGCTTTTGCTCTCTGCCTGACAATTGCCTTTCTCTCACGCTCCGTGAGGCAGTCACGTATGTCAGAGCAGGCATTGAAAGAGGAACGCTCGCATGCCCTGACCCTGACCCGAGAGCGAGACCAGGCCATGCATCAGTCCAGGATTGCCGCCGAGCTGCATGACAGCGTGGGTCACGACTTGACCGCCATCATCGCCTTATCGGAGGGACTGGATCATGCCAGCGGAAAGCCGGAAATGGATGAGGCCATCTTGATGATCAACGATCTGGCACGGCAGGGATTGGAGGACACCCGAACTGCTGTCAAAGCCCTGCGATCAGAGAAAGATCCGAAAAACGACCCACTGCAGTCCGTAGGGGAGAGGCATAGCTGGGATGACATCACACCCGTCCTCGACCATGCTCGACATGTTGGCATCAGTACTGCCCTGACGGAGACAGGCCGTCGACCACAGGATCCCGGGCAGGCCAACCTCGCTTTTACCGTTACCAGGGAGGCTGTCACCAACGCCCTCCGCCACGGGCAGGAGGTCAACCGTATTGTGGTCTCCTGGGATCACAACAGCCAGGGCGGCATTGACATCACCGTTCGGGATGATGGCCGACTCTTGAACCATGATGTCGACAATGCCAATGGCAACGGTACCGGCCTTGCCAGGTTAAGAGCCGAAGTGCAAGCGCACTGCGGCAGCTTCAGCTCAGGTCCTGGTCCTGACGGTTGGACATTACAGGCACGCATACCCTCCCTAGCGGGACCAGCAGCCAACAATACAAGCAAGGAAGAGCACGCATGATCGGCGTCATGATCGTCGATGACCAGCGTCCGACCCGCATGGGACTGGCACTGATGGTCGCCAAGGATCCGGCCTTGCATGTCGTAGCACAGGCGGCCAATGGCCAAGAGGCTCTGGATCAGCTGGCTACAGCCGCTATGCATCAGCAGCCTCTGCCAGATGTGATTCTGATGGATGTGCGCATGCCGGTCATGGACGGGCTGGACGCCACCAGCCGTATCAAGAAACTCTATCCTGAAATCAGTGTTCTCATTCTGACCACCTACGACGAGGACGACTATGCCTTTACGGCTTTAGGAACGGGCGCATCCGGATTCCTGCTCAAAGACGTCAAGACAGTTGACCTGAACAGAGCCATCCACGCGGTTCATGCCGGCGATGCCATTCTCACCCCGCGCATCACGGCCGAAGTGATCAGAAAAGGAGTCCCGAGGCCAAGAGCCAATGATGAGTCTGAGGCTCGCGAACAATTCGATCAGCTGGGCAAACGAGAGCTTGAGGTCGCATCGCTGGTCAGCCAAGGTCTGTCGAATGCGGAGATTGCCGAGCGCCTCCAGCTGCAGCCTAACTCAGTCAAAAAGACCGTCAGCCGCATACTGGCCAAACTCAAGGTCAGGGACCGGATCAACATCGCCGTTCTCTGGTATCAGGCCGACATGTCAAACCGATAAGCAACACCGAATACGGTCTCGCTCATTGGACGACGGAAGAAGACCGCATCCGGCTGTATTTTTTGCGTCTCAATCCATATATTGGCGATAGAGGTCCGCCATTTGGTTCATCAGGGACAGATCAAGCTCGAAGCCCTTTGACTTGTCGAAGTGTTTGGCCGCATATGCGTTATAGCTTTCGTTGGACGGCTTTTGACCCAGTCGCTTCATATGCTCCTTGTAATCCTGGTCGAATTGCTTGCGGTATCCCACCGAATTCTGTGAATAGTAGACATAGGCGTGCCCGCGATCCTGGTATTCACGAAAACAGAATCGTGGGTTGGCCTGCAATGCCTCATGGAAGAGGTCATAGCTATATC
Source organism: Bifidobacterium asteroides (assembly GCF_019469425.1). Taxonomy (NCBI): domain Bacteria; kingdom Bacillati; phylum Actinomycetota; class Actinomycetes; order Bifidobacteriales; family Bifidobacteriaceae; genus Bifidobacterium; species Bifidobacterium asteroides. The sequence continues at coordinate 1,095,368 of NZ_CP048272.1, read as the reverse complement.
TGACCGGCACCACCTGGTCGTCCCGGCTCTGAGCGATGAAAATTCCCGCCTTGGATTTCTTCAACCCATCCAAAGCAGTGTAACCTGCAAACTTCCCGAACTTCATATGCTCATAGATGCCCACACAAGGCAGGATAAGCGAGACGGCAGGGCCAGCGATTTTCCTGCGTGGCTGACTCATCATATCAATCGAACGATTGAATCCAGAGACCATAACTGCAGCCTTGACCTCTGGATGAAGGTTGAGAACAGCGCCGACGGCATACCCTCCCCAGCTCTGTCCGAACAGGAAAACAGGGAGATTGTCATATGTTTTCTCGCCCTCTACGAAACGCAGAGCTTGGTCCAGATCCTCGACCCCTTGAGGAAGGCCCTTGACAGACCTGCCGGCGCTTTCGTCATTGCCGGTGGCGTCATAAGCAAAGACCAGAAAGCCCTGAGAGGTGAAATAGTCGGCAACATCCATGTAGGTGTTCTGCCCGCCGCCGCCGAAACCATGAGCAATGACGACGAGGCCATCAGCTTCGCCTCCACGCTGGTTCGGTTCGTCTCTTGAATACTGATACCCAGCCAGTTTCTGACCGTCCTTGGAACGGAAGGTGCAACGCTTCATGCGCAATCCGGGAAAGTCTGCGAGCGCATAACGCATCCACCCGGGCGTGGCATACCGTTTTCCGAAGGTGTCCTCATAGACCAAAACGACCGCTCCCGGCAGAATGACTCCGAGGACAAGAACAAGTGCTATTGCCAGGGCAACAAAGACCCGCCTCCATTTGCGTTTAGGCCTTGCCCCGCCTGGATTTTCGGACATCCCACTCCCTCATTGGCATCTTGTTGTCTGCATGCATAATGCTACAGTCTCGGGGAACAGAAAAGGTTTTCAGCCGAAGCATTCAAAACACTCAAAACATGAAGGAAATCTTCTTGGCGACGCTAACAGCAGTTTATTGTTTTGCATGGATGACAGCTTTGTCCAAGAAGACGGCAGTGTCTCTCCTTTTCCAGGGTATCTTGCAGCACCCCACAACACCCTCTCGGTGCTGACTGGATCCGCTGGGCAGTCTGAGAGATGGGCTGAGCCTCCACAAGTCCTCACCTGCACAACAACGTCATCCCCTTCCCCTCTCACATTGCATCATCCATCGCTAGACACGCTCCTCCAAATCATTCATCGCAGCCGGAGCATGCTCACGCATTGTCACGGTCCCCATCGACATCAGCAGTTACTTTCCGCGCATCTGGTCACCGCATCAACTAACCGAGCCACAACACTCAGATCACTTAAGAGCGGCGATGATGGTCTGGCAAGAGGCAGGCCCCTTGTCTCCAGATTCCACGGCGCTCAAGCTATTGATCGCCTCCGTCGCAGGGCGAAGGAGGAGCATAGTCCGATCAGAGCCACAGCGATCATACAGACGAAGGCCCAGTGATATCCCCGACCCAAGGCGACCGCCCTGCCCGCCCCATCGGCAGGGCGGGCACTTGCCAGGGTGACGATCATCATGGCGGCTGCCGTCCCCAGAGAACCGCCGATCTGTCTTACCGTGGAGGCCACTGCGTTGCCGTCTGCGGTCAGTCTTGGGGGCAGGGCATTGATGCCTTCGGTAAAGGTGGTCATCATGACCAGGGAGATGCCTGCCATCCGCACGGCATAGCAGGCTGCGATCTCGATAAGCCCGGTATTGGTGCTGAACCAGGCCATGGGCAGGGTTCCGATGGCCAGGACCGCGTAGCCCAACAGGGATATGCGCCTGACGCCTATGCGCTCATAGAGTCCGCCTGAAAGCGGATTGAAAATGCCCATGACGATGGCGCCGGGAAGCATGACCAGGCCGGATGTCAGGGCGCTTGACCCTCTGCTGTTCTGCAGATAGAGGGGGAGTACCAGCTCGATTCCCACCATGGAGATGTTGCTCAAGGTGCTGAGCAGGGTCGTCAGCGTGAATACGCCCGAACTGAACACGCGCAGGTCCACAAGTGGGTGCTCCATGGAGAGCTGACGGCGGCAAAAGAGCCAGATGACGACCAGGCCGGCCAGGAGCAGTGCGATGGTGATGGGGGAGAACCGGCCCGTGTCGCCGATGGCCGACAGGGCATAGAGCAGACAGCCGAATCCCAGGCAGGAGAGGATTACCGAAACCAGATCAAGCTCTGCCTTCCGCGGCTGGTTGACCGTGTATACGAAGAAGAAGGCGGCGAGCAGCACGAGCATGCTGACCGTAGCCAGAAGGATGAACAGAGCGCGCCAGGACCAATGCTGCAGAATGAAACCGGACAAGGTGGGACCCACGGTGGGGCCCAGGGCCACGACCAGGCCGACCACCCCCAGCGCCAGTCCGCGACGCTCGGGCGGGAAAAGCAAGAGCACCACATTCTGGATGAAGGGCATGAGCGAGCCTGCTGCGGCGGCCTGGATGATCCTGCCCGTCAGCAGGAGCGCGAAATGCCCTGTGGAAAAGACACAGACCAGGGAACCCAGCAGAAAAACGGCCATCATGGCCATATAGGTGGTTCTGGACTGAAAGCTGGAGAATATCCAAGCCGATATGGGGATCATCAGGCCCACGACCAGCAGATAGGCAGTGCTGAGCCACTGGGTCGTGGACTGGGAGACTGCGAAATCTTTCATGATGGTTGGCAGCGCATTGTTCAGGAAGGTCTCGGCCATCAGCGAGAGAAAGGCCCCGGCAAGCAGGACGGCCATCATCCGAGTGCGTTTGCCGTTCCTGCCTGCTTCGGATCCGCCAGCACCGTCTGTGCCTGTCCTCATGCTGATCATGCATCTCCTCCATGCCTGCTCATTTCGCTCATATTGTCAATGACTCGCCTCAGCAGTGCTTCCAGAGTCTGTCGTTCGCGGACGCTGAATCCGCTGAGGGCCATGCCCGTAGTGGTGTCCAAGGCCCGAAGAATCCGTCTTTCCTGCTGACGTATGGAGCATCTGGCCTTGTCTGTAAGGTTGAGGACCACCTGACGACGGTCACCCTGCGCGTTTCCGACGGTCAGCCAACCTGCGCTGATCAGCCGTTTCACCATACCTCTGACCGTCGGGTGGCTCAGATAGAACCTGTCCGCTACGTCCTTCTGCCGTATCGTCCATTCGGGATGCTCATAGAGGTAGTAGACGATGACGAACTGCGGTCCGGTGAGTTCAGGAAGGATAGCTGAAATGAGTTCGTTCATCTGCTTCTCCAACAGTGTGTTGGCGATCTTTATCAGACCTTCAGGTCTGTGCTCCGATAGGGCAAAAGTTGCCATGGCCCACCTTTCATAATGTAGCTTGCTACATTATTAGGGGCTGGTTTCGCATTGTCAAACCAGATTTACCAGACACCTCTTTTTGCCCTGGCACAACGCGACGCATGCGGAGGACGCCATCATCACCAGATACAGGATCTGCCCGTATCGCCGAACAGCCCCCCCCCCTGCCCGAAACCAGGAAATCAGGACGGTTCTGCAGGAAGGATCGACACGGCTCCGGACCTGCAGGCCCGTTTTGACCGAGGAACCCGACGACTATCCAAGAAAACACCAATCCACAAACCCAGCTAGCAACATAATCCCCACGCAGGAACCCGTTTTCGCCTCTATGGAATCTTTCGCAACAATGCGGGAATTTCACCGGACATGTGTCCTAAAGCTATCTGTCGAGCGAGTACGCAGGACACTATCCTTCGCAACTGTCGGCTTCGCCATTTGGGATGAATTCGGATTTCGTGAATAATAGTTACAAATTGCTGGTTTCATGCCCGTTAAATGCTGCCTTTGGCACGCAGATAGAGAGAGAAGCGATGACTATTATATACCCGACTCTGCAAGATTGTGAGATACCACAACTTAATATCCAAAATACCAACAATGCTTAGCGACACAATTTGTCACACCGGATGTGTGAGTAATAGAAGAAGCAGTGATATTCCCTAGCGACCCCGAGCAAGATAAACGATAGGGAACTCCGAGAGACAGCAACCCCAATATCTTCGTCGGGCCGGCGGGATTTGAACCCGCGACCCCTTGACCCCCAGTCAAGTGCGCTACCAAACTGCGCTACGGCCCGACGGTGCATCAGCACCGAGTAGAGATAGTAGCACAGGGTAGCGGGGTCGACAACGGTCCGGCGAGTCCCGGCAGACGGGTCCAGACAAGCCAGGCCACATGATCAACTTGCTATCATGATCTTGGACGGTCGGCGCAACCCGCGTCGGCCGCAAGTCGTCCCAGCCCGGAAGGGGTTTCATGAGCACAGACGTTTTCGACCTTTCGGCCGCGAAGATGCGCGAGAGGGGCATGAGCGAAGTCTCCATCAGCCAGTTCCAGCACCTCTACGAAACCTGGGAACGGGGAGATGCCAAGGCCTGTGTGCGCGAGAAGGACGTCGCCCCGCTCAAGGACGTGCCCCGCACCAAAGATATCCACGACTCCATGGACATGGACATGGCCTTGGACGCGTTCTCCCGCACCGCTTTCATCAAGCTCAACGGTGGGCTGGGCACCTCTATGGGCCTGGAGAAGGCCAAGTCCCTGCTGCCCATCCGCCGCCACAAGGCCCGTCGGATGCGCTTCCTGGACATCATCATGGGCCAGGTGCTGACGGCCCGAAAACGCCTGGGGGTGCCGCTGCCGCTGATTTTCATGAACTCCTTCCGCACCTCGCGAGACACCATGCGGGTCGTCAGGCAGGACCGCCGCTTCGTCCAGAATGATGTGCCCATGGAGATCATTCAGCACATCGAGCCCAAGATCGACGCCGACACCGGCCGCCCGGTCGACTTCCCAGCCAAGCCCGATCTGGAATGGTGCCCTCCCGGCCACGGCGACATCTTCTCGACCATCTGGGAGACCGGACTGCTGGACATACTCAAGGAGCAGGGGATCGACTACCTGTTCATCTCCAACTCCGACAACCTGGGCGCCCGGCCTTCAAGGACCTTGGCCGGCTATTTCGCACAGTCTGGAGCGCCCTTCATGATCGAGGTAGCCAAGCGGACCGACGCCGACCGCAAAGGCGGCCACATCGTCATCGACAAGGCTACTGGGCACCTCATCCTACGGGAGATGTCCCAGGTGGATCCACATGACCGCAGCTCGGCCATGTCCATCCGCAAACACCCCTACTTCAACACCAACAGCATCTGGGTCAGGGTCGACGCCCTTCGCGACAAGCTGGCCCAATACAAGGGCGTGCTGCCCCTGCCCATCATCGAGAACCGCAAGACCGTCGATCCCACCGATCCTTCCACCCGTCCCGTGGTGCAGTTGGAAACTGCCATGGGCTCTGCCGCCTCGCTCTTCGAAGGAGCCATCTGCGTGCAGGTGGACCGCATGCGCTTCCTGCCGGTCAAGACCACTGACGACCTGTTCATCATGCGCTCCGACCGTTTCCATCTGACCGACTCCTACGAGATGGAGGACGGCAACTACGACTTCCCCAACGTCCAGCTGGATGAGCGCTATTACAAGTACATCGCCGACTTCGACGAACGATTCCCCTACGGGGTTCCCAGCCTGGCGGCTGCCAACTCGGTCACCATCGAAGGGGACTGGACCTTTGGCAGGGATGTGGCCTTGTATGCGGATGCCCATCTGCGCGACCAGGGACGCTCATCATACGTGCCCAACGGCCAGTATGTGGGGCCTCAGGGGATCGAACCCGACGAGTGGATCTAGGGCCAGGTGCAGCAGCGTTCAGCCTGTCAAGAAATGGTACCGTATTTGGATGTTTGGCTCCCACAGCCCCCAAAATCAATCTATGATAGTTAGATGTGCGTTAGGCGCACTGATATGCAAAATTTTAACGATACGCGAGGACTGATGGCAGAAGGCACGAACGGAAGACGGCGTTTTTCGGATAAGTGGGGCAAGCATGAACTTGATGTCCTAGCCGTCTTATCGTCCGCTTTTCCGCAATGGCTTACCTCACGACAGATAGCACAGCGGGTCAAGGCCTATGCCGACTCCTATGGCGAGCTGGCAGATCAGGCTGCCAAGGCCGCGTTTGCCAAGCAGTTCCAGCGTGACCGGGCCAAGCTGGCGGCCATGGGCATAGCCATCGAATCCCGGCAGCCGGAGTATTCCTCCAAGTCCGAGGGGCAGGATTTCGCCTCCTACCGTCTGCAGCTGGGGGATGAACCACGCATTCGCATGCACTTCAACCAGGAGGACATGCCGGTGTTGGCCGCGGCCAACTACCTTGCGCGATCCATTGCCATGTCCCAGGAGGCCTGTGAGGAGCCGACCCGACCGGTCTCACGCACCACGCCCCGCGTGCCGCAAGTGCCCATCCCTGGCTTGGGTCTGGACTCCATAGCTCCGGGACTGGGTACCCAGCGCATTCCCGACGATTTGGTCAAGGTCATCGATTCGCGACGCTTCGCCGCCACAGTGGACGTGGACGGAGAGAACCTGAATGTAGCCTATGCCGATTCGGACGATTTGGCCATGTTCGTCCTGGAGCACCCCGATGCCTCCATCGTCAGCCCGCAGGAGGCCGCAGATGCCTTCCGGCGCCGTCTGGATGCAGCCGCCCGCTTCAAGCTGGCCGACGAGTCGCAGAGCCCCGGTGCGGCAACGGTCATCTCCCCGGAGATTGCTCGGACCAGCGTTGAGCATTTCGCCACCGACCTAAGCGACGACGATACCGACCTTCGTCACGCCCGCCGAGCCAGCGCATCCTCCTTCCAGACCGGGTCCGAGGTGGACCGCCGCCTGCGGCTCATGCTCTTCCTGTCCGCACACCTGGGCGAGGAGTTCTCCCTGGCCGAGTTGGCCGAGCGCTTCATCGGCCACCCCAACAGCAAGGAAGAGTTGCGCAAGTACGTCAACACCATCCACAAGGACATCAACACCCTGACCACGGTCTCGGACGACGGTGAGATGGCTGGTAGCCAGTTCTTCGACATCGATTGGTCCCTGCTGGACGACAGCGGCATCGTCTCGGCCACCAACTCACTAGGCTTGGAGCGACTGGCCGGCATTTCACCCCAATACCTGAGCATGCTGACCGCCTCGCTCAACTACCTGGCCCATTCGCCCCTGTTGCCCGAGCAGTCCCGCAGCCAGGCCGAGTCGCTCTATCAGCGTCTGCGCACGCATGTTGGGCCGGGCGAGACACCCTGGCTCTCCCTTACCGGGTATGAGACCGAACCCAAGAGTTTCTCGGTGGTCCGCCGGGCGATCAAGACCGAGTCCCTGTTGGACATGGAGTACACGGACGCTGCCGGCAGGACCCGCCGCAAGGTTGTGGCCCCTGCCAAGATCTTTGTGGATGAGGGCGTCTACTATGTCGCCGCCTGGACCGATATCGGCGATGCAGCAGAGGGCACCGAGGCTGCAGACGCTCCCTCGGATTCCAGCCGTCACCTCAAGCAGGGCACCGGGCGCAACCGGCAGTGGCAGGTTCTGCGAATAGCCAGAATCGAACATGCGACCATCGTCAAGCCCAGCCACAAGGTGGAGTTCCCGGATGTGCCGGTCGGCGAGCTACGCAAGTGGTCCTTCGACAACGGCACGGCTGCGGTCTTCATTACCGACCGGCCGGATCTGCCCTACATCAAGTCGCTGCCGGGCGCCTCGGTGGAGCCCTGCGGATCCGGGCAGAAAGTCCACCTGACCGTCTCCTCGGACTCCTGGTTCGTAGCCTTCTGCATCGCCCACGCCAAGCACATCACCGCAGTGGCGCCCAAGACCCTGCGCACCATGATCCTGGCCCGCGCCCAACGCGAGATCACCATCAGTGACGCCCACGACAAGGAGCAGGACCGGCACTAGCCCCGGTCGGAGAGGAGTCACATGCCTGGATGGATCTGGATCCTTTTAGTGATCTTCATGCTGGCCATGCTGATCGGGGGAGCCGTCTACGCCATCCGCCACGCCATGGCAGCCAGCCGCTCCATAGGGCGGGTCTCGGACGATCTGAACCGTCACATGCCGCAACCCCCGGCAGCAGGGCGGTCCCAAGCAACGGATAGGACCGAGGGTCCGGCCTTCGCCCTGCCCCTGTCGCAGTCAACCGAGCGATACAGCCAGGCCCATGCTCTGGTCCTGCAGCGCAAGGAGCAGCGCAGGAGGAACCACGGCCGCACCTGGCGGCGGTGGAAGCAGTTCAATAAGTAGTTCTTGGAGGAACATGTCAGGTCATCGTCACCACGGACAGGATTCAACAGCATCCGAACCGGGGCCGGCGGAACGCTACGCCCGTTTCAGTCGTCACCGCAAGCGCATGACCGGGGCTCCCGCACGCTTTCAGTCCAAGCTGCCCTTCCCCCTGGATGACTTCCAGCTGGAGGCCATCACCGCCCTTGAGGATGGCGACAACGTCCTGGTGGCCGCTCCGACCGGCGCCGGCAAGACCATCGTGGCTGACTTCGCAGTATTTTTGGCCCAGGAACAGAACGTCAAGACCTTCTACACCACCCCCATCAAGGCGCTGAGCAACCAGAAATACCATGACCTGGTCGACCGATACGGCGAGGACCGGGTGGGGCTGCTGACCGGCGACACCTCCATCAACTCCGAGGCGGACATCGTGGTCATGACCACCGAGGTCCTGCGCAACATGCTCTACGAGCAGTCCTCCACCCTGATGGCCCTGAAATACGTGATCCTGGATGAGGTCCACTATCTGGCCGACCGTTTCCGGGGGCCCGTCTGGGAAGAGGTCATCATCCATCTTCCGGCTTCAACCCGAATCGTGGGGTTGTCGGCCACCGTGTCCAACGTGGAGGAGTTCTCCGACTGGATCTCCTCAGTGCGCGGACGCACCCATCTGGTGGTCTCCGAGCGACGGCCCGTGCCGCTGGAACAGCATGTCCTGGTCCAGGCCGACAGGCACACCGAGCCCGAGATCTTGGACTTGTATCGGCATGACGGTTCAGGACGGCAGACCCCAAAGATCAACCCGCGTCTGGTCTCCAGGCTGGCCCAGCTGGACAAGGCTGGGCAGGAGCGCGCCCAGGCCCGCGACCAGGGGCACCACCACCGTCATGGCCGGGGCGGCAGACCGGAGCGGCGAACAGGGGAGCGGTATCGACCAAGCCGGGCCGATGTGGTCGATGAGCTGGACTTCATGGATATGCTGCCCGGCATCTACTTCATCTTCTCGCGCACCGGCTGCGACCAGGCCGTCCAGCAGTGCATCCGAGCAGGGCTGCAGCTGACCACCGATGAGGAAGCCCGCCGCATACGGCACATCGTGGACTCCATGGCAGCCGGCCAGCTCAGCAAGGAGGATCTCAAAGCGCTGGGATTCGCCCAGTTCCGCTTCGCTCTGGAGCAGGGCTTCGCCGCCCATCATGCCGGCGTCGTCACTCTCTTTCGGCAGATAGTCGAACACTTGTTCGAGTTAGGACTTCTCAAGGTGGTCTTCGCCACCGAGACCCTGGCCTTGGGCATCAATATGCCCGCCCGTTGCGTGGTGGTCGAGAAGCTGGAGAAATTCGACGGGACAGGCCATGTAGCTCTTACGCCTGGCGAGTTCACCCAGCTGACCGGTCGAGCCGGCCGGCGCGGCATCGACGACATTGGTCATGTAGTGGTGGTCGACCACCGGGACTTCAGCCCCAAGACCATGGCTGCGCTGTCCAGCCGGAGGGTTTACCCGCTGCACTCCAGCTTCCGGCCCACCTTCAACATGGCCGTCAACCTGCTCAACTCATCCAGCTACACGCGTGCCCGAGACACCCTGGACCACTCCTTTGCCCAGTGGGAGGCCAACCGATCAGCCTCCGAGCTGGAGGAGCGCATCGAGACCCTGACCAGCGGCCTGGAGGACTACCGGAAAGCTGCTCAATGCAACCGTGGCGATCTGATCGAGTTCATGCGTATCCGTGCGGCCCTCTCTTCGGCCCAGAAAAACGATCGCCGCCGACTGAAACGGCAACGATTCACCAGCGAGAAGGCCCGCAACCGGGCATTCTGCGACCTTGACCGGCATATCGACCAGCTGCGTGAGCAGGAGCGCAACCATCCCTGCCGCCAGTGCCCTGACCTGCCCAAGCATCTGTGCTGGGGGAACCGATGGATCCGCATGGATAAGGAGCTGCAGCGCACCCGGGAACAGTACGAGTCCAAAACAGGGTCAGTCTCACGACAGTTCGACAGGATCTGCCAGATTCTGGCTGACCTGTGCTACACCCGGCCTATGGACCCAGACGTCTGCCGACTGACCCGGAAGGGCCAGCTGCTCCGGCGCATTTACAGCGAGCAGGATCTGAGTCTTGCAGAGATCCTTGATCGGGGCATCCTCAATGATCTGGAGCCCGCCGAGCTGGCAGCCGCAGTCTCCGGACTAGTCTACGAATCTCGCCGTGGGGTGGGGGAGCAGCCGGGGGAGAGGGCCGGATACCGGGCTCACAGGCTGGTTGAGGCCATGGAGGATATGAAACGTCAGTGGTCCCAAGTGCAGGAACGCTGCAATCAGGCTGGATTGGAACTGCCCCCGGAACTCGACTTTGGCTTGGGGCCGACCATCTACGACTGGGCCTGTGGCGACTCGCTGACCACCATCCTGCGCGACAGCGATCTGACGGCGGGGGACTTTGTGCGCAATGCCAAGCGCCTGTCCGATGTGCTCACCCAGATCGTTCAGGTCGAACACTACCTGGGCAGGGGAGGGCATCACCTTGCCAGAACCGCCAGCATCGCCGCCGACCAGGTCAATCGTGGCATTGTGGCTTATACGGGCGTGGAGTGAACACGGCCGCAGACAGGGAATAAGTTTCAGGTCAACACTGTTCTGTAGCTTGGAGGCAGTGACGGACACGAGTATGGAGGAATCATGGCAGAGCGCAGTCTTCGCGGCATGAGTATCGGGGCGAAGTCCCTGGAATCCGATCAGAATGTGGATTTCGCGGCACGCAGCGAGGTCGCCTACATCTGCCCCAAGGGCCATCGGACCATTCTGCCGCTGGCTGAGGGCGCTGAGGTGCCGCAGGAGTGGGAGTGCCGTTGCGGGCAGATCGCTCAACTCGAGGGGCATGACGAGCAGGAGTCCGGCAAAACCGGCAAACCGACCAGGACCCACTGGGACATGCTGCTGGAGCGCCGGTCCGAGGACGAGCTCAAGGCCGTACTGGACAAGCGCCTGAAAATGCACCGAGAAGGATGGTTCCCCGATTATGAGTAAATCACCGCGCCGCCTGGTTCTGCTGGATCTGGACGGCACCCTGACCGCCTCGCATCCGGGCATTATCGCCTCTGTGGTACAGACTTTCAAAGAGCTTGGTCATCCTGTGCCCAATGAGAGCCAGCTCAGACGATTCATCGGACCAGCTATCGGAGTATCCTTGCGCCACAACGGCATCAGGGAGGAAGACGTCGATAAGGGCGTACAGATCTACCGGCGTTATTACAGCGAGATGGCAGCATTCAAGGATCCGGAGCATCCTGGCCAATACATTCCTGGACGTCTGCTCGCCACCGTCTTCGACGGCATCCCCGAACAGCTGAGTCGTATGCACAAACATGGTCTGACATTGGCTGTGGCCACCTGCAAACCAGAGTACCAGGCACTGCCGGTATGCGACCACTTCGGACTGGCACCACTGGTTGATGGCGTCTATGGCGCAAGCAAGGACTCCACCAGGATCACCAAGGCCCAGGTCATCACCTATGCACTTGGGCAGATTGGCTTCAATGCAAAACTTGGAGACCGAGCACTCATGGTCGGTGACCGCTGGACTGATGCTGATGGAGCGCTGAAAACCGGTCTGGACTGCCTAGGATGCGGCTGGGGCTATGCCGAACCCGGAGAGCTGGAATCTCACGGCTGCTATCGAGTCATCGACCAGGTCGGCCAAATGTGCCAAGCTGCCGAGAATTACTTCGACTAGGTCAGGATAACGATCAGATTCAGCACTGAGCCCGAGCAAAATGACTTCTGGGGCCACCTGAAATCACCTGGGCGGCCCTATGCAATTGACAAACCGCTTGTTAATGCAGCTGTGCTATTGCAACGTCAGTGTTAATAGAATGACTATGAACAAAACGCTGGAAACCAGCAAAACCGAAATCCTGACTGAATAGGCCGATAATGTACGTTATGTCAAATTACTTATTTTTTTCTCCCCTGCTTATGCCGCACATGGCCGCTCATGCAGCCCGCTGACGCTGCTCATGCTGGTGCTCCAGACGCTGGCGCAGGCGCATAGCCGTCAGCTCGTCAATAGGCTGCTCAGGCAAGCCTGGGGTCAGCTGTCCGGTAGTCAAATCCACATGGTCGCAGGTCTGCAGCTCCAGATCCATACGATGCCAGATAGCGCCCACGGAGATAGCAAAAACTGCACGTCCGGATTGCATCAGCCCAAAGACCTGATCCGCGCCTGAGCATTCGGTGACCTGATCACCGTCACAGACCACGGTCACATGCTCAAGCTGACCCACGGTTCGACGCTCAAGATAAGCCACGGTGCTCGTAGCGTTGACCAGATTGACACCGGCATCCAGAAGCCGCTTGAGGACGGCTAAAATGACCACATCTTTGAAGGAATAGAGCCTGCGGGAGCCTGAGCCATGCGAGGCCTTGATTGATGGTTCTACAATCCGTTTTCGGGCCCAATAATCCAGTTGCCGATAGGTGATGCTAGCCACCTTGGCCGCGACCGTTCCCCGATAGCCCCGGGTCGTGCCCTCGGCCTGCTCAGGCGAAAAGAGTTCACCCTGGACCAGCGTCGGCATCTCATCGGCCATGCCATGCCCCCTATCAGCTTTTGGAGATGACTGCCCGATTATCGAAGTAGACCAGCCTGAACTTGCCGATCATGATTTCGTCGCCGTTGTGAAGGTCTGCCTGGTCCACGCGTTCACGGTTGACGTAAGTACCGTTGAGACTGCCAGTATCCTCAACCCGGAAGCCATGATCGGTCCGTACAAATATAGCGTGTGCCCGGGAGACCGTTGAGTCGTCCAACAGAATGTCCGCCTTTGGATCTCGGCCCACGCTGACCTGATCCTCGTCCAGCAGATAGCGTGATCCCGACACCGCTCCCCTGGTAGAGATCAACAGGGCCGTACCCTCGGGCAATCGGGCCATGGTCTCCAGGTCGTCCTTGGTCAGTGGACGGTCACCGTTGGAGGTGACTGGAATATTCAGGGCCGGCATGCCGATGATAGTCGTCTCGCCTGCAGTGGGAATAGGTTCTGTCATAATTGCCTATTCTACAGGCTTTGCATACTGATAGTCCTGCACGCGTCGAACCTGGTCGATTTTGACACTATCGGACTGGTCCACTGAAACGGATGCATGGAATTGCACCTTGATCCGCGAGCCCACTCCCCCGGCTATCTGAATGGCATTCTGCAGGCTGTCCGGGTCTCCGATGGCCTTGACTACGTAGGGGCTGTGCAACTTGGCATGGTCGCACTGCAGGCCGGTGCGGGTATCCAGCAGATAGGTGTTGGTGACCACCCGGACATCATTGAAGGATATGACCTCAGCCCCGGCATTGCGCAGCTCCTCGATCAGGTTGAACATGGTCGAGGCATCCACACGGTCGCTGTCTTCGGTGACTGTCACCACCACTCCCCTGCCCTGGGCCGGCAGCCGTCCGGACAGGATGCCGCTGCTCTGTTCGTTCTGCTGGGAGATGCGGGCGGCCTCCTTTTGCTTGTCGGCGGCAGACTTGATGGAGGTCAGCTGCTGGTTGAGCTGGCTCTTGCGCTCTTCCAGCTTGTCAACCTGATTGCTGGTCTCATCCAACACCCGCACCAGCTCTTCCTCGGACAGGCTCTGGTAGGAGGACTGGTTATTGCGCACCTGGACGGCATACCCGAAGCCCAGCAGCGCACACATAAGGGCCACCAGGACGCTGGTGACCAGCCTGACCCGGGTGGCATTGGAGTTGAGTGTGCGCAGAGGCCGCCGACGAACCACCGGGAAAGCGCCGGTCTGCGTATCGTCGGATGGAGCCCTGACCCGCCCAGGCCGCCTGGGCGGAATGCTCTCGGGCATCCGTTCATCGCGCTTCTTCCTGATGAGGGTGTGTCTCATTATGCTCACCCCTTGAAAATGAAACGTCGAATAGCGGAGACGTTGGAGAAAATGCGGATGCCTAGGACCACGATGACGGCCGTGGACAGCTGGGAGCCCACACCCAGCTGATTGCCCAGGAAGACCAGAAGAGTGGCGGTGATCACATTGGAGATGAAGGAGACCACGAAGACCCGGTCCGAGAAGCTGCGCTCGAAGTAGGAACGGACCGCGCCCATCAATGCATCCAAGGCTGCCACCACCATAATGGGCAGATAGGGCTGCAGGACGATGGGAATGTCGGGCTTGAGCAATATGCCCGCCACCACGCCCAGGATCAGGCCGAGAATTGCCGACATGTCAATGACTCCTTCCGGCATAGGACAGATTAGGCAGACCTACAGCATTCAGGCTGAGACGCCGCTGCTTGTTCACATTGACGGTTATGTTCGCATTCTTCATGTCACGCAGGCGGCTTTGCAGATCGCTTCGGGCCATCAGATCAGACAGGGCGCTCTGATCGCCGATAGCCTCGATCTTGTATGGTGCCTCGATGGAGGCGGTCCCCACCAGGATGGTCTGGCCAGCCGTGCGCACGGAGGTCTGCGTTCCTATTCTATTGCCGTTGATGGCGATGGCCTCGGCCCCCGCAGACCAGAGCTTGGTCAGAAACCACTGCAGGTCCTGGTCGGTGACCAGTTTGATTTGATCAGCATTGTCCTGGGCATCTTTGGAGGCTATGGGGTTGGCCAGGGTGATGGCGATGCCCTGGCCCTGCACCCTGCTGGTGCCGTTGGTCAGATCGTCGGCCGTCTGGGTGCTGTTCTGGCCTTGGCCGCCCACTTGATCCGAAAGCGTGTCGATATTGCCGTTGAGGTCAGAAATCTGCCCGTTAAGGTCATTGGCACGCTTGCTGACCGCCTCTACCTGGGTAATCAGCTTTTCGCGCACCTTCTGACGCGGATCACGGTGCAGCACCTGAACTATGCCAGTGCCGGCCAATCCGACCAGCACACAGATGACGAAGACCAGGATCCTGTTCACCCAGACGCTCAGCGGTGATCGGCGCTCAGCGGGCAACAGGCGGGCATCCTCGAACATGGGATCCATGGGGCGGTTGGTCAGATCATCGATCAGCCTCAGGGACTCATCGGCCATGCGCCGACGTGTGGACTCCTGGGCAGGCTCAGAACTTTCCTGATCCACATAGTGGCGCTCCAAACCAGCAGTGGAATGCGAAAAAGCCGCCCGGCGGTGAATCAGGGCACGGTCGGGCGGCACAGGGAAGGATTCAGGCATCATTTGCGGCTCAGTCATGATGACCGTCCTGACGGTCCTGGCAAAGCAGTCCGATGCCCTGACGTGCGTAGATCAGCCCGGCCAACCAGTAGAGCGCCACACCCCAGATCACAGCCGCAAGAGCCACCAGATGGAAGAAGCGGAAGAAGGCCGACGTGCCCACATCCGCAAAAATCAGGGCAGGTATGGCCAGCATGAGCACGGCCGTCCCGGTCTTGCCCGCGAAGTGGACCGGTAGAGGGCCATAGCCGTGCTGGGCCAGCGCCAGAACCAGCAGGCCCATGAGCACATCCCGAGCACCGACGAGGGCCAGAAGCCACCAGGGCAGGATGGAGGCGATGCTCAAGGCAAGGACGGAGCAGAGAATGAGCAGACGATCGGCCACCGGGTCCAGGATCTGCCCCAGCTTGCTGACCTGGTTGAACCTGCGGGCAATGATCCCGTCCACACCGTCTGACAGGGCCGAAATCAGCATCACTACCAGGGAGATGATCAGATGCCGGTTGGCCACCAGATAGGCGATAAGAGGAATGGATAGGATGCGGAGCAGGCTGATGAGATTCGGTACAGTGAGAATCACGGAACGCGGCTCAGGGCTGTACCTGCTGCGTGAAATTCGATCGATCAGTGCCATCCGACTACATTCTAGAAGCTTGAAGGGCTGTTACAAGGATGGCACGCGCACCGATCTCATAGAGACGGTCCATCAGGTTGTTCACCTGGTCCCTGGGGACCATGGCCCTGACAGCCGCCCACTGCTTGTCGTGCAGGGAGGAGACTGTCGGCGACTCGTACCCGGGCGTGATGCCTACAGCCATGGCTACACGCTCGACCGGGATGTCGTAATCCATCAGTACATAGCGACGGGCTGTCAGCACGCCCTCCAACCTGCGGGACATGACCGCTAGCCGCTCATCATTCGGATCCAGGCGGGGCGACCTGATGAGAATCCCCTCCGACTTCAGAATGGGATCGCCGAAAACCCGAAGCCCGGCATTGCGCAGGGTGGTGCCGGTCGAGACCACATCGGCGATCAGGTCGGCTACTCCCAGCTGGACTGACGACTCCACTGCCCCGTCCAGGTGGATCAGTTCGGCCTTGAGCCCCTTGCTTGTCAGGTAGTCCTCAAGAAGTCGGTCGAAAGTGGTGGCGATCCGCCTGCCGTCCACGTCCTGCAAGGTCCTAATGGAGCTAGTCCCCGGAGCGGCGAACCTGAAGGCGGACGCGCCGAATCCAAGCTGCATGACTTCTACAGCCCCGGTGCCAGAGTTCAGCAGAAGATCGCGCCCCGTGATGCCCAGATCGATGGTCCCCAGGCCGACATAGACAGCTATGTCGTTGGGCCTTAAGTAAAAGAGCTGGATGCCGTTGTCCACGTCATCAACGACCAACTGCCGGTCGTTGGAACGCAGACGGTAGCCAGACTCTGACAGCAGCCTCCATGCGGGCTGGGACAACATGCCTTTATTGGGCACCGCGACCTTCAACACGGCCAACCTCCTAATCGCGGAAGCGAATCTACAGCGGGATGGGATTGAGAGTCACAGGTACCTGTAGACATCCTCCAGGGTGATGCCCCGATCGATCATCATGACCTGGATGTGATACAGCAGCTGACTCATCTCTTCGGCCGTCCGCTTCTTGCCCTCGTATTCAGCGGCGATCCAGGTCTCCCCGGCCTCTTCATTGATCTTCTTGCCGATGAAATGCGTGCCCTTGTCCAGCTCGGCAACAGTCAAGGATCCTTCTGGGCGCTCCATGGCCTTGGTTGTGAGCTCTGCAAACAACCCATCGAAGGTCTTCATCTGGCTATCTCCATTCTTCCTGCAAAACCTGTCAGTCCTTGTAGCTTACCTGTGCGGCCTGCCTGATCTGGTCAATGGCCTTGGCCGGGTCGTCAGCGCCGTAGACCGCGGAGCCTGCCACCAGGACATCGGCTCCAGCCTCTGCCACGATGGGGGCCGTAGTGGGGCTTACCCCGCCATCCACCTGGATGTGGGTCTTGAGGCCACGGGCGGTTATCTGGTCACGCAGGCGGCGGGTCTTAGGCATCTGATTGTCCAGGAACTGCTGGCCGCCGAAGCCTGGCTCCACGGTCATGACCAGAATCATGTCAAACTCATTCAAAATATCGAAGATCGGCTCAACAGGCTCGGCAGGGCGCACGGCCAGGCAGGCCTTGGCCCCCATGTCGTGCAGCTGGCGGGCCAAACGGACCGGGGCATGGACGGCCCCGGTGTGGAAGGTGACGGAGGCTACACCCAACTTGGCGAATTCAGGAGCCCAGCGGTCTGGGTCCTCGATCATCAGATGGACGTCCACCGGCAGGTGGGTCACCTGGCAGATGCGCTCCACCACAGGCTCGCCAAGCGTCAAGTTGGGAACAAAGTGGTGGTCCATCACGTCCACGTGGACCATATCGGCATTGGCAATAGCCTTGAGATCCCGCTCCAAGTTGGCGAAATCGGCGGAAAGAATGCTGGGTGCTATCTGAATGCTCATGGAGATTAGTCTATGTTGTACGGAAGACCGGCGGCACCGGTTTGTGGCTCAATTGCACAGGTCCCGATCCTTGGGTGGCCGACCCTGCCCTACTTGTTCTGGGCTTCGGATTCCTGACGCACCTCGAGTTCGGTGATGGTCCTCAGCTTTTCTGACAGCAGGGAGGTCGGCTTGCCCTTGCGCGCTATGAGGACGAAGGCTGCAGCCGCCAGGAAGAAGACCGTCATGGACACCCAGACGTTGACTCTGACCCCGAGGAATTCGTGGGCGAAGTCGATGCGAAGGGCCTCGATCCAGGTGCGCCCCAGTGTGTACCACATGACATACAGGGCGAAGAGGGAGCCGGCCTTGAGGACGTTCACCGCCTTGTGACCGATCCAGACCAGGAGGGCCGCGCCGATTAGATTCCAGATCATCTCATACAGGAATGTGGGTTGGAAGAGGGTGCCGGTCGGGCAGGTGGCCCCGTCATAGCACTGTTCGCTACTGCCGATGGCGGAACCTGCCGCATCGATCTTCAGTCCCCAGGGCAGCATGGTGGGAGCCCCGTAGAGCTCCTGGTTGAACCAGTTGCCCAGCCTCCCGATGGCCTGGGCCACCAGAAGGGCAGGAGCCACGCTGTCGGCCAGCAGGGCGGTCGGGTAATTCTTGTGGCGGCACCAGGCCCAGGCTGCCAGAGCTCCCAGGAGAACTGCACCCCAGATGCCCAGGCCTCCGCGCCAGATGCGCAGGATGTCTGCTGGGTTGCCATTAGCTCCGAAATACCGCTCAGGGGTGGTGATGACGTGGTAGAGCCTTGCGCCGACGATACCGGCCGGTACTGCGCAGATGGCGATGTCCAGAATCTGGTCGGTCCGGCCACCCTCCTTCTTCCAGCGCCTGGCCGTGATCCAGGCAGCCACGATGATGGCCAGGAGCATGGTCAGTGCATAGAACCTGATAGTGACCGGCCCCAGTTGAAAACTGGATATTCCCGGCGATGGAATGTAGGCAAGCGTCATAAAGCCCCAATCTAGCCCCTGGGCCTTACAGCACCATTCACTTCCTGGCCTGGGAGATGCCCCAACGCAGGTCGGAGCAGACCTCAGACAGGATTTCCAGCGCCTTTCTGCGGTCCTTCCGCGGCCTGCCCTCGTCATCCAGAAGACAGTGGACCAGGGCCGAGCCGACGATGACCCCATCCGCGTATGCGCCGACCTGGGAGGCCTGCTGGGCGGTCGAAACCCCGATGCCTACGCATACATAAGGGGCGCCAGCAAGCCTGACCCTCGCCACCAAGTTCTGGGCAGAGGTGGACATGCTGGCTCGTTCCCCGGTGACGCCCATCCGGGAGGTCGCATAAACGAAGCCCCTGGCAGCGCGTGAGGTGAGCTGCAGACGCGCATCGGTGGAGTCTGGCGAGACCAGATAGACCCGATCAAGGCCATACCGATCTGACTGCTCTATCCATTCCCCGGATTCGTCGACAATTAGATCCGGGGTGACCAGCCCGGACCCGCCGGCCTCGGCCATGCGCCGCGCAAAATCAGCTACCCCGCGATGCAGAATCAGATTCCAGTAGCTCATGACCAGTGCCCTTGCGCCATCTGCCTGGACCTGACGGACAGCATCGAAGACACCCTCGACCTTGACGCCATTGTCGATGGCGCACTTGCTGGCTGCCTGGATGACCGGGCCATCCATGACCGGGTCGCTGTATGGCAGTCCTATCTCGACGATGTCGACCCCGCTTTTCACCATGACCCGCATGGCCTCCAAGGATGTGGGCACGTCGGGGAATCCGTAGGGGAAGTAACCGATGAATGCCGGCCTGCCCTGCTGGCGAAGGGCCTGCAAAGTGGACGCCAACGGGCTGGGCGTGCGGCTGACCCCCCTTGGCTGAGCGGGCCGGACGGGGGCTTTCTGCCATTGCCATTGCTGGTTGACCATCATCGGACCTCCTCTTCTGCTTGATCGCTCTTGCTGTGCCCGGCCTGGGCTTCCAGATCGCTGGCCTCCTGCTCGGACAGGTACCTGAACCACCTGCCCGCCGTGGCTACATCCTTGTCGCCCCTGCCTGAGATGTTGATCAGAATGACAGGATTCTTGATTCCCCTGCGCAGAAGGTCGGTGGCCGCCTTGCTGGCTCCAGCCAGGGCGTGCGAGGACTCCAGGGCAGGGATGATGCCCTCGGTCCGGCAGAGGTCACTGAAAGCCTGCATGGCCTCCTGATCAGTCGCATAGTCATACTTGACCCGGCCCATGTCGTGCAGCCAGGCGTGCTCAGGTCCAACCGAGGCGTAATCCAGGCCGGCGGAGATGGAGTAGGTATCCATGGTCTGGCCCTGGTCGTCCTCCAACAGATAGGACTTGGCCCCTTGGAAGACGCCGACCTGTCCTGTGCCTGGCGACAGGCGGATGGCGTGCTTGCCCGAGCTGGGTCCGTCTCCGCCGGCCTCGTATGCATAAAGGGAGACCCTGGGATCGTCCAGGAAGGTGTTCATGATGCCGATGGCGTTGGAGCCTCCGCCGACACAGGCCACAACCCCGTCGGGATGGTCGATGCCGTATGCGGAAAGCTGTGCGGAAGCCTCTTCACCGATGACCTTCTGAAAGTCCCTGACGATGGTCGGGAAGGGGTGGGGGCCGGCCACCGTGCCCAGCAGGTAGTGTGTGGACTCCACGTTGGTCACCCAGTCGCGCAGGGCCTCGTTTATGGCATCTTTGAGGATTCTGGTCCCGGTGGCCACTTCGACGACTTCGGCTCCCAGCATCCTCATTCTGGCTACATTCAGGGCCTGCCTGCGGGCGTCGATCTGCCCCATGTAGATTCGGCACTTGAAGCCCAGGAGAGCGCAGACCGTAGCCGTGGCCACACCGTGCTGACCGGCGCCGGTCTCCGCGATGACGCGGGTCTTGCCCATACGTTTGACCAGAAGCCCCTGACCCAAGGCGTTGTTGATCTTGTGGGCACCAGTGTGATTCAGATCCTCCCGCTTCAGGAAGACCCTGACCTGGCCGCCGACCCGATCGCTGATCAGCTTGGCGAACCTGGGAGCTGGCGTCAGAGCCGAGGGGCGCCCCACATAGACCCTGTTGAGTCTGTTCAACTCCTCACGAAAGGCCGGATCAGCCTTGGCCTCCTTGTAGACCCGCTCCAGCTCGTCAAGGGCGCCAACCAGGGCCTCAGGTACGAAACGTCCGCCATAGGGGCCGAAATAGGGACCGTCATGGGTCGACAGGGGCCTTGCCTCGGCGGCCTTGAAACTGTGACCAGCCTGAACCAGCAGGCGGACGGTACCCTCCTGATCCTGGGAGGTGACCAGGCCTTCTCCTATCAGAACCGCATCGGCCCCGGCACGGGCGTACCGCTCCAACTCGACCGTGCCAAACACTCCGGACTCGGCCACCTTGACCACATCCTTGGGCAGGTTGGAAGCCAGCCGGGCATACTGGTCAACGTCAACATTCAGGTCCTTCAGATTCCGGGCGTTGATGCCGATCACCCTGGCACCGGCCGCGATGGCCCGCTCGATCTCCTGGCGATCATGCGTTTCGACCAGGGCGGTCATGCCTAGGCTCCCGGCTAGGTCGAGCAGGTGCTTGAGGCGGGTGTCATCCAGGGCAGCGACAATCAGCAGGATCATATCCGCTCCGTTGGCCCTGGACTCCCAGACCTGATAGTCAGAAACAATGAAGTTCTTGTTGAGCACGGGAATGCCCACGGCCTGTCTGACCTGCCGCAGATCCTCCAAAGACCCCAGGAAGCGCCTGCCCTCGGTCAGGACCGATATGGCCGAAGCGCCCCCGTTGGCATACTGCCGGGCCAGGGCGGCGGGGTTTTTGATGTCGGCAAGGTACCCCTTAGAGGGCGAGGCACGCTTGATTTCCGCGATGATTGGAATGCCGACACTCTCCCTGAGCAGTCGCGCAGTGTCCAGGGGTTTGCGCTTCATGCTCCTGACCTGTTGCTTGAGGCTTTCCAAGGGAATCTTCTGTACCCGGCTCCTTGCATCCTCTACGGCGCCGGCCACCAGTTCATCCAAGACGGTCATAGAGCCCTTCCCTCCAGTTTCCTGTGTGTTCCCTGCCACAACCTTAGCGTTTTTCTGCACTGGATTACCCTTCCTCGCTCCGCATTTGTGCCTGCGTACGGTTGCCTTGCACCGCTGGCAAGGGTCCTCCGGCTTCAAAACAGGACCTGTGTCCGGTATGGCAGGCCGCTCCCACCTGGTCGACTTCGATAAGCAACGCGTCCCCGTCGCAGTCGATGCTGACGCCCTTGACGTATTGGACGTGCCCGGAGGTATCTCCCTTGCGCCAGTATTCCTGCCTGGAGCGGGACCAGAAGGTGACCCTGCCCGTGGTCAGGGTGCGTCTCAAGGCCTCCTCATCCATGTACCCGACCATGAGCACCTGATGGCTGTCATACTGCTGGACCACAGCGGCCACAAGTCCCTTGGCATCCTTCTTGAGCCTGGCTGCTATGACCGGATTCAAACGTACTTCCTGGTCCTTCGAAGACTGTGGCATTGATCCTCATCCTCCTTATATTCATCCAACTGGTTCAGCTGAATTGTCCGACATGACCTTGTCGGTTGATTGTCTTCGTATGGGTATGGTTTCACGATGGCTGCCAACGGGCCTGTAAAAGCCATGCACCTTGCAGTGCCGAAATTGTCTGCGGGAATGGTTAGGCCTGCCATCGAACCGGATACCCGGCCGCATGGAGCGCCTGCTTGACATCCTTGACGGACACCTGTCCAAAATGGAAGACGGAAGCTGCCAGGACCGCGTCGGCCCCGGCCTTGACAGCTGGAGGAAAATCGGCGGCTTTGCCTGCTCCGCCACTGGCAATGAGCGGAAGGGATACGGCCTTGCGCACGTCGGCGATCATCTCCAGATCGAATCCCCGACGGGTCCCGTCCGCATCCATAGAGTTGAGGAGGATCTCACCGGCTCCGAGCTCCTGAGCCTGCTTGACCCAGTCGATGGCATCAATGCCGGCAGACTGGCGGCCGCCCATGGTGGTCACCTCATATCCCGAGGTAATGCCCTGTGCATCAGATCGGCGGGCATCGACCGAGAGCACCAGAACCTGTCGGCCGAACCGCTGGGCGATGTCTCCGATGACCAGCGGATTGGCAATGGCTGCCGTGTTGATGCCGACTTTATCGGCGCCTGACCGCAGGAGGGTATCGACATCCTGCGGGGTGCGCACGCCACCGCCGACGGTCAGCGGAATAAAGATCTGATCGGCAGTGCTCTTGACCAGGTCCACCATGGTGGCTCGCCCGATGCCCGAAGCGGTCACATCCAGGAAGGTCAGTTCGTCGGCGCCTTGTTGGTAGTAGACGGAAGCCAGTTCGACCGGATCGCCCGCATCGCGCAAATTCTTAAAATGGACGCCCTTTACCACACGGCCTTGGTCGACATCAAGGCATGGAATGACACGAACCGCTACTGTCATGCGACCTGCCTCCCTGCCTGAACCGATTTGTTTGAGTAACGACTTTAGCTTCTGCAGTGTCCGGAAACCATAGCGTGTCCGCACTATGGCATGAACATTGCAAAATGCTGAATCAGGCCTGAAGCTTGACGGCCTTGGCTGCCAGCTGCCCGCACGCGCCGTCGATGTCCGATCCTCGTGTGTCCCTCATGGTTGCAGTGATGCCCGCCTTGTGGAGAATGTCCAGGAAGCTCTGCTCATCCTCGGGCCTGGAGGCAGTCCAGCGAGACCCCTCAATAGGATTCAGGGGTATGGGGTTGACGTGCGCCCAGTCGTCCCCGTAGTGGTTGAGGCGCTTGGCCAGGAGGTGGGCATGCTCGGCCTGGTCGTTGATGCCACGCATCAGGGCATACTCGATGCTGACCCGTCTGCCGCTGGCCAGGTAGTAGTCGTGGGCCGCATCCAGGACCTGGGCGGTGTTGAAGCGGCGGTTCATGGGAACCAGCTCGTCGCGCAGCTTGTCGCTGGGAGCATGGAGTGAAACGGCCAGACGGACAGGAATCCCCTCTTTGGCCAGCTTGCGGATGCCAGGGACCACGCCGACCGTGGAGACAGTGATGTTCCTGGCCGAAATACCGAATCCCTTGGGGGGCAAAGCGCTGATCTGTCTGACGGCGGACAGGACAGCCCGGTAGTTGCCCATGGGCTCGCCCATCCCCATGAAGACGATATTGCTCAGACGACCTGGACCTCCGGCAACCTGTCCGGACCTCATCATCTGGGAGGCAGTCCTGACCTGTTCCAGAATCTCACCAGTCGACATGTTCCGCGTCAATCCAAGCTGACCTGTGGCGCAGAAAGGGCAGCCCATGCCGCAGCCGACCTGACTGGAGATGCAGAGGGTGGCCCTGGAGGGGTAGCGCATGAGCACAGACTCGATCCTGGACCCGTCGAAGAGCTCCCAGAGTGTCTTGACGGTGGTCCCCTGATCCGCCTTCTGAACAGCGACCGGGGTTATCAGTTCAGGGAAGAAGAGGCGTGCAGCATCTTGGCGGCTGGCCGCGGGAAAGTCCGTGAAGTCGTCCGGGTCGGTGGACAGATGGTTGAAGTAATGGTTGGCCAGTTGAGAGACACGGAATTTCGGCAGGCCCAGTTGAGCGCAGACCTCCTGACGCTCCTGCTCGTCCATGTCCGTAAAGTGGCGCGGCGGCTTGCCTCGTCGGGCATGGTCTGCCGCCAGAACATCCCTGAAAACTCCTTCCTTGCCTCCGGGGGTGATGCCGGTCTCAGGCTCGGCACCGGCCAAATCGACGTCTGTCATGCCTCTACCTCATCCTGTATCAGCTATTCAATCTGACAAAACTATGAATATACGCTTGCAATCGATTCCGGTCACAGACCAGTGACCAAAAGGACCAGTGTGATGAACGGTGCGGACATGAGGATGGAATCCACCCTGTCCAGGACCCCCCCATGACCCTTGAGCAGGTGGCCCATGTCCTTGATCCCCAGGTCGCGTTTGATCAAGGATGCACTCAGATCCCCAAGAGTTCCTGTGGCTCCGACCATGATGCCCATGAGCAGGGCGACCCACCAGATCCGTCCCCAATCCGCCATGGGGTAGGTAGCCGCAAAGATGACCAGGGCGCCGACCAGGCAGCAGAGCATGGAACCTGCCAGCCCCTCCAGCGACTTGCCAGGAGAGATACGGGGCGAGATCTTGTGCTTGCCGAAGATCGAGCCAAAGAGAAGTCCGCCAATGTCGCTTAAGGCAGGCAGGAAAATCACCATGAAGGCGTGCGCGGCAGGATGCCCACCGAAGGTGGTGGGCAGGGTTATCAGACAGGCCAGGAGGGTGATATAGACAACGGTCAGGAGGGTAACGCCCACATTGGCCAGGCTGCTTGACCGGCTCTCCCCTCCTGTGGTGCCATAGGAGGCATCGGCCATGGTCTGCGCATCCTTGCCCGACAACTTGGCATTCACTGCCTTGACCAGCCGACCGCCCAGGCGGTGGTTGCGGGTGGCCGCAAGAACCCCGACCAAGGCAGTGACCAAAACTCCGGCGGTCATGACCGCCACATGGTCCGGCGCATAGAAGGAGGCCAGCATGGTGGCCGCCGAGCAGATCCAGAGCTCGACCACCGGTATATGCAGGCCTGCCGTGGCAAAGTCCACCCTCAGCTCCCAGAGCCCCAGGGTCATGAAAACCACAATCAGGTAAATGAATGCATCGATGCGCACCAGGATGCAGGCCAGGATGATAACCACCAGAAGCGCGCCAGTGGCTACCGCCTGCGGCAAGTTACGCCCGGTCCGCTTATTCAGGGTTGCGACGGCATCCTGACCGGCCGTCTCGACAGAGCTTTCCTTAGTACTCATATACAGTGGATCCTCCCCATGCGGATCAGACTTCGAGAATCTCCTTCTCCTTGGCATCCAGAAGCTGGTCGATCATGTCGTTCTTCTGCTTGGTGACGGTCTCAAGCTCCTTCTGCAGCCGGTTGCCTTCATCCTCACCCAGGTCGCCATCCTTGACCTTAGCCTCCAGCTCTTCCTTGACCTTGCGCCGGATGTTGCGGACAGCCACCTTGCCCTCCTCGGCCTTGTTCTTGGCCAGCTTGACATAGTCCCGGCGGCGCTCCTCGGTCAGCTCGGGCATGGTGACCCTGATGACGTTGCCATCGCGGCTGGGGTTGACGCCCAGGTCCGAGTCGCGGATGGCCTTCTCGACTGCGCCTGCCTGGGAGGGGTCGAAGGGGGTGACGGCCAGAGTGCGAGGCTCCGGGACGCCTATGGAAGCCAGCGACTTGATGGGCGTGGGAGTGCCGTAATACTCCACCATGATGTCGTTGAGGAAGGAGGGGTTGGCACGCCCAGTCCTAATTCCCGAGAAATTCTCCTTGGTCGCCTCGATGCTCTTGTCCATCTGTCTTCCGGCCTGGTCCACCACTGTGGTCATGATCTGCTCCTTGCTGTATAGACCATCCGCCTGTGCGCGTAAGGTCCGTCGTTCTTATACTCTACGGCCATGGGGCCACGGGGGCCAAGCGGCGCGATGCGAGCCCGCAGCCGGTCACAGGGTACGATCAGGACCGCCGTGAACCAGGGTGCCCAGACGCTGGCCTTTGAGCGCCCCGGTCACGTTGCCTTCGCCCTCCAGTCCGAAGACACGGATAGGCATGTCGTTGTCCCGGGCCATGGACAGCGCTGCCGCATCCATAACAGCCAGGTTGTCCACCAGTGCACGCTGGTAGCTCAGATTGGTGAACATGCGCGCAGATGCCTGTTTGTGCGGATCAGCCGTGTACACGCCGTCCACACCGTTCTTGCCCATCAGGACCTCGACGCAATGGATCTCCAAGGCCCGCTGGATGGAGACGGTATCGGTTGAGAAGTAAGGCATGCCGGATCCGGCGCCGAAGATGACCACGCGCCCCTTCTCCAGGTGGCGGATGGCCTTAAGCGGGATGTAGGGCTCGGCCACCTGGCCCATGGTGATGGCTGTCTGCACCCTGGTGGCCTGACCATCCTGCTCCAGGAAGTCCTGCAAGGCCAGACAGTTCATGACCGTGCCCAGCATGCCCATGTAGTCGCCGCGCGAACGCTCGATTCCGGCCTGGCTGAGCTCGGCTCCGCGGAAGAAGTTGCCGCCGCCCACCACAATGGCGACCTGCACGCCGCTCTGCACTGCCTGGACGATTTCCTTGGCCACCCGCTTGACCACCTGCACGTCAATGCCGACCTCGCCTCCCCCGAAGGCCTCTCCGGAGAGCTTGAGCAGCACACGACGAGACGATGCTGGGTTTTGCGCTGAATCGGATCCGGTCATAAAAGCCCTTTCTCCAAACATGATGACGTGCGTAATACGCCGCTAATAGGGTATCGAGGCTGGGCGACAAGACCTCCTTGAGAAGACCCAGGTAATAGGCCCGGGGAATCAGCCCGAAACACAAGAAGGGGAGCGACCATGGAAGCCGCTCCCCTGCCATCAATGCCGGCCGTCCGGCCTACCCACTCAAGCAGGATCAGGCGAGACGACCTAAGACATTGCCGGACTGCTTACTGCTCCTCGTCGCCCTTGCCGACCTCGAGACGGGCGAAGGCCAAAGCCTTGCCGCCAGCCTGCTTGAAGAGGTCGTCAATGGTCTTGGAGGTGTCCTTGACGTACTGCTGCTCCAGCAGGACGGTCTCCTTGAAGAAGGCGTTTAGACGCCCCTCGACGATCTTGGGAATGATCTTCTCGGGCTTGCCTTCGGCCTGGGACTTCTCGGTGGCCACGCGACGCTCGGACTCCACCACGTCAGCGGGCACATCCTCGCGGCTGAGCCACTTGGGGCTCATGGCGGAGATCTGCAGGGCCACCTCATGAGCGACCTGGGCGCCTGCCTCATCAGTGGCGATCATGGCCACGATGGAGGGGGGCATCTCCACGGACTTGCGGTGGGCGTAGATCTCGACACGGGGACCTTCGACCCGGGCCACCTGGCCGACCTTGACGTGTTCATGGAAGAGCGCGCCGGCCTCCTCTACAGTCTCCTTGACGGTGCCGGACTTGGATGGAGCAGCATCGACCTGCTCGGCGTTGGAGGCATCGGCCTTGGCCACGTCGCCGATGACCTCCTGGCCGAACTCAACGAACTGAGGGGTCTTGGCCACAAAGTCGGTCTCGGAGTTGAGCTCGACGGCATAGCCAATCTGGCCCTGTCCACCCTCCACGACGGTGGAAGCGATCAGGCCCTCCTGAGCCTTGCGGCCCTCACGGGCGCCTGCGGCCTGGATGCCGGTGGCGCGGATGATCTCCTTGGCGCGGGCCATATCGCCCTCGGCCTCGGTCAAGGCCTTCTTGACGTCCATCATGCCGGCGCCGGTCTGATCACGCAGCTCCTTGATCAGTGCAGCGGTGATTTTTGCCATGAAACTCTCCTATCTGGTCTTTCCTGGATGTATCTATCTAGGCGCCAGGTTTCAGGCGGCCTGATCAGCAGCGGGGGTCTCCTGCTGCTCTTGCGCAGGCTGCTCGGCCTGGGGAGCCTGGGCGGCCTCCTGGCCCTGTTCCTGCGGCTGTCCGTCCTTGTTCTCCAGCAGGTTCTTCTCCCACTCGGCCATAGGCTGGTCGGAGGCCTCCTCGGTCTTGGCGGCCTTGCCGGAGCGCTCCAGCAGACCGTCAGCCACGGCATCAGCCATGAGCCGAGTCAGCAGCTCGACGCCGCGAATGGCATCGTCGTTGGCAGGAATGGGGTAGGTGACGAGCTCAGGATCCGTGTTGGTGTCCACCAGAGCCACGACCGGGATGCCCAACTTGTTGGCCTCGGAGACCGCCAGGGCCTCCTTGTTGATGTCGACCACGAACAGGGCCGAAGGGGTGCGGCTCATGTTGCGGATGCCACCCAGCTGACGCTCCAGCTTGTCCTTCTCGCGCCGAAGGAGCAGCAGCTCCTTCTTGGTCAGCCCCGAGCCGTGCACGTCGTCGAAGTCCATCTCCTCCAGCTCCTTCAAGCGGCCGACCCGCTTGGTCACAGTCTGGAAGTTGGTCAGCATGCCACCCAGCCAGCGCTCGGAGACGTAGGGCATGTTCACCCGGGTGGCCTGGGCCTTGATGGCCTCCTGGGCCTGCTTCTTGGTCCCCACGAAGAGCACGGTGCCGTTGTGGGCCACGGTCTGCTTGATGAAGTCATAGGCCTGGTCGATCAGACCGAGCGACTTGAAGAGGTTGATGATGTGGATGCCGTTACGCTCCATCAGGATGTACTGCTTCATCTTGGGGTTCCAACGACGGGTCTGGTGTCCGAAGTGGACGCCGGCCTTCAGCATTTCGCTCATGGTGATCTGTGCCATGTCCGTACCTTTCATTGTCGGTTATTGCCTGGCCATGTGCACCTGCGTGCAACTCCGAGGAGCCGACCGACACAGGGCGTCGCGGACATGGCGCGAATTCGCGGCGTGCGTTCGGGAATACTCTTGGCGCGCCTGTCCACCCGTGACAGCGGACATGCGCAATGACACGCCGGATTACTATGATACCCAAGGCCAATGACCACGGGTATCGTGTTCTCCTTCTGCCTACCTGGTTGATCTCAGCTGTTGCATGGCCTTGCGGCGGACATCGCTCTCCAGCCGATCCACATAGACATGGCCGTCCAGATGATCGCACTCGTGCTGGATCATCCGCCCCATAATGCCATGGCCTTCAAGAGTCACTGTTTTACCGTCCAGATCGATGCCGTGGGCTCGGGCGTAGTCGGCCCGTCTGGTCGGATACCAGAGGTTGGGCAGGGACAGGCATCCCTCCTCGCCATACTGCTCGCCGGAGGTCTTATCAATGACCGGATTGATGATGTAGCCCACCTTGCCGCCGATGTTATACGAGAAAACGCGCAGGCCCACGCCGATCTGGTTGGCAGACAGGCCTGCCCTGCCGGGGTCGTCGACAGTGTCCACCAGGTCACGCACAAGAGTGCGGACAGCCGGGGTGATGCTGGTCACAGGATCGCAGGGGGTGCGCAAAACCGGATCGGGAACCACTCTGATTGTACGAATCGCCACTGCCTACTCCTCGTCATCCCGGCCGTCGCGGCCGTTCTTCTCGTTCTCTGGGGTTGCTTCCTCCTCCTGGCGACCATCACGCTTGTGCCCGGTCATGCTGGCCAGGGAGTCGCTCACAGTGGTCCGTGCCCTGCTGACGATGTCATTCTCCTTGGCGGCGGGCTTGGCTGACGTCCTGGGCGCATAAAGGACCTTGTCCACAAGTTCGGAATACTGGCGAAGCACCTCGGGGCGCACCACCTTCAGACTGGGGGTCAGGGTGCCGTCCTCCTGGCTGAAGTCCTTGTCCAGCACTAGGAACTTGCGCACCGACTCGGCCCGCGAGACGTTGCAGTTGGCCTTGTCCACATACTGCTGGATGAAGGCATGGATGGCATCATTATGGCTGGCCTGTTCCATGCTCATGTCAGCGTCCAGACCCTGGGAGACCAGCCAGGACTTCAGCATGCCGGCATCCAGGGTGACCAAGGCGCCCACGAAGGGCCTGCCGTCGCCCACGACTACGGCTTGGGAGACAATCGGACAGGTGCTGATGACATCCTCCATAGGAGCCGGGCTCACATTCTTGCCGCCGGCGGTGATGATGACGTCCTTCTTGCGACCGGTGATAAAGACGAAGCCTTGGTCGTCGATCTGGGCCAGATCGCCGGTGTGCAGCCAGCCGTCCTTATCGAGCACGGTGGAATCCAGCTCTGGCTGGTGGTAATAGCCCATGAAGACGCTGGGGCCCTTGACCAGAAGCTCGTCGTCGTCGCTCAGCCTGACTGTGATGCCCGAGCCAGGGCGGCCGACCGACCCCACCTCGTTGGCATCCTCGAAGTTGACAATGCAGGGGGCTGCCGTCTCAGTCATCCCGTAGCCTTGGATGAAGGTGATCCCGTCGATTCCGTTGAAGAAGTGGGCCAGGTCGGCGTTCATGGGCGCGCCGCCGCAGGCCAGGTAGCTCAGGTTGGAGCCCAGGGCCGATTCGATCGTGTTGCCGACGGTCTTGGTGTAGAAGGCGTGGGCCAGGCGGGTCAGCGGCGAGTGGCCGCGCCCCTCCTGCTCGTCTTTGGACCACTTGATGAAGTGCCTGGTGGCCTTGGCGAAGACCTTGCCGGCCAGACCTGTGCCGGCCTTCTGCGAGGCGGCGTTGTAGACCTTCTCAAAGACACGGGGCACGCCCAGCAGGTAGGTGGGCCGGAAGGTGCGCAGGTCGGTCAGCAGGTGCTTGGCGTTGGAGACGTATCCTACCACGCCTTGGGCGCCGATGGCCACGTACTGGATGTAGCGGGCGAAGCAGTGGGCCAGGGGGAGGAAGAGCATCAGGCGGGAAGGCGCTGCCAGCATGTGGTAGAGCACATCCCAGCCCACGAAGACGATGTGGACGAAGTTCCGGTTGGAGAGCATGGCGCCCTTGGGCTCCCCGGTGGAACCCGAAGTGTAGACGATGGTGGCCAGATCGTCGGCCTTGACCTGGGCTATGGCTTGGTCAAGGCGCTCGTCGTCGATCCCCTGGCCGAATTCGCTGACTGCGTTCAGACCCCCGGCTTCGAAATTGAAGACATACTTGAGCTTGGGCGAGGACCCACGAACCTGCTCCAGAATCTGCGCATGCTCCGAGTCGCCGGCGAAGGCCAGAACGCAGTCCACGTCCTGAACGATCTTCTGGGCCTGGCTGGGCGAGTCGGTCTCGTAGATGGGTACCGAGACCGCCCCGATGGCGGCGCAGGCAAAGTCCGTGACCCCCCAGTCATAGCTGGTGGAGGCATAGATGACCACGGTGCTGCCCTTTTCCACGCCCAGGGCCATCATGCCCTTGGCCACAGCGCGAACCCGTGCGGACATCTGCCCGGCCTTGACATCGTGCCAGTTTCTGGTCATGGGATCCTGCCACTGGGCAACCAGCTCCTCAGGGTCGCGGGCGGTGCGTTTTGCCAGGAGTGAATAGATGGTGTCCTTGTCCGTCGTCGGGTGTTGAAGCTCGACCGTAAATTCACGCAACATACCCACCATCATATGGGTCAACCCGCCAAAGCCGTCGCCTAGCCAATGTCGAAGCGCACACAGAGCCAGCGCGAACCGCTTCTGACAACGATCAGGTTGGTCAGCACCGTACGCTCGCCGACCAGGAATCCGATGGTCGTTTCGTACCGGTCGCAGTCCACGCCGTAGAGCTCGACCAGTTTAGGAATCAGTGGCAGGTAAGCCAGGCCGACATGATCCGACGTGCGAACCATGCCCAGATGCCGATCACGCATCAGCTGGGCCAGCATAGCCAGCCGTTCCATGCAGACGCGGTTGAGCACGCGGTCCAGGCTCTTCATCGGCAGACGGCCCCGCAGCACATCGAAGACCCTGGATGCCAACGCACACAGGTTGACCAGAATTCGCTTGAGATCACCCGTCAGCCCCTCATGCCCGTCAGTATCTGTCGGCCGAACGAAGTTGACAGTTCGCACTGTCAGGTTGATGTCCCCAAGTCCCAGCGGCACCTGAGCAGAGGTAGACGGCCACCAGCCGCCAACGTCCTTTTCTGTCGAATCCCCGACAGCCTGATTCCCATCCCAGGTCGGCGCCAGATCCATGTACTCCGTCATACTTGTCTCCTCGCACTTCGATGTGCTTGTCCCCCCTATCATGCCGGCGAGGTGCACTGGGCGACCGACGCAACGACAGCGATTACGTCTAGAGTAAGAATGCGCTGAGGCAATGTAAAGGCCGGTTCAGGAATGTGGTCAACCTGAACCGGCCTTGATACCGATTGTGGATAAATAGGCTTTGAATGCCCTGTCCGGCTTAGCAGCGGGGAGCAGAAGTCACCGCCACGCGGCACTTCTGGAAGTTCTTGACATCCACGTAGCCGGTGGAGGCCATGGCCCGGCGCAGGGCCCCGATCAGGTTCAGGCTGCCATCGGTGCGATCGCTGGGTCCGAAGAGTATGCGCTCCAGGCTCCCCACCTGGCCAACCTGGACCCTGCGACCCCTTGGCAGCTCAGGATGATGTGCCTCGGCCCCCCAGTGCATGCCCTGACCGGGAGCCTCCATGGCCTTGGCCAGAGGCGTGCCCAGCATGACCGCATCGGCCCCCATAGCCAAAGCCTTGACAAAGGACCCCGAGGTGCCGGTCTCCCCGTCGGCGATGACCTGAACGTAGCGGCCACCGGACTCGTCCAGGTAGTCGCGACGCGCCTCGGCTACATCCGAGATGGCCGTGGCCATAGGAGCCTGAATTCCGATGGTGGCGGAGTCAGTAGAGGAGGCTCCCCCGCCGAACCCGACCAGCACCCCGGCAGCACCCGTGCGCATCAGATGCAGGGCAGCCTGGTAGGTAGCAGCCCCGCCAACGATGACCGGAACGTCCAGATCGTAGATGAACTTCTTCAAATCCAAAGGCTCATGACTGGTGGAGACATGCTCAGCCGAGACCGCCGTGCCGCGGATCACGAAGAGATCCACGCCCGCATCGACCACTGTAGCGTAGAACTCCTGGGTGCGCTGAGGCGACAGGGCACCGGCCACCGTGACCCCGGCCTTGCGAATCTCCTGTAGACGGCGGGTGATCAGTTCCGCCTTGACCGGCTCACGGTAGGCCTCCTGAATGACTCCGGTAGCCTGCTCCGGCGAGGCATGGGCTATTTGATCCAGCTGAGGGCGCGGATCCTCGTATCGGGTCCATAAACCCTCCAAGTCCAGCACGCCCAGTCCACCCAACCGTCCCAAGGCAATGGCCGTCTCCGGACTGGTCACCGAGTCCATGGGCGCCGCCAGAAGAGGCAGGTTGAACTCGTAGGCATCCACCTGCCAGGCCGTGGACACATCCTGGGGATCCCTGGTCCTTCTTGATGGGAGTATGGAGACATCATCGAGCGTATAGGCCACCGTGGCCTTCTTGCCGAGACCGATTTCGATTTCCTGTGTCATACCTGCCAGCCTAGCGCCTCATGATGACGCTCCGGCGTGCTACGAACGGGTTACGAGCAGGGGAACGGAGGGTAACAAACTTGGGATAGAACTGTCCGCGAGCGCAACTGCGGCACCGGGAGCAGGATCCGGCCCCCGACCCGCCCACTGTTAGGAGGTCGCCATGGAGAAGATCGCCGTGAAGGGATGCATCGTCGAGCTCGACGGTGACGAGATGACCCGGGTCATATGGAAAATGATCAAAGAACGGCTGATTCTGCCCTATCTGGATGTGGACCTGGACTATCATGACTTGAGCATCCGCAACAGGGACGCCACCGACGACAAGGTCACCGTGCAGGCGGCTCAGGCCATTCAGCGCGAGCATGTGGGCATCAAGTGCGCCACAATAACCCCGGACGAGGCCCGGGTGAAGGAATTCGGTCTCAAGCGCATGTGGAAGTCGCCCAACGGCACCATTCGCAACATTCTTGGCGGAACCATCTTCCGCGAGCCCATCGTCATCGACAACATCCCCCGACTGGTTCCCGGATGGTCCAAACCCATCGTGGTGGCCCGCCATGCCTTTGGCGACCAATACCAGGCCACTGATTTTACCGTGCCCGAGCCTGGAAAGCTGAGCGTTACCTTCACCCCCGATGACGGGGGCGAGCCGGTGACCCGAGAAGTGACCGTCTACCCAGGTCCGGGTGTGGCCCAGGTTCAGTTCAACCTTGACGACTCCATCCGTGACTTTGCGCGCTCCTGCTTCAACTATGCCCTGCAGAGGCACTACCCGGTCTACCTAAGCACCAAGAACACCATCCTCAAGGCCTATGACGGCCGGTTCAAGGACATTTTCGCCCGAGTCTACGAGCAGGAGTACCAAAGTCGGTTCGAACAAGAGGGGCTGGCCTACCAGCATCGGCTGATTGACGACATGGTGGCCTCCTCCCTCAAGTGGCAGGGAGGCTATGTCTGGGCCTGCAAGAACTACGACGGCGATGTTCAATCCGATGCAATAGCTCAAGGGTTCGGATCCCTCGGCCTCATGAATTCCATGCTGATGACGGCCGATGGGCAGACCGTAGAGGCAGAGGCCGCCCATGGAACCGTGACCAGGCATTACCGGCGCTGGCTCAAAGGGGAAACCACCTCCACCAATCCGATCGCATCCATTTTCGCCTGGACCGGCGGACTCAAGCAGCGGGCGCGGCTGGATGACACACCCAAGGTGTCCCAGTTTGCGCAAACCCTGGAGTCCGTGGTCGTCGAGACCGTGCGCTCCGGCCGCATGACCAAGGACCTAGCCAGCCTGGTCGGTCCTGACCAGCCCTGGCTGGACACCGAAGGGTTTATGGCTGCCCTGGACCATGCCCTCGCCGAGCGTATGGTTTCGACTACGACAGCGGCCAAGGACCCCAGGGCGGACTAGCGGATCAGGCACGGCATCATCTCCTGGCCGTTGCAGGCGGTTAATCTGCTCAGTTCGGTTTTGACTGTCTGTCCCTAGGCGAGAACCTTGTGCGCAAAAGCAAGGAGGCTCCATACGCTCCTGCCCGAGAGCCCATAATGGTTGCTCGGAACCCGACCAGAGTCGGGTTCTGTCGGAACGAAGGAGCGAACGTGAAGAAGACCGGCTTTGCACGGCATTTGTCAGGCTTGCTGGCCCTGCTGGCATGCCTGTTCATGGTGGCATCGGCTGGTGCCTGCGGTCCGGCCATGGGCGGAGGGAAATCATTCTCCCCAAACGCCCCGCAGAGCCAGGCGACCTCCACGGCAGCTGCCGAAGTGCCCGGTCGAGTGGCCATTTTCACTCCCTCCGACGGCATCACCCTCTCCCAGCACACACCCATCAACAAGTGGGCCGCCCTGGTTCCAGAGCTCAAGGCGGCACTGACCAAGGAGCATCTTTCCGGCAAGCGCATCGATGCCTACACCAGCGGGAATCTGGAGGATCAAAGCAAGGAACTGCAGGATTACGTGGTCAACCGTCTTTCAGAGCGCAAGGCCGGGAAGACCGCAGAGCCGACCACACTGGTGGTGGCACCCATGACCTCGCCTGACTCCATTACCCGCCAGTATGGCGACTACATCAGCAAGTCACTGGATACTGATGCCAGAGACAAGGCGAGTGCACGCCTGGTCTCGTCTCTGCGGCTGGCCGCGGGCGCGGGCATGCATCTGGTGCTGCTGGCCAATCAGGTGCCGGGCATTCAGCCGGATCTGTTCGTACAGTTGTCTGATGCACGGGCCATCGGTCAAATGCAGGCGGACAAGCTGGCCAGCAAGCTGGAGCTGGACAAGGCCAGCAAGAACAACCCCTGCCGCATCGAGATTCTGCTGCCGAACCGCACAGCCGAGACATCTTCCTCTGATGCCTCCTCTGCCGACAAGGATGCTGAAGCCAGCCAGGCTCAGCAGGGAAGGCAAGAGGAGCAGGATGCGCAGAGTTCTTTCCCCGCCCAGGCCTTCGCCGGAATCTGGCAAGTGCTTGGCCCCTATTTCAGGGATGGCCGGGCTGTCAGCCCCTCGGGGCGCCTGCAAGCAGACAGCACCGAGAAGGACTGGCAGACGGTCGCTTTTGACCCAGGCAAGGATGCTTCTGCTACCGGCAAGGAGCTGGCGACCCGTCTGGCCATGAGCGATGGCACCAAGACCCGTACCGAGGTGGACGGCATTCTGGCCATGAACGACTTCATTGTTTCCGGGGTGGTCTCTGAGCTCGGGGATCTGGGGTATCGAGGTACATCGGCAGATGTCAACCCGGAGATTTCCATATCAGGCATTGTCGGATCCATGGCCGGCCGCCAGGATCTGCATCGGCAGCGCGTTCCCAAACCCGCCCAGGACCCTGCAACCCGGAATCAGACAGGGTCGGATGCAGATTCTTCACAGCAGACCACGGGCAAAACTCAGGAATCCACGCCCTCGGACGACCACGCCGCCTGGCCCATCATCAGCGGATATGGCGCCTACGTGGACAACATCCCTCAAATCGTGGACGGACGTCAGTGGATGACCGGCCTAGAGGACAGGCTTGGGTTGGCGGCTGATATCGCCAAGGCTTGCATCGGCCTCAACAGCCAGGGTAAGGTGCCAGCCATGAACACGATCCAGGCCATCAACCAGAACGGCAAACAGGTGCGCCGCTTGTCAAGACCCTTGGTTGCGGTGTCAGCCTCCAACCTCAAGGCGACGCTGATCGATACCGGCTACATCAAACCGGCAGACGCGGGTCTCTGAGCATAGATCTCCCGCTCGATCCGATCCTCATACCGCTTGAGAACCTCCTGCCGGCGGGGCTTGTATGATGCGGTGAGCAGACCGTTCTCTCGAGTGAAGTCCTGGTCCAGAATCAGATAGCGGCGAATGCCCTCGGCCCGTGAGACCTCGGCATTGGCCGCATCCACGGCACGGTCGACCTCGGTGCGGATGATGGGGTTCCCCCCAGCCGCAGCAGCATCTTTCAAAGGCTCGGCGCCCTGGTCCCGCAGCCAGCGGTCAACCTCCTCGGGATTGAGGGTGATCAAGGCCGAGATGAATGGCCTGCGGTCCCCGATGACCATACAGTGGCTGATGATGGGCGAACGTTCAACGGCCGTCTCCAGCAGCACCGGCGAGATGTTCTTGCCACCAGCAGTAATGATGATTTCCTTGCGCCGGCCAGTCAACCGAACGAACCCGTCCTCGTCCAGACTGCCCAGATCGCCGGTCAGCAGCCAACCGTCGCGAATCTGCCTGGTGGTGATTTCGGGATGGTTGTGGTAGCCCATGCAGACGTCGGGACCCTTGACGCATAGCTGGTCCTCCTGGTCGATGCCCACGGTGATGCCGGGCATGGGCAGACCGATGGTGCCCAGCCGGTAGCCCTTGGTGGGGTTGACCGTCACCGGACCCATGGTCTCGGTCATGCCGTAGCCCTCCAGCAAGGGCAGGCCTATGCCATTGAAGAAGTCCGCAATGTCCCTGTCCAGAGGGGCTCCGCCCGAAATGGCATACTTGACCCGGCCACCCAGGGCCTCCAGGATGGGATCGTAGACAGTGCCCGTATACATGAGGTGCTTGGTCTTCAGCGACACAGGAACTCGGCTGCCGGTCTGCTGATGACGGGACCACTGCCTGGCCACACCTGCAGCATCCAGGAAAATTCTGCCCCTGGCGCCTGTGCCGGCTCGCTGGGATGCGGCGTTGTAGATCTTCTCGAAGATTCGCGGCACAGCCAGGATGAAAGTGGGTTTGAAGGTCTGCATGTCCTGGAGCAGATTGCGGATGGACCCGGTAAGCCCCAAGGTGAGGTCCGTGGCGATGGCGAAGAACTGCAGGCAGCGGGCGAAGGCGTGAGCCAGGGGTAGGCAGAGCAGAAGCCGTCTGCCCTCGCCCAGGCAGATGTCAGGGACTGCCTGAGCACCCGATCGCACAGTGAAGACGATGTTGCTATGGCTGAGTTCAATGCCCTTGGGCTTGCCCGTGGAGCCTGAGGTGTAGACGATGGTAGCCAGGTCGGAGCCTTGCACCGAGTCGGTCCGGGCTTGGAAGTCCGCCTGGTCCACCGCCCGTCCATAGGCGGTCATGGTGGTCAGAGCTCCCCTGGTGATCACATAAAGGTCGTTCAGATAGGCGCATTGGGAACGAACCGCGTCCACCCGGGCTCTCATGTCGTCATCCTCCAGAAAGGCCATGCCGACATGGGAGTCGTTGAAGATGCGCCGGATCTGATCAGGCGAGTCTGTCTCGTAGACTGGCACCGTCACCGCTCCAATGGCGAGGATGGCCATGTCCAGAGCAGTCCACTCCCATCTGGTGTGCGAGACGATGGCCACCGAATCCCCCCGACCTATCCCCCGGGCCATAAGCCCCTTGGCCAGTCCGATCACACGATCCAGGAACTCACGGGCCGTGATGGTGCTCCACTCACGTCTGCTCCGGTATTCGATCAAAGGATCATCCCCCAGGCGCTCCACCCTGTCCTCAAGCAGGGAGAAGACGCTGGCATCAGCATCTATCGGCTCCTCAAGCGGACGCGTGAATTCTTGCTGCATGTTCTGCATGACCACTCCCTGCTGAAACGGCGTTGTGCTTAACGATTCTAACCGCTCCCCCGGGCTGGCGATATACCCGGTCTGTAAACGCGCGAGTCACCTGAGTGGCGCTGTCGCTTCTATAAGGGTTTGAGTCGAATCCGATGCCCTCCGACTTTGGCACCGGGATCCAGATAATGGCCTTGGTCGTCTTTCAGACCCCAGTGCAGACATTCCTGAGCACAGTGGTCGGAGGCCCCTTCTACCTTTCCCCAAATTGCCCCGGCCTGCAGCCGGGTCCCTGTTGGCAGAGAGCTCTGTGCAGGCTCGTAGGTGGAGACCAGGTTGCCGTGAAGTATGGAGACCACGTCCTTGCCTGCTACGGAACCCGCGAAGGCGAGGATGCCGTCTGCCGGAGCACGGATAATACTGCCTTGCTCCGCCGCCAGATCAATCCCTCGATGACCGCTCAGCCACGGACGGTCCGGAGGGTCGAAGGGACGTATAACCCTTGGGGCGGCCTTATGGGCGGGTAGAGGTTCAAGCGGCCACAGCCAGCCCCGGCGGCATACTGAGGTCGATGAGGCAACTCGACCGTTCTGCACCGGAGCTGCAGCCGAAGGCAGAGCCGGCGCAGGCTGAGCCGTGACGGTTGCCGTAGGCCCTGCGGCCGACAGGACAAGTGCCAGGATCAGCACCAGCAGCGTTCTGGGAAACCAGGGAGGCCGACAGCCAGAAGGCATGATGGGCATCCGGCTGGTAACTCGCCCTATGCCCTTGTTCTTATGGTCACGCGCACAGGCCATAGT
This sequence comes from Bifidobacterium asteroides, assembly GCF_019469425.1. Classification (NCBI taxonomy): domain Bacteria; kingdom Bacillati; phylum Actinomycetota; class Actinomycetes; order Bifidobacteriales; family Bifidobacteriaceae; genus Bifidobacterium; species Bifidobacterium asteroides. The sequence goes on along the minus strand of NZ_CP048272.1, from coordinate 1,055,918 downwards.
CGCACCTTCATTCCGTCATCATGGGTACCCGATTGAGCGCCCACCATCATGATGGATTGGATGCCGGAATCGCCGTGATCGAGCAGGAACATGTGGTCGAATATGCAGTCGTCCACAGCTCGTCCAGACAGGAGCCTGACAGTGATTGTTCATGCAAGAGTGCAAGGAATGAGAAAAAAAAGACCTGTCAAAAGCGGTGACTGAATCTTGCATTATGGAAATCGAGAACCTTTCTTACAAAAGCAGGTAAAGGCCAGACCAACCGTCACTGAATGCAGATAGATCCTCATGTGCATCTCGTCTGATGCAAAATATACGAATGAGAAACTACTGCCAGGATACTAAAAAAGTTGGAGAACTAAAATCAACCAATCACACAGATGGCCAGCCTCAAAGCAAATCCACTAGAAATTGCTTCAATAAACGATCTCATTTCTGGCGGCTTTTAAATCACATTCAAAGGTCGGGCCGCCACTGCTCTGTTAGTTGCAGCTATTGCTACAGTATGTTTTTCTGTCGGGAACGCCAGGGTTGAATCTCTCTCAACGAGTCGGAAATCAGTCACAAAGGTCCTGGATTTGCCCTTGTACCCATGGATGCGCTCAATCAACATATCAATAGCATGCTCAACGTAGTCATTCAGGCATGGATCAATGGTCGTTAGTGATGGAGTCGAATAGGACGACTCCGGCACATCGTCGAATCCCACGACTTGGACATCTTCAGGGATACGGATTCCCTCGTTCTGCAAACCATGCAAGGCACCCAGTGCCATAGCATCAGTCAGGCAAATAATCGCATCCGGGCGTATACCTCTGGACAACATTTGTGTCACAGCCTGTACGCCACTGACTCCTTCCATCCAATCCTTCGGCAGAAGCATCCGCCAATCCACCGGCAGTCCCCGCTCTTCGAAGGCCTCTATATATCCCCTAATTCTCAGTTCCTGCAGGCCTTCGGTAGCGCACATGTATTCATTGCGCGTCTTTGACTTCTCCGGTGCACCGAAGACTGCTATACGACGACATCCCATATCCAGTAACCTGCCTGTGACATACCGAATGGCTCTCGTATTAGGCATAGTCACCCAGTCAACACGATCATAGGAGTTGTAATCACCGGCTAAAACGATCGGATAAGGCTGATCGAGGATGATGCCTCCGTTTTTTAAAGGCTGGTCCGAAAAAAGCAGCCACCCATCTGCTGACAGCTTTGTGATTTCGTCCATGATGACAGGCAGACCTGATCCGTCCGACCCGTAAGTGCTAATTACTGTTCCGTATCCGTGTTTTCGTGATATGTCTATGACTTTATCTGCCAAATAAGGGGCGAATGGCTGCGAAAAATCGAAAATCCCCAGGCCTATAAGCTTGGTGGCACCCGTTTTTAATGAACGGGCCGATACATTGATCATGTAGCCAAGTTCACGAATGGAGTCCTGCACGCGTTTTCTGGTGGAATCACGCATGCTGCCTGTACCGTTGATGACATTGGACACTGTTTTGATGGAAACACCAGAATGCCTGGCTACATCCTTGATAGTCACTCTGGTTGTCAATAGAGCCCCTTACCAATCGGCAATTACATATATTCCGAATTCACGCAACTCCACATAGTGGACTTATGCGAATTCGGAATACGTAACAACAATTCTATTTTCAGTTTATCTCAACAAAGAAGATACAGCCTAAACACCAGGCCCTTCCTTGAATCATGATTTGACCGATCCGGCCGTCAATCCTCCTACCCAGTACCTTTGCAGGAAGAGGAAAGCCAAGACCATGGGAATAATCGAGATGAAGGCTCCTGAAGTCACCAGATTCCAGACCTGTTCTGATGCTGCTCCGGCCTGGGATTTTGTCTGCCATTGGGTCAGTCCTACCGTGATCGGGAACAACTTTGGATTAGTGAGAACAACTTGGGGTAGGAAGAAGTTGTTCCAGGCACCCACGACGGACAGCAGAAAGACTGTAGTAATTGCTGGGATCATAATGGGCAGAGAAACTTGTGTGAAAGTTCTCAACTCGCCTGCCCCATCAACTCGAGCCGCCTCGATCATTTCATCGGGTAGGGATTGCATGCAGTAGATCCTCATCAGGTAAACACCCATCGGATTAAGCAGGGACGGCAAAAGCACAGCCCAAATGGTGTTGGTCATACCAATGTCAGACATCAGCAGGAACGTGGGTATCACCAAGGCTGTCGAAGGAATCATCAAAGCGCCGAGAACGATGTTGAAGTATAGATTTCGTCCACGGAATCTGAACTTGGAAAAACCATACCCGGCCATAACCGCCACTACCGTGGCGCCGAATCCTCCTACAAGAGCATAAAGGAAGGAGTTGAAAATCCAGCGCCAGTAAATGCCATCCTGATAGGTCGTAAGCTGGCTGATGTTCTTCCACAGGTCAAAATTCTTGTCGAACCACATAGAGCCATGGGCGCCGAAGAACAATCCAGAGTTCGACTTTGTGGAGGCAACGATCAGCCACCATACAGGCAGGAGGAAATAGACCATGGCCAATATCAGTACTACATACACAAAAACGCTGGTATTCCCCTGGACGCGCTTGGCACTTCTGCGAACGCCACTTGTTCTTGTGGCTGACATGTCAGTCCTCCAATCCAGACTGATGACGAGTCAGTCTCATGAACAAAACGCTGAATATCACTACGACCAATCCCAGAGCAAACGAAACCGTGGCAGAGTAATTAGTCTGGTTGTAATTGAAAGCAAGAGCTTGCGCATACATATTGGGCGTATACTCCGGCGGTATTACCGTTGGCGCCTGATTGCGCAGAATGGTGGGTTCGGTATAGAACTGCAAGGTGCCGATAAGGGAAAAGATGGTCACCATGACCAACGATCCTGACACCATCGGAACCTTGATTCTTGTAGCGATCTTCAGTTCAGAAGCCCCATCTATTCTGGCCGACTCATAAAGCTCATGCGGAATGGACTGCAAGGCCGAGTACAGAATTACCATGTAGTACCCCGTCCATTGCCAAGTCACGACATTGACCAATGAACCGAAGATGCCATTGGCGGTGAGGAATCCAGGAGTCTGCATTCCGAACAGCCCAAATATGGTAGTAAACGGACCCATATTCTTGGAGTACATAAATCCCCACATCAAGGCACCAATAACACCAGGAATCGCATAGGGCAGGAAGATAACCAGGCGAGAGACCGAAGCAAACCTGTTTTTAAAAGAGTCCAGGAGCAGCGCGAATATCAGCGCCAGACCCAATTGGATCGGAACCATGACAACGGTGTAGAGAATGACGCGCCCCATACCGACCAGGAATATCGAGTCAGTAAAAACGCGCTGATAATTGGCGAACCCCGAGAAGGACTCCCCGTTGACCTGTGTATAAGTAAACAATGATACATAGAATGCGTAAGCAAGCGGTATCACAAGAAACAGCAGAAAGATGACCCCAAAGGGAGCCGTGAAGAACCATCCCCACATTGCCCTATGACTGTTGCCGACATTGGCTTTCGTCTTTCTCGGCTTGACCATTGCGTTCGAAGCCATTTCAGAACCTCCTAAAAAGGAGGGACACCGATTACGACATCCCTCCAATTAAAATGAGCAGTCACTCTATGGTGAAACCTTGCTGCTTGGCATAATTGTTCAGCTTGGTTTCCAGAGCCTTCAGGGTCTCCTCGCAATCATTGCCTTTCTTGACAATTGCAGAGAAGGACTTGGTCTGTTCGTCATAGGCATAAGTCTGGAAGGGCAGGAACTCGTCGCCTTTCCAAGCATTAGCCACTGGAATAGTGACTTCATTAGGCTTTTGGTTGCCCAAAAATGGCTCTTGCATGTTCTTGAAAGCGTCCGATGCGAGCTGCTTCTTCCAAGATGGGAACAATGCGCCATCGGTGACACCGATATGCTGTGCTGTATCTGAGTCGAACAGATCGTGAGCAACATTGGCCGCTGCTTTGGTGTCTTTTGCTTGATCAGTTACAGCCCAAGCGGATCCTCCCTGGTTGACCTGAGGCGTGGAGTCATCCCAAACCGGTGCCTTATAGATCCTGAAATTCCCGCTTGAAGAATTGTCCAAGCCCTTGATGTAACCAGTCAGCCAGGAAGCCTGAACATAGGCGGCATACTTGCCGGAAATCATATTGTTGTTCCAGTCGGTCGTATTGGCGTCCGTGGTGTCGACCAGGCCCTCTTTGACCAGGTTCTGCCAGTACTTTAGAACCTTCTGCACGCCTGGGGCATCCAATTTAATGCCTACCTTGTCAGGCGTCTTTGACGAATACTTGTACACTTTCTCTCCAGCCTGAGCAAAGAGCGCAGGATTGACAGCAGTGCCGTTAGGAGCCCAATCGCTCAGGAATCCGTCGAAACCGGCAGCTTTAAGATCCTTGCCTGCCTGCTCGAATTCCTTCCAGGTGGTTGGAACTTTGACGTGGTATTTATCGAAGATGTCCTGACGCACATACATGACGAAGGGGCCAAGATCGACAGGAACGCCATAAACGGAGTTGCCGCCGCCCATGCTCACGCTCTTCCAGGCGCCTTCCGTGTACTCCTGCTTGTGATCATTCATGCCATACTTGCTAAGGTCAACCAGATGCTTCTGAACCCCCGCGACGAATTGCGGCATTGCTTCATATTCAAGCTGGATGATGTCAGGACCGCCGGACTTGGCCTTTATAGCATTATTGAATTTGGTGTATTCAGGACTTCCCTGTCCAGCGTTCGTCCAGCACACTTGAATATCATCGTGGTTCTCGTTGTAGTCATCGACTACTTTCTGAATGGCCGGATACCAGGCCCACACGGTGACCTTTTCTGCATTCGGCTTCTTAACCTTGTTCTGGCATTGTGCATTGGCATTCGCAGTTTTATCGCTGTGCTCAGCCTGACTTTCACTCTTGGCTCCTCCGCGGCCGCCACAGGCAGCCATGGAAATCGCCAAGACTCCCGAGAGCGCGGCTGCGATGATTCTCACAGTTCTCCTCATTATTTCTCCTTTGAATATATGTGGAAATGAATATATATATGGAAAGCAACAATTTGCAATTATCAATCTATGTGAATAGCCGTCCACGAAACCGGAGGAAGCATGATACTCAGTTTGCCGTTCTCAAGGGTAAAGTCTTTACGCGTCCGCAAACCGACACGCTCGGGATCCCCAAGCGTATTGCGAGCAGCAATATCTTCATCATGGAGGCTCTGAACAACCACTTTTTCAGCTTTATAGAGTCCGGAAAGGTCGGAGCAATACTCCACGCTCCGATCAAGGCAGCGGTTGACAACGAAAACTGTCAGCGAACCATCGGCTCCTCTGACCGCCACAGAGTCCGTCATCGGCACATCGCCATATTGACTGGTTTTGCATGCGTCAGAATCTTCCTGAGAGGGCAGCACACTGCCACCCTTTGCGTATTTGGCAGTCAGGGCAAACGGGAAGAAAATGGTTTGTCTCCAAGCAGGACCACCGGGCTCTGTCATGATTGGAGCAATGACGTTGACCAGCTGAGCCAGACTGGCGGCATGAACGATATCGGCATTTCTGAGCAGGGTGATCAGCAGGTCGCCAAACACCACTGCATCAGCAACCGAATATATATCTTCTAGAAGTCTGGAACCTTGAGGCCAGTTGCCTATACCTACTGGAGACTTACTCGGTTCCGCATCCTGATACCAAACATTCCATTCATCGAAAGATATATAGACCTTGTGCTTGCTCTTAAGTCTGCCACGAACCGCCGCTATGACTGAGGCTACATCGCGGATGAACCCATCCATATCGACGCCGGAAGCCAAGAAGCTGGCCATATCGCGATTGTGCGGCTCATAATACGCGTGGCAGGAAATGAAATTAATCTGATCGTAGGCTTCCTCCAGTACAGTGCGTTCCCATTCACCAAAGGTAGGCATACTGTGCGAAGAAGAGCCGCAGGCCACCAACTCTAGATCGGGGTCGACCATGCGCATCGCTGTTGCAGTCTGAGTAACCAGTCTGGCGTATTCATGGGCAGTCTTGTGACCGATCTGCCAAGTACCATCCATTTCATTGCCTAAGCACCACATCCGAATTCCGAACGGCTGCTCACGGCCATTACGTCGACGCGTGTCGGACAAAGCCGTGCCATAAGGAACATTGGCGTATTCAAGTAGATCAAGTGCCTCTTGAATACCCCGTGTACCAAGATTGACTGCCTCCATGAGCTCGTTGCCGCCCAGCTCGTCCAGCCAATCCGCCATCTCATGAAGACCGAATTCATTGCTTTCGCCCGAATGCCAGGCCAGATCAATGCGCTTAGGACGTTCAGAACGCGGTCCGACACCATCCTCCCAGCGATAGCCGGATACAAAATTCCCGCCGGGATAGCGGATAGCAGTGACGCCAAGCTCCTTTACCAAATCAATGACATCGTGTCTGAATCCCGCCTTGTCTGCAGTCGGATGATCAGGTTCGTAGATGCCTGTATAGATACCACGACCCAGATGCTCGACGAACGAGCCGAAAACGCGTTCATTGATGGGAATGGGCCTTGTCCGCGTGTCCAGAATCAGATGCGCTTTTCCAGGCTTTGATTGCTTCCGTTCTTCCATGGATCTGGTCTCCTTTCCCCTGCCTTTTGAATCCATCAGCAGTGCAGGGTGTCACCTTTTGAGTACAACGTTGTTTTCACTATGAAATATGCATAAGAACCATTTCTTTGCCTCGCTTTTTTCGTGCAGCCCTGCACATCACTGACTACACTATACAACAAAAAGAAAGGGCCGAATCAACAATACATACAACGTTGTTCTAATTTGACTGAAAAAACGCGCAACACGCATTCGCAGCAACACGATGTCTTAGGGATTTGTAGGGTCTTATGACTGGTATATATAGGCACAGCCCAAAGCCGACTTTCTGCACACGGGGTCAAAGAAACACATAGAGAGACAGAGTCTCGACCATCTCCTATCAGGCACTCAGTCGAAACTAATAGACTGGCCCATTGCAAGGCAGGCCTCTTCACCGCGGATAGCACCAATAGGGCTCACATAAAGAAAACCGCCGGAGAACCGGCGGTTGAGAGCTCCCGCAGCTGGGCTTGAACCAGCGACATTTCGATTAACAGTCGAACGCTCTGCCAACTGAGCTATGCGGGAATGTCCCGTTCAACTCTCGCTGAACACAATTACCATACTATAGTCAGGACCTCCGTATCCGACAAATTGGCGTGTCGATTACATGAGGATCCTGTCCATGGGCATGGCTGAATCAATGGAGAAGTCAGGCGCAGAGGGGGCCAGGCCAGCCTGAACCAGATTGACGCCCAGCATGGCCACCATGGCGCCGTTGTCCGTGCACAGGTTGATCTTCGGAATGCGGATCTTGATGCCCTCCTGGTCGCCGAACTCCTGAAGCTTGCCGCGCAGCTGAGAATTGGCTGAGAACCCGCCGCCGACAATCAAGGTATCCGTGTCGAACCTGTGGCAGGCGGCCATGGCCTTACGGGATAGGACAGTGGCCACGGAATCCGCCAGGGAGGCGCAGACATCTTCCACGGGAATGTCGAGCCCCGCCTGCTGTCTGCGTTCGACCCATCGAGCCACGGCGGTCTTGACCCCGGAGAAGCTGAAGTCGTAAGGATGTTCGACCCCGGCCCGACCCTTGGTCAGCCCCTGGGGCACGGCGATGGCTTGAGGGTCGCCCAGACGGGCATGGTGGTCGATGTGGGGACCTCCAGGATAGGGGAAGCCAAGCAGGCGTGCAATCTTGTCGAAGCACTCCCCTGCCGCGTCGTCCAGGGTGGTGCCCACCACCTGAACCGATCGCGCCAGGTCATCCACATGCAGCAGCGAGGTGTGGCCGCCTGAGACGATCAGGGCCAGGGCATTCTGAGGGAAGGGACCGAACTGGAGCTGAGTGACCGCTATGTGTCCGATGACATGGTTGATGCCGTACAAGGGTTTTTTCGCCGCCCAAGCCAGCGCCTTGGCACCGGAAACGCCTACGGCCAGGCAACCAGCCAGTCCCGGGCCAGCTGAGACCGCTATGGCATCCACCTGAGACAGGTCCATATCCGCATCCTTCAGGGCCTTGGAGACTACCGGTACAAAGGATTCAGCATGTGCTCGCGAAGCGATCTCAGGGATGACGCCCCCATAGCGGGCATGCTCGTTCATGGAGGATGCCACCACGTTGGACAGCAGCCTGTTGCCCTGAACCAGGGCGGCCGCTGTCTCATCGCAGGTGGATTCGATGCCAAGCACCAGAGGCTCACTCATGGTCAATAATCCTTTCCTGTCCTTCTGAAAGCTCGCTTCTGACAGAACCCACCGGACCAGGCCCGGCCGAGCTTAAAGGTCTGGTCATCGCCCAGGCATCCACGCCTTCAGGCTGATAATAGCCTTTGCATAAGCCCGTCTGCGAGAAGCCGAAGTCCTCATATAGGTGAATGGCCGCGCGGTTGTCTACCCGCACCTCAAGGTTCATGCGCTGCAGACCCTGGCGATCGGCACCAGCAATCAGCTTGGCCAGCAGGGATCCTGCAATGCCGCGATTCCGGGCTTCCGGCAGCACCCCGATGGTCATCAGCTCGGCATCCCGTTCGCCAGGCCAATACCCTCCGTAGCCTAGGATGCCGCCCTGGTCTTCCCATACCAGGTAGGTGCGCGAGGGCGCAGACAACTCAAACCACAGCGCCTGCCGACTCCAGGCCTCATCATCGAAGACGCGCGCCTCCAGGTCGACCAGCTGGTCCAGGTCCTCCAAGGCCGCCCTGCGAATCATGACTGAACTGCTACGTGCTTAAGCGGATTGGGCACCGAGACGTCCGGTCGACGGAGGTAAAGCGGCTCCACGGGGTCGATCAGTCCCTGCTGGGCACGTCGGCATGCACAAGCCGCCATCAGACCTGTCCCCCGATTCCTATCCTCCAGGAAGGATCCTACGTCCAGCACCACCCGTATATCCGGATGCTTACCCAGACGCTCCCACTGGTCAGCGTAGCGACCGGCTCCGTGGCCGCTAATGACCAGAGTGGCAGGGCCCTGGTCCAGGGACTCCTGCTCTTCTGTGATGGCCGTAATTGTCTCACAGATAGCTGCTGGATAGTCGATGCTCATTTCGATCAGCGGTCGGGCCGGGGCTTCCGGGTCTCCAAAGTCATCAAAGAGACGGTAGTAGAGCTGCCGACGTCGAGCATCGTTGACAGCCAGAACCAGGAGCCGGGTATGGTCTTTGACCTGCTGCTTGAACCGGCTATAGGCATAGCGGGCCTGCGGCTCCAGGATGTCCTGTCCCAGCAGACGGGCGCCGGTGGCAAACGCCAGGGCTTTGGCGGTGACAATGCCTGACCGCAGACCGGTGAAAGGCGCAGGGCCCAGTCCCACCACGATGGTCTTCAAATCGTCTGCAGACAGCCCGGCCTGATCCATGACCTTGGCGATATTGACCTGGAGGCGTTCCACGTGCGAGCGCGAGTCGGTTTCGATGCAAGACTCCCGTTCGGGCAGCCCAACAGTCGAGCCATATGAGGTATCGATCACCAAAAGGGGCGTATCGGTCCCGCTCATGCAGTCATCGCCTTTCTCATCTTCTCCAGTCTGGTGGCCCATGAAGGACCCACCCCACGCAGACGTACCATACGCTGACCCTGGGAGCTGGGTGGCGCGTCAAGATCTTCCCGGGGATCCACAGGTCGGTCGATGGTTACTTCCAGGCGTTGATCGGCCAGGGCAGAGGCCATCTGCTCGCCCCATTCCATCAGGATGATGGTCCTTTGGCCCGGGTCTTCCAATTCCTCATCCAGACCAAGGGACTCCAGCTCGTCAAGGAGCCGATCCACGGCATCCTCACCGGGCAGATAGCCCTGCCCTCCCAACCGATAGGCGTCCACGTGGATCAGGGTGACCGGCGAGCCGTCTGACAAATGGCCATGCAACTCTCTTGCGATGGTAAACGTGGGAGAGACCACAGGGCCGTCCACTCCGAGTCCGATGCCCAGCCCCTGGGCCAGCGTGGTCTTGCCCGCCCCCAAGGGTCCAGACAGGAGGATCACGTCCCCGCCATGTAGGTACGAGGCCAGACTTCTACCCAGACGTTGCATGTCCTCGTCCGTGGGAACGACCAGTTCAAATCCATCCTGTGGCCCGGTGCTGTCCTGCAGTCTCATGCCAATGTCCTTCCCTTGGCGGCAATCAACTCCACTGCCCGTTCCAGAGCATAGCGGGCATCTCCGCTGCTGGTTTTGCTGATCTCATCAGCCTGGGCCAAGGCCTCGATGCAGACCGCCAGACCGGAGGAGGTCCATCCACGCAGCTGCCTCTTGGCCTCCCGCAACTGCCAGTAGGCGGCCTTGGCCTCGGCTGTGGTGATGGATCCCGACTCGATGGCCGCCTCCTTGCCCAGCGTGCGCAGCTTCAGGGCCAATACTCCGATAAGGGATACTGGTTCGTTACCCTGCTCCAGAGCTGAGCGCAAGGCGACGACAGCTTGTGCAGGCCTGCCAGCAAGAGCCCTGTCCGCCACGGCGAATCCAGATACAGCAGGGTTATCAGTCAAATACCGGTTGACGATCTCCAAGGTCATGGGATCCTGGTCAAAATCGAAGCAGAGCTGGGAACACATGGCGGCCAGTTCCGGAATGCGCTCGCCCAGGACATCCACCAGGCGCTGGGCCGCCCGTGGCTGAATGCGACGCTGGTGGGCCTTGAATTGCCCATAAACGAAGTCGACCTTGTCGTCGAACTTCTTCAGATCCGGTATATGCTCTATGACTGCTCCGGCCTGTGCCATCTGGTCCAGAAGCCTGCGACCCCGGTTGCCCCCGTCATGGCGCGCGATGACAATGCTGGATTCGGATTCTGCGGGCTCGCGGCAGAAATCCACTAAGGCCTGGGCCAAGGCCTCATCGGCCGCCTGCAGATCATCCAGAAGGACCACGGCTGTCTGGCTGAGCAGGGAGGGGCCAACCGCCTCTTGAAAGGTGTAAGCGTCGCAGTCTGCCGCATCCATCTCTATGTATTCGCTGTCCGGATGAGCGGCACATGCCTGTGCGCACAGCTCCTTGACGCGCTGCCCGTTGAAGAAGGGGTCGCCGCCGACCACCAGATGGACGGAAGGGTTCTCCTGCTGAGCTTTGGTCATGACTCAAATCTCCCTTCATCACTGGACATTAACCTCGATCGTTTTCTGAAGACCAACTGGGCTAGAAGGCCATTGGTCTGCCGCAGCCAGCCCTTGAGCGACCCCCAAGCCGATGGCCGAAAGGGGACCCCCGAATCCTCGTCTGTCACAGCCGACCATGAATGGTCCCGCATCTGAGCGCGGATGAGTCGAATCAGCCGATGATCGATCACAGCCATGAGACCCAGACCAAGCAGGCAGGCACTGCCAACTGGCCCAGGCGGCCAGGCCGCTGGAGCAGCCGCCTCACCCAGCCACGTGGCGGCAAAAGCCATGACTGCAGTACCCAGGGAGGTCAGTCGGGCCAGCAAGAGCCCCAATGGGGGCCAGAGCCAGGAGGTGAGCAGGGCCAGCAGACCGGTCACAGTCGCAGCGTCGACCACAGGAGTGACCAGCAGGTTGGCCAGTGGGGCCAGCAGAGGCAGTCCGGGACTCATCAGCACCTGCACGGGAAGAGTCCCAGCCTGAGCGCACAGGGTCGTGGCCAATGGACGTGCCAGCAATGCCGGAAGATGGTCTTCAAGGAGGGCCGTCAACCACCGGTTGCCCAGGCCGATGCCCAGCACGGCACCACAGGATAGCGCAAAGCCGAAGCTTGCAGCCATGGAAGGCCGCAGAATTAGTACCAGCAGGACGCACCAGGACAGCGTGTTCAACGACTGGGCAGGCCTGCAAGCAGCCAGAGCCAATGCCGAAAGGAGCCCCATAGCCTGAGCTCGCAAGACTGAATCCCCGGGGACCATCAGCATACCCAGACCCAGATAGGCTACAGACAAAACCAAGGCCATCAGCAAGGGCGGCGAGCGTAGGGCCCGCATGATCAAAACCAGCAACGAGGCCAGGATCATAAAGTGCCCGCCGGAGACAGCCATTAGATGAAGGATGCCTGATGTCCGGAAATCCTGGGTCAGACGGGCGGCATATGCGGGTTCCACTGCCGGCCTGCCCAGCGAACCACCCGACCCGGGCAGGACCTGGTTACCCAGGATGCCCATGGTCAATCCCGGTACCAGGATCCGCCCCTGGTCGTCCAGCCTGCTGGTCTGTTCGAGAAAGGCTCCTTGCATGCGAGCGATCAATCGCCTACAAAGTCCTGGCGGTCTGACCTCTTTTATGCGGCTTTCCACAGCCAGCCAAGGCATAGGACGGCCGTAAGCGGAGCGCTCCAAGAGACCTCGTGCGCGATACTGTCCGCCCTGCCGCAGCAGGCATGACCGGCCACGGCCAAAGAGCAAGATCCGTTCATCAGAGGGCATGCGCACCCTAGCCACAGTCACCCATTGCAACTTGAATTCCGCCTGGCAGTCCCAGCCTCGACGAGAGGATGAGCTCATAAGTCCCACACCTTTGCCACGCACTTCGGCCAGCGCCTTCCCCTGACGGATCTGACGGGCTGCCGGCCCGCCACGCACTGTCTCATGACCAACTGCGGCGGCAGTTGCCACAGCCAAAGCTACTGCAGCCAGTACGGCCAGCATCGGTAGCCTCCGAGGACCAAACCAAGCGGACGTCAACGTTGACGAGACAGAAATAGACATAGAAGAAGAGCGGAACGAGGAGGATCTACGAGCGGAATAGCGCCTGAGGACAGCATACAAGCGATGATCTGAAAACCGGCGCAACCAATGAAACCGACTATTCCAATGAGTCGCGTTCACATGACTGGTGTTCCTGGTGTCCAAATAGCCGGTGTCTATAGTGTTCGTAGTATCCACGCAGGGTGTATGCCTATGGTCTTTGCTCCAACGACTTTTGCCCCAATTATTCCTGTTCCCAAGACGCGTGCACACTCGGGGCAGATGGTTCCGTCTCCATGAGCGATGGAGCCGACGAAATACCCGACTCCTGCAATCGGGGTCCTCTGCGGCGACCAAGCGGACGAATTTGGTGGCAAGCAGGAGCATTGTAAGGAGTAATGGAAGAGCCAGGACGAGCGGCATCAGCCAGACCGTCGTACCCGTGCCTCCACCGGCCATGCAGCCTCTGGATTCCCCCACGGACTTGGCCCAGTCGCCGCCCTTGGCTGATCCTGCCGCCGATCCGCCCATGCTCCGGTCCAGCAGCCAAGGGACCAGCAGGGCAACCGCCCAAGCCAGACAAGCAGCAGGTAGCATCCGAAGATTGCGGCTGCCGTTCTCCCGGTCAGTTGCATCGTAGACCCCATCGTGAACTCTTGAATGACCTGCTATCATTGCGCCACCAGATATGGGCGTAATCGGGCCAGGGTCTTGGCGCCGATGCCAGAAACATCCAGAAGCTGGTCTACTGAGGTGTAGCGGCCGCCAATGGCGCGCCGATGCTCCAGTATTTTTGCTGCCGTGACCGGACCGATCCCTTTGACGTTTTCCAGATCCTGTTGGCTGGCGGCATTGATGTTCACACGTCCTGCCTGATCGACCTTCCCCGTGCCGGCACTTGAGGCCGCGACAGCAGGGGCATTGTCGACTCTGTCAGCATCTTGGGCGGAGCCTGAGACTGGATCAGCCTGCTCGCCGCCTACCTCACCCTGAGTATCACGGCTGCGGTCTTTTCCAGAAGCATGCTTGCCTCGATGTGCCGCACTGTTTGCATCGCTGTTCACCTGAGCCGACGACCTAGTCCCAGATTCATCTACTCCCCCAGCCAGCACCCGTCCCTGCTGGGCAAGCAGGGTCAGACTGACCGCGAGGGCCGCCACCAGAATGAGGATGGCTGTCAAGGCCTGAAGCGGCGTAAACGACCAGACGGGCCTATCCCGTCGAACCTGGGAGTTGGCCTTGCCTTCGGCTGACCGCTCCGACCGAATTGATTGATTCAAGGCCAGAGCCTGCAGGGGCGGCGCCGGCGGCTGGGTGATGTTGATGCTCATGGGCCCAGCATGGCATGAAAAGCCCCCCGATATGTGGTCGAGGGGCTATGTGGTCGAAGATCATCGCCTGTCCACAGCCTGGCTGCGGGCAACGCAGAATCAGGCTGGCACGACCGAAACGATCTTGGGCGCCTTGACGATGACCTTCCGCGGCTCCTTGCCGCCCAGCCGCTCCTGAACGGCGGGCAGGGACAAGGCCAAGGTCTTGAGCTGGTCGGGCGCGATGTCGGGGCTGACCTGCAGCTTGCCGCGGACCTTGCCCTTGACCTGGACCACGGCAGTGACTGTGTCCTCGCCAAGATAGCGATCATCCCAGGTCGGCCAGTGGGCATGCGCCAGGGACTCCTTGTGACCCAGCCGGCTCCAGAGCTCCTCGCAGATATGGGGGGCGATGGGAGAGAGCATGAGCACCAGTGGCTCAATGGCTGCCCTGGGCGTCGGATTTAGCCCGGTCAGATGGTTGTTGAGCACGATCATCCTGGCAATGGCTGTGTTGGGCCGCATGGCCTCCATCTCCACCGTTACATCATGGATGGTGGTGTTGAGCAGCTTCAGGGTTTTCTGGTCGGGCTCTCCCTCGTCCAGGACCACTTCGCCGGTCTGCTCGTCCACCACATTGCGCCAAAGCCGTTGCAGGAAGCGCATGCCGCCCACCACGTTGCGTGTGTTCCAGGGCCTGGACTCGTCCAATGGGCCCATGCTCATCTCGTAAAGGCGGAAGGTGTCAGCCCCATAGGTGCGATACATGTCATCAGGGGTGATGATGTTCTTGAGGCTCTTGCCCATCTTGCCGAACTCGCGGTTGACCGGCTGCCCCTGCCAGGAGTAGCTGACCTTGCCGCCCTCCTCATGTTCTTCTACCTCGGCGGCCGGCACGTATTGGCCGCGCCGGTCCGTGTAGGCGTAGGCCTGGATCATCCCCTGGTTGAAGAGCTTGTGGAAGGGCTCCTTGGACGAGACGTATCCCAGATCGTAGAGGACCTTGTGCCAGAAGCGGGCATAGAGCAGGTGCAGGACCGCGTGCTCCACGCCGCCCACATAGAGGTCAACTCCGCCTGACTCTCCGGCCGTAGAGTTATGCTTGGGGCCCAGCCAGTAGTCGTATTCCTCCGGATCGACCATATGCTGATCGTCCTTAGGGTCGATGTAGCGCATGTAGTACCAGCAAGAACCAGCCCAGTTGGGCATGGTGTTGGTGTCCCTGTGGTAGACCTTGGGGCCGTCGCCCAGATCCAGGGTTACATTCACCCAGTCCTGGTTGCGGCTCAGTGGTGCCTCGGGGCTGGACTGGGCATCTTCGGGATCAAATGTCTTGGGCGAGTAGTCGGGTACATCCGGCAGGGCCACCGGCAGCTGGTCGTCAGGCAGCAGGTGGGGCAGGCCCTGGTCGTCATAGACCACCGGGAAGGGCTCGCCCCAATAGCGCTGCCTGGAGAAGAGCCAGTCACGCAGCCGGTAGGAGACCGTCCCATGGCCCACACCGGCCGACTCCAGCCATTCGGTTACCTTCTCGATGGCCTGATCAACCCGCAAGCCGTCCAAGCTGAGCTGGTCGCCAGCAGCCTGTGTGGCCCGGACCGAAGAGTTGACCACAATGCCGTCGTGAGAGACGAAAGGCGCCTTGCCTCGATAGCCATCCAGCGTCTGACCGGATTCAGGCAGCGGACTGACTGTATAGACGACGGGAAGACCGTACTTAACGGCGAAGTCATAATCGCGCTGATCGCCACCAGGCACAGCCATGATGGCTCCGGTGCCATAGTCCATCAGCACGTAGTCGGCAGTGAAGATGGGCAGCTTGGCCCCGGTAATGGGGTTGACCGCGTACAGGCCGGTAAAGAGGCCGGTCTTGGCTCCGCCTTCATCCACGCGATCCTTGGCGGTCTTGGCCTCGGCGGCCCTGCGATAGGCCTGCACGCCTTCCGCAGGATTGGCATAGCCGCCCTTCCACTGCTCAGGCACGTCCTCAGACCACTCCTGGGGCAGGTGCTGCAGCAGGTCATGCTCGGGCGAGACTACAGCGAAGGTGGCGCCAAAAAGCGTGTCGGGACGGGTGGTGTAAACCTCCATGATCTGATCGCCGTCAGGGCTGGGCACGGTGAAGTCCACTGATGCCCCGTGCGACTCCCCGATCCAATTGCGCTGCATGAGCTTGACCTTTTCCGGCCAGTCCAGAATGTCCAGATCCTCCAGAAGCCGGTGACCATAGGCGGTGATGCGCATGGACCACTGCTTGAGCTCACGCTGGTAGACCGGGTAGTTGCCGCGCTCGGAGCGCCCCTCCGCAGTCACCTCCTCGTTGGCCAAGACCGTGCCCAGTCCGGGGCACCAGTTGACCGGCGAGCGCGAGATGTAGGTCAGGCGGAAGTCGTTGAGCACCTCGGAGCGCTCAGCCTCGTCCAGGTCATCCCAGGAGGCATCAGCATGGCCAGGGATGGGCCTGCTCCCGGACTTGAAAGCCTCGACCAACTCGCTGATAGGCCTGGCCGAGCCCGTTCCCCCGTCCGCACGACGGTAGTCAGGGTCGTACCAGGACTCGTAGATGCGCGAGAAAATCCACTGGGTCCAGCGCACGTAGTCGGTATCGATGGTGGCGAAGGAGCGGCGGTCGTCGAAGCTGAGTCCCAGCCTGTGCAGCTGCCAGCGCATGTTGGCGATGTTCTGTTCGGTGGTGACCCGGGGGTGCTGGCCGGTCTGGACTGCATACTGCTCGGCGGGCAGGCCGAAGGCGTCGTAGCCCATGGCGTGCAGGACGTTCTCGCCCTTCATCCGGTGGTAACGACTGACCACGTCGGTGGCGATGTAGCCCAGGGGGTGGCCCACATGCAGGCCCTTGCCTGAAGGATAGGGGAACATGTCGATGACGAAGTAGGGACTGCGGCCTTCAGCGTGCTCCCCTTGGGCATCTGTCAAGTCGCCCTTGGTGTTGGCGGCCCAGAAGGTGCCCTCCTTGTCCCAGCGCTGCTGCCAGTGCTCCTCGATGGTTTGCGCCATGGCGGCATCGTAGCGGAATTGAGGCTGATCGGATTCCTGGGTCTGCTGATGATCCCTGTCTTCATTCGCGTTCATAAGGTGAATTATCGCCATTCACATGGACACGGCCGGGCCAGTGTCCAACATCCGTCGTCCTGGCGGGAGCCGTGCTCAGTGGTCGTCAGGCTGCAGGGCGCGAGCGGCGCCATCATTGGAGAAGCCGATTGACCTTGAGGCTCTACCCAGGGCGGCCCTGAAGGATCCGTCCCGCATCATCCTCTTCAGGGCCTGGTCAATGACGTTCACCAGTTCCGGATCCCCGTGGGGCACCCCGATGCCGTATCGTTCATGGGAGAAAGGCTTTCCCACTAGGCGCAGCTGACCGCCGCCGCGAACATGAGCCAGCCCGGCCAGGACAAAGTCGTCGCCGCTGGCTGCATCGGTGTCCCCGCTGAGCAGGGCCGTGATGCACTCAGGGAACTCCTCCCGCTCCTGGACCAGGGCTTGGGGAGCCAGCGAGCGCACCAGAGCCCCGGAGGTGGACCCCGCTGCCACGCAGACCCGCTTTTGGGCCAAGTCATCCACCCCGGCGATGTCGCTCTGAGTGCGGCGAACCAGCAGGTCCTGCGCCGCAGCCAGGTAAGGCCCGGCGAAATCCACCAGCCTCTGCCGATCCTGGGTAATGGAATAGCCGGCCACGACCATGTCCACCTTGCCCTGTTCGAGCATGCGCTCGCGGTCCGCAGGCTTCACCTGGCGGAAAACAATCTGCGACTCGGCGTATCCCAGCTCGTGGACCACGTACTGGGCCACATCCACATCCAGACCCCGGTACTGGCCGGACTGGGCAAATCCAAGGCCGGGCTGGTCGAAGGAGATGCCCACGCTGATCTTGGGCCCGATGGAACCCGCCCGGTAGCGATCCTCCTGGCGGCCGCACCCGCTCAGAGGCACCGCCATGACCAGCGCCACCAGGGCCGCCGCAATTCTGCGTGCAAACATGACCGGGCCCCTACTTGAACATTCTCGAGCGCGTCAGGAACCAGGTCACCAAGGCGGTCAGCAGGCCTGACAAAATCACCACGACCGCGAAGCCCCAGGGTTTGTCGGTGAAGGGCATGCCGAACATGCCCTGGTTGAAGTTCATGCCATACATGGAGAAAATCAGCGTGGGCACCGACAGGCTGATGGAGATGATGGTGAAGATCCTCATCACATTGTTGACGTTGTTGGAGACGATGGAGGCAAAGGCGTCGGTCATGTTCGAAAGCACGCTTGAGTAAATGTTGGCCATCTCAATGGCCTGCTTGTTCTCGGTGATCACATCGCCCAGGAGGTCCTCGTCGTCCGGGTAGCGCTTGATCCTCTCCAACCCGGTCAGCTTCTCCAGGACGATCTCATTGGACTTGAGGCTGGTGGCGAAGTAGACCAAGGTCTTGTTGAGCTCCAGCAGCATGAGGATCTCTCGGTTCTGCATGGAGTGACGCAGCTTGAGCTCCAGCCGGTCCGACTCGCGGTCAATGATGCGCAGGTAGCGCAAGTAGAGGGTGGCGTTGCGGTAGAGGATCTGCAGGATGAAGCGGGACTTCATGAAAGTGTTGAAACCCCGGATGGTGCCTTCCATAAAGGGGTGGAGCAGGACGGTGTCCTGCATGCAGACGGTGACAATCAGATCCTCGGTGACGATGATGGACAAAGGAATGGTCTCGTAGTAGTCCCGGCCGTCGCGCTCCTCGGCCCGGGGAATGTCGACGATGACCATGGTGTACTCGTCTTCCACGTCCACACGCGAGCGCTCCTCATCGTCCAAGGGAGCGCGCAGGTCAGCCAAGTCTATGCCAGTGGCCTGGGAGACGTTGGCCAGCTCGACATCGGTAGGCGCCGATAAGCATATCCATGAGCCCTTGGAAGCCTTGCCGATCTGCTCGATCTGCCCGTTCATGGTGCTGAATACTCTCATCATCGCCATCACCGCCTCTCGTGCTCGAACCTGGCCGACGTGTCTGGCCGAACCGATAGTAGCAGATAACCAGTTACCGCCGTGTCCAATTCCGCAGGATAGTCCCTGGTCATCCCCGCCATGGCTTCAGGACGGCGGGTTGGATTTCGGAGGCATCGTAGCGAAAAATCCTAGTGCCGAAATGATGGACCAAAGAGCTCAGCCAGTCGTTTTCTATGGCATATTGGCCCAAATCATGCAAGAGCAAAGGAACGCCCCCGCTACCCCTTATGCCGGAGGCCATCTTAATGTGTCGAGAGGTGTCAAAGACGGCGATGTCACCCAACTACCAGTGATCAGTCGCCGCAGTGCCGTGCAAATATCGATGACGAGCGTAGGCCAGCATTCCATTTTTGCTGTCGTTTATGGCTCGCTCATATCCCTCGCTCCTTCCTTTCCTCCCAGAAATCGTATGAGTTCTGTACTTCCGATCAGTCATAGACCGATTGACATCGCTGACCGTCATGATGCCGGAGTCGTCTTTTGATGGAGCCGAAGCTGCTCCGCCTGGTCACAATACCAGGGTAAATCCTAAAGCGGCCATCCTCTTTGAATGTGTGACAAAAACGCCAGCGACCGTTCGCCCTCCTGCTCGGACATTAATCAGAACAAAGTGTCGCCACGGGACCGGCACACCGGGTATGCACGAACGACGCGTCAGCGGGGAACACGCCGCCCCGACGCGGCCTTGAGAATACAAGGGCTTGGTGTCTGAAGACACCGAGCCCGAGACCGCATAGAGCCTGAATCAAGAGAACACCCGCTACTGTCGATAAAAATTCAGCGGCAAAGATATTATCTTTGATTACTAGTCGTCCTTATGCCTTCTCCCCCATAGATAGCCCAACAGGCTACCTACAAGTGTCGTGATGACGATAATCCAACCCATGTTAATTCCCTTTTATCAGCAATATTGTGAAATTTACCACCAAAAAGTTGATCCGCCTACAGCCACGACAGCAGCAAGTGCAGGATTTGCGCCAACCAGCGCCAGCACGGCTGCCCATGCGCCATCATGGATAAAAGACCTACGTGTAGGTTACAAGAAGGTAGCAGACATTGTTCCTGTAGCCGTATGGGACTGGCCCCTGCGCCTGTAGAAGAAGCTGCTGTTGCTGTGTGCTTCCGGCATCTTCTCGATACTTTCGGCTGCCTAATTAATAAGCTCAGTGAGTGACATGATTATCTGGACCCCGTTGAAATCATTGTATGACATTTCTCTGGAGTCTTAATTCATTGTTGCAGACAGTGTGCCTTGTCCTTCAACCGCTACAGAAGAAGCCTTAGTTCCGTGTAATTCACCGCCAAAGAAGATCGGTTTCAGACCACCGTAAGGGCTTTCCGCAGCTGCTGCGGATGCTGTCAATGGCGTCATAGCTAGGCATAGGAGCATCGCGAGTATAGAAAGAATAGAAGTTACTGTGACGGACCTCTTCATGGCCGCCCCTTCTCGTATGAGATTCCAGAACGCTGTAGAATCTACATTAAAGGCATTGAAAACAGCAAAGCTCGCAATATTCACTTGCAATTTCAAGCTGGCAGCAAACCTGAATTAGTCAAAATTCAATGATTTCATTTATGAAGAAAAGGTCGGTGCACGAAGGAATCGGCCCCATAGGCAAAAGACTGCGTTCGGCTATCTCCTTGCGTTGAACCAATCGGTCATTGCTGCCCAAGCGAGGACTACCACATAGGTAATCCAAGCCAGCTAGAGCAGCCACGGCAGCCACGCGGACTGTCGCCCGTCTGCACGGACAGTAATCAGAACAACGGCACGTCCTCGTCGCGTTGTTCGTTGAATCCGGAACGTAACCGGCGGCCCTTGCAAAGTCATGCTCACCGTGCGCATCAAGTGACGGAGCATCTCCAATGGCTCCGACAGATCGGAGTCTAGTCTCTTCGAGACCAATCTGAGAGATTTTCTCGCCTCGTCGGCGACCACCGAGGCGAACAGCTCCATGCGGGACCCGTCCTTCGACTCCGGAGTCGTCTTTAATGCCCAACCCGGTAGATTCACTGGTGGTGGCTTGGTTGGCTGATGAGGGCGAATTTACAAAAGGAGTGAAGCAGGACGGTGTTCTGCATGAATACGGTGACAACCAGATCCTCGGTGAGGATGATGGACAGAGCAATCGTCTCGCAGCAGCTCCCCGTCGCGCTCCCCGGTCCGTGGAATGCCGACGATGACCATGGTGCATTCATCCTCAACGTCCACACGCGAGCTCACCTCATCGTGCAAGGAGGCACGCAGGTCAGCCAAGTCTATGCCAGTGGACTAAGACGTTGACCAACTCAACATCAATAGATGCCGACAAGCATATCCATATAAGCCTTGGAAGCCTTGCTGATCTGCTCGAACCTGGCCGACGTGTCTGGCCGAACCGATAGTAGCAGATGACCAGTTACCGCCGTGTCCAATTCCGCAGGATAGTCCCTGGTCATCCCCGCCATGGCTTCAGGACGGCAGGTTGGATCTTGGAGGCATCGAAGCGAAAATGGCCAGTGACGGGGCGAGGCTCAGCGATCCCAGGTAGTCATTCTCCCTGGCGCGCTGGCCCATCTTGTGCAGAAGCAGGGGAATGCCCCGGCTATCCCCCTTCTATCAGAGGCAATGCCGATGTGCCAGGAGGCGTCGAAAATGACGATGTCGCCCTGCTGCCACTGGTCAGTTGCCGAAGTGTCGTTGGTCAGACGCTGGGCATGCCGGGACAGGAATACGCCGAGGACCTTGGTGCGCCTGAAGTCAATGTTCGGATCAGGTCTACTGATGACTCCGACATAGGCCACAGGAGACGAGGCAATGTCGGCGTCGACCATGGCCTTCAGATCATAGCCGACCTGCCGAAAGGCCCTCCAGATCCCGTCGGTGCAGGCGCCTCGGTCATCGGGCGGATAGCCACCCTGATAGTAGCCGCTGTCATAACGAGGATGGCGGAGTGCCTCCTGATGGGCTCCAGACACCATGGCCGTGTAGTCATCTACACCGTCGTGGTCATAGTCCACAGGAGAAGTCAAAAGCGGATGATCCGCAGTCTGCTCGGGAGAATACCCAGGAGGGCTGTTGGAAGCGGCCCGTGACCGTTGGCGGAGGAGCTTTCAGCTTGTCTGCCGGAATGGTTGTCTGAATGGCGACCAGGCCCGACACCCGTCAGTCTGCCAGCCAGGGCCAAGGAGCCCGCCGCAATCAACGCAAGCGCCAGCAGGAAGGTCGCCCACCGCAGAGCTGTCGTCCGCCGATGGCTGCGGCCGCTGCGGCTTTGCTCTGTCGGCATGGCGGTCATCTCATCCGGTTGCGCAGGGGCCTGCCATCCGTGAACCGGTGAAGATTATCCAGGCAGATTTCCAGAATCTTATCCACGTTGGATGCCAAGTGGGCTCCCCCGGCTACATGCGGGGTAAGCAGGCAGCGTGGCTGGCTCCAGAGCGGATGGTCTTCAGGCAGGGGCTCGGGTTCGGTCACATCCAGGCCTGCACCGAAAATGCCATCCTCATCCAAGGCCTGAGCCAAGGCCATGCAGTCCACGGCATCTCCCCTGCCCGCATTGATCAGCAGGGCGGTGGACTTCATCAAGTCAAGACGATGGCCATCGATGATGTGCCTGGTCTGCGGCGCTGAAGGTAGGGCCAGGGCCACTACATCCATCTCAGGCAGGAGGACATCCAGATCATCGAAACCGCCCAGTCGATCGAACCCATCCACCGGCTGGTCAGGATGGCGCCTGATGCCGGTGGTCCGAGCGCCTACAGACTTGGCCAGTCGAGCGAAAGAGGCTCCGATGTCCCCTGTGCCCAAGACCAGAACCTGGCAGCCACGGGGCGAAAGGACGGCCCCGCGAGGCTGCCAACGACCCATGCGCTGGTTGTCCCGGTAGCCCGGCAGGTCCTTCATCAGGGCCCACATCATGGCGAACATATGCTCGGAGACTGACTGACCGTAGGCGCCGGAGGCACTGGTCAGCACGGCATCCTGGGGCAGGACTCCCGGCTTCAGGTAGGCATCCACGCCCGCGCTGCTGGTCTGCAGCCAAATCAGGTTGCGACAGGCAGCCACCTGTTCGGCCGACGGATTGCCCAAAATGATTGTGGCCTCCGACCGGAAGGATTGAGGGACACCCATGGGCCACTGCATGCGCTGCCGCATGTCCGTACCGACGACGAACTCCTGACGAATGCCCGGTGCTGCCCGAAGGAATTCCTGTTGCTCTCCCTGATCCAAGGGCAGGCAGTTGATGATGAGCTGGTCCCCGGGATGATCCTTGCTCTGCTTTTCAGCCTGCACTTCGGCATCATTTTTGCCTGTCATGACCCGCCGCCTTTCAGTTGCCGCCGACCCCTTTGGTCGCCCCTTGCCCTCATGCTAGCGCACTTGCAAGCTCATGAATGACCCAAAACCATTCGAGGATATAATCCATCAAATAGCTCAAAATCCCTGTAATTCCGGGGCAACACACTGAGTTGCTCCATTCGCCAATCCCGGTGTACTATAAGCAAGGCTTCACCAAGCAAGGCAAGTACGGGGCTATGGCGCAGCTGGTAGCGCGTCTCCATGGCATGGAGAAGGTCGGGGGTTCGAATCCCCCTAGCTCCACGATTAATCCCGGTCCGAAAGGGCCGGGATTTCAACGTTCAGGACACATCACGCAACCTGCGAAACAGATTTTGAGCGCACTTTGAGCGCACTTTGCAGCAGCAGCTCGTTCATCGACTCCCCCACCGAATCCAGGTCCTCGTCGAACAGATCCGCATACACATCCAGGGTCATCGCGGCCGACGTGTGCCCCAGCTGCCGCTGGATGGCCTTCACGTTCGCCCCGCTCTTGACCATCAGGCTGGCCGCCGTGTGCCGCAGGTCATGGATGGTCATCCGCTCCAACCCGGCCGCATCGCACGCACGGGCGAACCACTTGCCGCCATCCTTCGGCGACACCGACTTCACGTAGCCATGGAAGCTCCCCGTGAACAACAGCTCGTCAGTACCGCGCCCGCCGATCAGCCGGTGCAGCCTGTCGTCGAGGACGGCGGGGAACACCACGCTGCGCTCGCTGCCGGTCTTGGGCACGTCCACCTCCATCCTGCCGTCGACTTCCGTTGCGGACACCCTGACCTGCATGCGGTGCCGGCGGAAGTCCACCAGGCCTATGCGCATGCCGATGCACTCGCCCCACCTCATGCCGGTGGTCCCGAGCACGAGCACCAGCACTGAGCGCTGGAAGCGCTCATGGTCGGCGTTCCTGTTCCTGCCTGGTATCAGGCAGGCGTCCGAAAGGGCGTACAACTGCCGCTCAGTGAGGTAAATGTGGGGTTTGCGCCGGCGCTTCGGCAGGGTCACCCCGCGGGCCGGATTCTCGGCGAGCAGCCTGTCAGCCTTCGCATCGTCCAGTATGCCGGCGAGGATGCCGTATGCCCGGATGACGACGCTGGCGCTCTTCGGCCGGCCCTCGTCGCCCGTGGACAGGCCGGCCACCCACCGCTGTATCTCGCTGCGTTTGATGGAGCGGATGGAGCGTTTCGCCCACCTGGGCTCCACATGCACTTTCCACGCCGTCTCAAGCGTGTAGTAGTAGCTGGCCTTGACCGCTATCCTCTTCTTCGCCAGCCACGCGGGTGCCAGCTCCCCCACCGTCCTGCGCCCTTTGGAGACATCCACGAAAGTGCCGTCGTTGAGCTGTGTCTCCAGTTTGGCTGCGAACAGCTCCGCGTCCTTCTTGCGCGTGAACCCCCGCTTGATGGTGGGCCTGTGGTCCGGGGTCCGATACCGGACCATGTACCGCCGGCCCTTGGCCGTCTCGTACGCGCTCACACTCGCCATGGTTCGCTCCATTCCGCCCCGACGCTAGAATGAAGCGTGAGGCATTTCGCATTGATTTGTTCTCACCGCCCCGTCGCATGGCAGTGCAGACGGGGCATTTTTGGGTCGCCCTACTGGGCCGTCCAGCCGAACACTTCCGGTTTGTCGTTGGATCCGCGCACATTGCAGTTCACGGTCACATCACGCTTCGCGTTGTACTCGTTCTTCACCGTGGCCCCGAACTGGAGCAGCACGCTGTCTGGGGACCATATCGGCTCAGCCGCATCTGTTATGAAATGCGGTTTGAACCCGTAAGGGAACTCCTGCTTACCTCTTTGCCTGCAAGCCAACAGGGCGTATGTCTGGGTAAGACCACCCGATGTGGACTTCTCTGCGCTGGGAGCGGGCGTGTTCTGCTGCTGCGCCTTTTTCTCAGCCATTTCCTTCTGCTGCTGCGCCTTTTTCTCAGCCATTTCCTTCTGCTGCTGCTCGTTTTTCTCACGGAACTCATCCATGGAGCTCTTCACCGTGAGCTTCACTTTCGTATCATCGGTCTTGGTGCCCCCCTTGGGGTCCTGACCCGTGACCGTGCCATCGAATGCGATGCGGTCGGTCCCATCCTTGGCATCGTACGTGAACCCTGCCTTCGACAAAGTCGCGGTGGCTTCCGAGAAGCTTTTCCCCGTCACGTCAGGCACCTCCTTCTGAGTGTCGCAGGCGGACAGGCTCAGCACCATCGTCAAAGCCCCAATCACGGCCACGATACCGCGAGCGCATATTCCAGTCTTCATCCGTTCTCCCTCTCGTCAGGCCCTGACGTTGTTGTCGAGCCACATTCTGTAATCATTGATAACTTGGACGGTCACGCCCAGCTCCGAGGCTATTAAAAACATGTCACCGTCATATGTGGCCTCGGCGCTCGCATACTCCACTGGATCCACGAGGCGCAAGGCTGTCTCCTTGCGGGCCCGGCGCTCGCCTTTTGCGCCGGCCAGTCCGCAGCCCGAGTCGTGGTGTTTGGCGTGCACGAGCTCGTGGCAGAGGGTGCAGCGGTATTGCCATTCGGACAGGCAATTATTCAGCATAATCGTGCGGTTCTCATCCCAGTAAAATCCGCATAAATCCGGGATAAGTGCACGCTCTTCAACCCTGACTTGAAGCATCATTGCTTCGCGCAATAATTCAGCTATATCAGGATGTTTCATGCCCGCTTTCTCCCTCTGAATCTCAATCTCGTGGAGTCTCCCTTTCCATTGCCGCATTCGGATCGTGCAGAGCGGCGATATCGAAATCTTCCGGATGAGCCGCAACCTGATCCAGCAATTTATCCAGCCCGTCAGCTCTTGTGTTAGGCTCTTCGGCTGTTGTCTCCAACATCCGCATGACAGAAGATGCTTCAAGACCAACCAAGCGACAAAGGCCGATAAATTCATCTATGGTTGGGACGCCGGCTGTCATATTGAGCAGGCCACCGAGCCGACCATGCTTAATCCCCGTTAGTCTCTCAATAGTTCTTAGGGATAACTTACGTGGATCTTCTTTGATACGGCGATTGATATAGACAACAAACCTCTTGTCTACATCCGACCATGTCCGACCTTTTAATGCCATGTCTCAACAATAACCAATTGTCCAAATAATTCGACAAACGGCGTGTTGGACTTGTCACAATGACCAAATATTTGTACAGTTTTCCTATGACTAAAAATTTAGACACATTGACTTCGTTGACGATGGACGAACTTCTTCGAACTAAAAGGGCCAGCGGTATCAGCAATGTGCAACTGGGACAAGTCCTAGGTCTCAACCGTCAGTCTGTCGGTGCCAGATTCAACAAACAGCACAACATGTCTCTGGACGAGTTCATCGGGACGGCAAAGGCTGCTGGAGTGCTACCCTCCGAAATCCTCCGGCGCGCAGAGGAGCGCTCAACAACGAAAATCGATGCAACACCTTCGGCGCTCGCAGAAGAGGAGGAGTAATGTCGCAGGTTTACCAGAAGACGGCGGGAAGGCCACTCGCTAATGAATCAACTGGCCCGTTTGCTGGTGTACGAGATGTCATCGGTGACGAACCGGGAAACAGCCGGACTGTGGACGCCCCCATGTCGGCAGAAGAGTTCGAGAGGCAGCACCCCGCCATGCTGGGCGCAGTGCAGAACGTCGTCCACCGGGAGATGGAGCTCTCCTCAATGAACGACAAGAGACACATATCAGGGGATGTTCAACGCCTTCTTGATCTTCAACTGGTCGTTACGTATATACCTCTGGTACTCGGCTATGCCCTGCACAGCATCAGCCAACGCGACCAGCGCCCGCTGAGTGTTTCCAAATTGCGCGGCCTCCCGGGCATCCTTCGCCGAGTCAATAGGGTCTTGCTGCATTCCCTCACCTCCCTCCTTTGCGTAAGTGCCCTCATTGTCTCATTCAGACATCACGTTAAACACCCGACGTCGGCAGTAGAGAAGGCGCGATGACTTCCGTGAGGGTAACGCCAGACAAGGAGAATGCGGCAATCGTCAACGACCTGTTGCACGAGCCG
Source organism: Bifidobacterium asteroides (assembly GCF_019469425.1). Lineage (NCBI taxonomy): Bacteria > Bacillati > Actinomycetota > Actinomycetes > Bifidobacteriales > Bifidobacteriaceae > Bifidobacterium > Bifidobacterium asteroides. The sequence goes on along the minus strand of NZ_CP048272.1, from coordinate 1,028,615 downwards.
GCAATCTCGCCCACTTCCGGATTGACTGACGCCCCCATCTCCTTTGAGTCCTTCGGTGCCGGCAAGTGTCTGGTGACGTACGAGAAATACAAGATTGTCAGCACCGAGGACGTTCGACAATTTATGGGAGGACTGTTATGAACGTCGCCACGTGTCACACCGGCCGACGTGTGGTCCTTAAGTCCGTACTGCCGACGAAGCGCCAGCTGATTTTGATGGCTGCAGTACCCATGCCGGTATCTGGTACGAAGCAGTCGATTCCGTCTCCGGCACCGCAGTCGAAAGGCACATGGCTGTCGAAACTGAACGGGAGCTGGTCATCGTCTGGTCCGACCTTTTCGACCACAACGTCTCTCGGCCCCTCGTTGGTCACACGGTACTGCTTACCTCGAACCTTGACCGCAGGACCCCAGGGATCGGAATCAGTCGGGTTGGCTTGCTCGAAAAGCCGGTTCGCTTCCTCGAGCTGGTCCAACTGCCCCTGCAACGCTTCCGCTGCCTTGCGCTGCTCTTCCAACTGCGCCTTCAGCGTGTGCTCACGCTCTTTCGAGTTGTCAAGCTCTTTCTGCTTGGCTTCCATGCTCTCGGCATCCTGCTTCCGGACGCGCAAACCATTTATAACCCACCCGGCAACGGCCACGACCAAGGTCAGAACCCAACCGCCCACCGTGGCAGCATTACCGCCGACCCAATCCCAGACCGCACCCATAAAACAAAACCCCCGATCCTCTACCCAACCACAAACAACACCACATAAGACCAACAACCACAACTGCGGCATCGACGACCCCTTGTCTCAATCATCAGGGCTCGCAGAAAAGGGGAAGCAATGAAGACCAAAACCGTGAAAATCATGTTTAAATCTACGGCGGTGCTGCTTGGATCAGGCGTGGCCGCCATCGGTGTCGGCATTGCCATCGCTGCCACGCTCCGCGCCACCGCAGAATTCAACTCCACCGACCGTCTCCTGAATGTCATAGACAAGGTCGGGGGCGTCCGATGACTTCCGTCAGCGCCGACCACGTCTCAATAGATTGTGCCTTTCTGCCTGGTCACCGAATCCACGAACCAAAAAGGAATGACACTTGGGTTTATTGCAACCTGAAGTTCCGGCCCGGTAGATGCCTTTCTGGCCTTCACAAAAACAGTCGTGCCTTCTTTGGCTGCTCGGGCAAGGTTCTCCATGAGATCTTTCGGATTCTCACTGTCGGCGAGCAGCCAGGCTTCTCTCTTATTCCCCAGGAACAGACCATTGACCATTGATTCTTCCCCTTCGATGGGAGCCGTACCGGATATACGGCTTCGCTATCCATCTTAGGGGATCGTCGGGGCGGTTTTCCCCGCCGCCCCGGCCTCACTTTTACAAAAGAAAAGAAGAAACCGCTGGTGACGCAGCGGCTTCATAGACAAGAAAGTTGGTTATTCCAATGTCTGGAAACAGTATACCCGCCAAACCAAAGCAGGGCATGGAAAAGCCCAAACAGGCCACGCTAAAGATGCTGCTGTTCTCCCACAGAAAGGAACCGCCAGCCTTGCCGCTCTTGTACCAGCGCGGCGACGCGGGCGAACAGACCCTGCTGAAAACCCAGCTATCAACCGATGGAAACGAGAAGACCGAAATGAGCTGCCAATGGCCGGCGAATGAGCAAACCGCCCATCACTGTATAGATAGCGGCGAAAGCGACAGAGCTCATCAAGGAGGGACAGCGATGAAAGCGTTCCTGTTCCTGTTGGCGGGGTCTGCTGGCCTGCTGCTCGCAGGCTGGGGGTCGACGTGGCTGGCGTACGCGCTCACCAGAGGTGTGCTCTCATTGGCGCACCTGGCGGCAGCCGTTGCCGGCCTGGCCCTGGCTTGGTACGGGCTGGGGAGGTGGGATCTGTGCGACTGAGGCAACCCACGATAGAGGATCTGCTGGAGGCACCCACCCGTGAGGGTGACCCGTCCACCAGCTTCGAGGCGGCCGGCCGGGTGAAGACCAAGGAGAAGCAGCGGCTGACCCTGGAGGCGTTGCTGGAACTGCGTCGGCACAACGCCGCACCTGTCGAGGCATGGCGGGTGCATCGCAGGGCCCAGAGGATCCATGAACGGCGGCACCCGCAGGTCCGCCCGCTGGGCGAGTCCACGATCCGCACGCGCCTGTCCGAGCTGTGCCGGCTGGGCCTGGTGGAGGTCGCGGACCAGGGGGGCCGCAGCGAGGCTGGCGGCAGGTGCTCGCGCTACCGGCTGACACGCGCCGGCATGGCAGAGGCGAAGGAGGTGCGCGATGGAAGCCAGGACGATTGAACGCTCCGGGGCCGAGACGCCATGGTCTCCCCGGCGGGTTTCCGCATATCTGGGGATCCCGGTCAAGACCCTCGCCCTGTGGCGGTTCGAGGGCCGGGAGTTGCACGAGTACTACAAGCTGGGCCGAGCCGTCAGGTACGACCCGGCTGTGGTGCGGGCGTACAAGGCCGGTGCCCTGCGCCAGGGCACCGCGGAGGGAGGCGGCGAATGCTGACACCCAAGGATGTGCATGACAAGGAGTTCGATACCCATCGCCTGCGTGAGGGCTACGACACGGATCAGGTCGATGCCTTCCTGAACGAGGTGGCGGACACCATCGCCGTGGCCGGCTGCGCGTGGGCCGGCGAGCGCAGCAGGCGGATGGCCGCCGAGTCGCGCTACCTGATGCAGCAGTCACGGGCCAAAGCGGCCTGGCTGTCCAGGGCCCGACGCTCCCGCAGGGGCACGGGCCTGTCGACGGCGTTGGAGAGGTGCTGGCGTGAGCGCGGTTGAGCGCCTGCTGGTGCATTTCTGCCGGTACCCGTCCTTCCGGGCGGCCTTGTCAAAGAGCGACCTGGTGATGTGGCGTCGATTGGACCTGATGCGCCAGGGCATCGAATGGAAAGAGGAATCGAATGATTAACGAAGCAGCCGTGAGCGTGCACGGCAACCTGACCGCGGCCCCCGAGCTGCGTACGACGGGAACAGGCAAACGGGTGGCGGGGTTCACCATCGCTTCCACGCCCCGGGCCTACAACAGGCAGTCGAAACAGTGGGAGGACGGACAGACCGTGTTCCTGCGCTGCACCGCCTGGGAGGGGCTGGCCGAGCATATCGCCGCCAGCCTTGACAAGGGCAGCGCGGTGCTCGCCACCGGCAGGCTCTCCCAACGCTCATACACCACTAAGGACGGGACGGAGCGCACCGTGATCGAGATGACCGTGGACGATCTGGGCCCCAGCCTGCTCAGGTCCACCGTCCAGGTGACACGGGCCCACAGCGATCCGGGATTCCAGGGAGCCGGAGACGGATGCGGGTTCGGGAGCGACGATGGCCAACCCGAGTTCTGAGCCCCGCGTGCTGCCGTTGGAGAAGCACCAGATCCGCTGGGCGGTCCACGAATACTACGACCGCGACGGCGGCATGAGCGCCTGGCATGCCTTCGACCGCTGGTTCGGCCAGGTCAAAGCCAAGGCCTGGGAGGAAGGGAGGCTTTCCGCGGAAACCTCCAGGCGTCTCCCCAACCCATACAAGGAGAGCTCATGGGGCAGACGATAGCAGCCATCATCCTGCTGGCGGCAGCCATAGGCATCGCCTGGGCCGCCGGCAGGGACCACGACGAACAGGAACCCGGACCGCGCCCGCGGGACGGGGAGGAGCCTACAGAGGAGCAATCATGAGCAAACGGTGCGAAAGCCCTAAGGGCGAGGATATGAATGGCAGGCGCGTGCGGGGCGAGGCCTGCATGTGCCTTGCGGCGGATGAACAGTGGGCTGCCGATGCCGACAGGCAGGCGCTCCAGCGCGACATGATGACCCCCGCCCGGTCCACGCCTGTGCGTTTCAAGGATGCCCGGTCATGAAGGTCGGCTTCGCGCAGTTGCGCAACGACCTGTGGACGAACGAAAAGATGCGGCGCATCGCGCAGGAGCATCCCAAGGAGTTCGCCCTGTGGGTCATCTCAATCAGTTTCTGCAGCGACAAGCTCACCGACGGCCGGATCTCCGATTACGCGATCTCTGAGCTGCTGGGAGTGAAAAAACGACAGAAAGAACGCATGTTCGAGCTCGGCCTGTGGGACGAAACCGAAGACGGAGCGTGCGTGCATGACTACCTGGAATCGCAGAACTCACGAGAGGAAATCGAACAGATGAAAACGTCAAACGCCAAGCGACAAGCCAAACACCGGGCAAAACAACGCAAGGATAACGCCGACGGTAATGCGTTACGTAACAGTCCCTATAACAGGCAAGTAACGGATACAAACCTAAAACCTAAAACCAAAAACCAAAAAGAGAGAGAAAAAGAGAACCCCTCCCCCTCCGATGATGATGGTCACTGGCCCGACGTGGATGCGTGGCATCCGTCGCCGTCCTGCTACCAGCGGGCGGTGGAGCTCCGGGAGCGTGGGCTGCCTTTCGTGGACGTGCCGGACCTGGAGGCCGAGTTCCGCGACGCCATCAAAGCCAAAGGCATCCGGCATTACGGCTACCGGGACCTGGATGCCGCGTTCGCCTCATGGATCACAAAGCGCGCCAAGAGCCTGCGCGACGAGCGACAGGCAGCCACCCCGGGCCTGCCGGCCACAGCCGATGCAATCCCCGCCAAGCCACACAAGCACACCTGGAAGTGTGCCCACGTGCTGGACCTGCTGCGCTGCGAGGACGGCGAAAGCCCGGACGTCGACCTGGGCTGCCACCTGGCCGACCTGCTGAACACAGGAACCAGCCCGGACCAAGCCCTGGAACAGCTGGGACTGCCCACCCGGTCGGACGAACTCAAGGAGATCGCATGAGCGGCAACCATCGAAGCAACCTGCCACACCGACTGCTATGGATCGACGTGGAAACCACCGGCCTGAACCCGGTCTCCGATCTGCTCCTGGAGATGGAGATGCGGGTGACGGACCTGCAGGCCAAGCAAGTGAAAACAAGCCTGCACACAGTCATCGCCCCCCGACGCATCCACACAGACGGGCCGTCGGCATGGGCACAGCGCACGCACAGGGACAACAGGCTGCTGGAAGAAAGCCGAACCGGACTCAAGCAAGCCTCAGCCCAACGCATGTTCGCAGCCTGGCTCCGCCGCCAAACCAAACAAGCCATCCTGCATCCGGCAGGGTCAAGCGTCCACTTCGACACCAAATGGCTGGACCAAACCATGCCAGGCCTGCTCGAAAACACAAGCCACCAACACATGGACGTATCCAGCCTGCGCATCCTCCTCAATACCATCCGCCCGGCGCTCGCACACCGCATCCGCGAGCGCATACCCGCCACCGATCACCGCACGTCTCATTGCCTGGACCGGGACATCGCAGAGTACCAGATGATGCTGGACGGCCTGAAAGCCGCTGGCGGTGGGCGCTCGCCGCTGGCGGAGGCTTTGAGTGGAAGCGAGGTCCATGGTTTTCAGACTGAGCACCCGTTTGACAAGCCCAGCCGTGATTCCGAGGCGGAGATGCCGCAGGGAGGCCACTATCCGCCGGATGACCTGTGGAATGGGGGCCGGTTATGAGCCAGCGCTGTTCCCATGTGTGGTTGTGGAAGATGTGGGAGGAGCAGGCTTGAGCAACCAACCCAGCGAACAGGTCAAACGCCTGGTGGACCGGCGCGACAACTGGCGGTGCGTGCGTTGCGGCAAGCCCTTGGGCTCCACCTGGATGAACCGGCACCATCGCAGGATGCGTTCGCACCGGTGGCCCGGCCTGCATGAGGCGTCCAACCTGATTCTGTTGTGCGGGTCCGGGGACAGCGGCTGCCATGGCGACGTGCACGGGAGTGCTACGGCCGAGGCATACGAGAAGGGCTGGCTGGTGCACGCCTGGCAGGACCATCCCGAGATGGTGCCTGTCCTGACCCGCCAGCATGGCTGGGTGCTCCTGGACGACCAAGGCGGATGGACACCGGTACAGATACCGACGGACACGGAAGGAGTCAATCATGAGTGAGACGAGGAGGAACAAGGGCGTGGACGCGCTGGTCCCGGACGAGGCCACCCCGGAGATGCTGGTGGAGCTGCTGCCCAAGGCGCAGGGCATCCTCAAGGCCTCTGCCTCCTACCTGGCCCTGGTGCGCAGGGCCATGGACTCCAAGACCAAGCAGGAGCACCTGCAACGCTGGGGCGACATCGACCCGATCACTGAAGTGGTCTACGACACCGCCGGTCTGGCCCAGCGGACCCTGGACGCGGGCCTGGCCATCGAGACCATGCTCTCCAAACCCCTCAAATCACGCGAAGTGGTCATGCTCGCCGACCTGCGTAGCAGCCTGGAAGGAATCGACCAGCAATGAACGATGAACTGAAACAGGCCGGCCCTGCCCCTCGCCCAATTCATCCTCGAACACGTCAAGGATGGAAAGCGATGAGAATCTTGCTGGACGACGGCCTGCACGCCGACCCCGAAGCACAAATGGCTGCGCTGGGGCGGCTGGCGGACGGCCGCGGCTTCTCCGATGCGCCAATGTATGAGCAAAGCGAGTCAGGACTCGTCGACAAATCAGTGGTGAATGAGGAGGGCGAGCTCGATTTCGAACGCTACGCCCGTCTGATAGGTGTGAAACACCCGGACAAGCAGAAGCAGGAGGAGACAGCATGAGCACGACGACACCCGAGGGCAACAGGACTGACCGGAAGACGGGCGTCACCTGGAGCAGCGGCAGAGGCAGCGAAGGCGATTACGCCTGTATCTCGCACGAGTCCTGGTCCGAGCAGAGCGGACAACCGGATGTGGATGTCACCCTGGCTGCAGACAGCCTGCGCCTGAGCATGTCCGGCGACCAATTCGACATGTATGCCATGGTCGACGTACCCACGGCCCGCAGGCTGGCCCAATGGATCCTCGACCACACCCCCTCCCCCGAAGAGCCGCCGGAGCAACACGAACGAGTGTCGGCCCTCCAGGCTGAGGCATGGCGTCAGGGACACCAGGACGGGTACCTGGATTGGTTCACCAGACGGCAGAGCGGCAACCCCTACAACCCCAAGGAGGAAGCATGACCAGCAACGTGCTACGCGAGAGGATCCTCACCTGGGCCCAGGCAAGATACACAGTCGAGCAGACCGCCAAGCTGCTAAGCCAACCGACGGCGAAGAGGCAGACCGTCGTCGACCAGGAACGAACGACAGAGAAGGAGCGCGCATGAACCAGACGGACAGCCAGGACCACGACCACCGGCATCTCGACCAGGACCTGCGCACCTTACGCATCTACCTACCCGACCTACGGCTACTGGCGGCGAAGAAGGCGTCCGTGACAGCCCACAGCTCCCATGCGGGCCTGCGCACCACTGCACCCATTCCCTTGAACGAAGGCGCATGGAACCTCTTGGAGGACATCGAACACTTCGCGTGGAGCCTGGGGCGGGCCGCGGGCGTGCGCCAGCGGCACGTGCCGACCGAGGGCCTGCTGGCCGCCGCGACCAATCGAGTGGACCGCCTGCTCGCCCGGCCTGACGCGCCCATCATCAAGCGGATGGCCGCGACGCTCGTCCAGCGCATGGGCCGACAGTTCGAGCCGCCCGAGGACCATACGCTGATAGGCTACTGTCAGCAGTGCGGGTCCGAGCTTTGGTGCGCCCAGGACGACCTGGAATCCGGCTGGACCGTGTGCCCCTCCTGCGGCCGGACCCTCAAGGTACGTGAAGTCCAGCAGGCCCGCATCCTGCGCCTGGCCTCCTGCGGCACCCAAGGAACAGCAGCCGGACTCAGCCAGCTCCTCAAAAGATGCGGCATTTTTGTCAGACGGAAGACCATCAGCGAATGGAAACGCAGAGGCATAATAAAACCGGTCAAAGAACAAGACGGCTACCCCGTATACCTGCTTTGGGATATCTGGCGAGCCTTCACGAGATAACTGTGGACGTTATTTGACAAAATAGAGTGTGGACGAGCAAATTAATAGTGTCGGGAATTCCAGCAAAGTTATGGCCAACTTCACCAATAATTAAGTGATTACGACATTCCATAACGGGGGCCATCATCTGTACATTATTGATAACCTTCGTCATTATGGCTCTGTGGAGCATATTACGTCAGAATTGAGTTAAGCTTATCGTGTTGGAAGATTACGATAAGGACATCGATTATGGCAAATGTTGCTTTTCGGTTATTTAAAGTGCAAGTGCACAAAAATAATGCTCGTGAACCTTTAGCGGATGGCATAGCTCTTGGCGATCGATCATTTCAACGAGTTGTTATAGACACTATGAACAACCTCAAAGGTCACATTCTTAACACATATCCCAAAATGAGATTAGACGCAAACTCATTTAATACGAACCACACAGCTCAACCTGGCGATCCCTGCTTTCTTATCAAAACCATTCGTCCAATCTCGCCCGAAGTCGTTGAAGTGGGAATTTATAAAGGAAAGTATGGTGATCTCGACTTTCTGGTACGGAATGGCAATCTTGCAAATATTCATAACGATGCCACTGTAAGACGGCTTTTACTGCGCATAGCATTCCCGCAAGGACTCAATTGTTGTTATGTGGCTGCACAGGTAAGAGCAAAAACAGAGGCCTGCTCTCTCTTATTTGCCTATATTTCGTTTTATCTAAAGCTGGCAGCTCACCGCCTTAGCGGAAACGACATAGTGAGAGCTTCTGATTGGTACCGTTTTATCCCAGTTCCTGAAGCTGATGCCCAACGGTTTAACAATGCTGTCGGCAACGCTGAAGTGACGGCTTTTACCCTTGTGAAAAGGGACCCCGGAGCAACAGGGATAGCTCACCAGGAAAAAGTAGTTATGCAATATTCGAATCCCTCCATACAAGCTCAAAGGCGCGGATTGAGGATTCTTCGAACGTTGGCTGCTGCTGCTGTCCGCAATACCGCACACCCACAGGCAATAAACGATATAGCTGCCGTGTTCCCCCGATGGCAGGGGGCGGCTAATGTCAATTGGGATGATGGCTCGGTGACGTTTACCGAGAACGATAAACAGACAACAGTTTCAGCTCTTGCCATAGCTCAGTTATTTGTCTACCCTTTAGGTGATCAAGCAACAATTGGCCAGTTATGGGCTGAAGCTGATACCCATTTACAGCAAATCGGCCAGGCTGATGGAGTGGCAATTCCAACTATCGTCTGAAAGGTGACATAAGAATGTCGGAGCTCGCGCCTTTTGGCATCTACCGAGCACAATGGAGAGCAACCTACCGATTCGACAACCATGATTCGCCAGAAAAAAGACGCCATGTTACGTTCAGCTTTATCCTTATATATGTGCTACCTCCTGTAGTGGCATTTATAAGTTCCTGTGTTTATGCATTTATTATTTCCTCGGATAAATCAGATATGCAACAGCAGAATCTGCTCTCTATCGACGATTCTCTTCTGGCTTCACTTGCTATTCTCTCGGCCGCTTTGATAACCGCATTCAGCCTGTTGGCAAGTTGGAGAAATTCTGTAAGCAAGCAATCTCAGGGAGCTTATGACCATGCCCGTAAACGTTGGCTGCTCGACACGGCATCAGCACACTTGCTGGCAGGTGCATACAGTTCAATCATAGCTTCAATCGTTGTAATACTCACCAAAGCGTTAAATCTGTTAAACAATCCCATAATTGAAGCAATAGGAAATGTCATCGCAATTGGAATTAGCACCCATGTCGCCATGAGTCTTCTTATTGCACTGCCATCTCTCTACTCAGCATATGTACAGCTCAATGATGTTGATTCATTCTTGAACGGACAAAACGACAAAGATATTTAATAGGAAATTCCTACAAAAGAGGAAACCGAATAGTATCTGTTGGATGAAGCTGACAGCTACGGCAACTTCATCTATACTTATTCGCCATCATTCGCTGACTTCTTCTGTGTTTATCCATGCACATGCATCTCATCGCGTCACCAATTCATACACTTTTGCAGAGAGTCCAGCCCAACCGTCCCTCGGTAGGTGACGTGTATGTGATTATCTGCAGCCGGGGCCAATACCGTGCCTTCGTCACACTCAACAAGAACACAGAGCCTGCACTAGCCGTCTCAGCAGACGCACCCCCGCCAAACAATCTTCTTCAGCAACGAACTTTTCGTCGAGCTGTGCTTCGACCGGAAGATGGCACGCGGGAGGTCGTGCAACCAAATTATCTTCAACAAGAGCATGGGCCTGGAAGGACAAACAGGACCTGGCCCAGCTGCTCCAGATTGCCCAAGGTTACCTTGAAGCAAGCCGACCCGTTCAGTTTCCTTCTCAACGAGAACCGTAACTGTAACGAACTCATCAGACACGACCGAGCTTAGACAAAGGAGTAAGCCATGTTCATCGTCAACCATCCCAATCAACCCACTACTCCACTGCCCCGGGCAAAAGGGTACAGGATAGACCGTAAGACCGGCACCCTCACGATCTGGGGGCCACTCTTCAAGACCATCGCGGCCTATCCTCAGGGGTCATGGAGCACCATCAGCCAGACACCTGACAATGGGCAGTCGCAATAACCGTCGGTCCAACGGGTGGCGGCGTGACCAGGTGACGGCCAGGGTCAAGGCGGCCTACGACACCTGCCACCTGTGCGGGCAGCCGGTCGACAAGACCCTGCCGGCGGGCCTGCCAGGCAGTCCCGAGGTCGACGAGCTGGTACCGGTCAGTCGTGGCGGGTCGGCCACCGACTTCTCCAACTGCTTCCTGGCCCATCGCTGGTGCAACCGCATCAGATCCAACCACACCGTGGAATGGGCACGGGAGCGCATCAGACAGCTTCAACAGACCGGCCGTGCCGAGGACATCAGGTCGACATCGTTACCGCTGGAGACCAGCGGCGACTGGTGACCCTGGGGGGAGGACCCCCTGGGTGGCCTGGACGGCAGCCTCGGGTGCAGTGCTGATCTCTCCCCGGGCGATACCAAGGAAAATGAAAAACGTCGCAGGGCACCGAAGCGTCGCATACCGGGAGCCATACTGCCGACTGGCGAGGAGGCAAAGGGCATGAGCCGCGTTAAAACGTCGCACGAGGCCCTGTCCGCCGAAATCCGCAAATGCCCGCAATGCGGCAAGGCTTTCATCCCCTCCCGCAAGGACCAGAAGTACTGCTCGCCGGCCTGCCGCAAAAAGGCCAGCCGCGAACGCACCCGCCCGGCCTCCTCTCCCCGTCAGCCCGCCGGCCAGGCCAAGATCATGCGCCGCCGGCGCAAGGATCCCGAGCGGCTTACCCAGGAAGACTTCGAGGAGATGGTCGACCCGCTGCCCTCCTACGAGGACATGCTGCGCCTGACCGTGCGCCGGCTGAGGAAAGCTATTGAATCCGACAAGACTTCCAGCCGTGACCTGCCCGCCATCTCCAGGCAGCTGCTCGCGGCTTCCAAAGAGCTGCAGGACTACCGGGAGGACGACGACCCGGTCGCCGCTCTGGACGACCAGGAAAGCGAGGCGCAGGATGTCCCGTTCAGCGCCGAAGCTATCTGAGGCCGCCCGCCACCTGCTCATCCCCTCTGGCATCGTCTCCTCGGAATGGCCCAGAGTCAGGCAATTAGCGCAGGCCCTCCTGGGCATCGAGTTCGACTACTGGCAGGACGCGCTGGGCATGCTCATCCTGGCCAAGCGAGCCGACGGAAGGTACGCAGCAGGCATTGGCGGTGTGGTCATGAGCCTGTGCCGGCAGGTGGGCAAGACATTCCTGATCGGATCCATGGTGTTCATGCTGTGCATCCTGCACCCCGGACTCCTGGTCCTGTGGACCGCCCACCGCTCGCGCACCTCGGACGAGACGTTCGGCGACATGCGCTCCATGGCCCGACGCAAAGGCGCACGCCGGCGCATCGCCCGCATCCGCAGCGCCAACGGGCAGCAGGAAGTCGCTTTCGCCAACGGCTCTCGCATCCTGTTCGGGGCCAGGGAACGCGGGTTCGGCCGCGGGTTCAAGGGCGTGGGCATCGTCATCCTGGACGAGGCACAGATCCTGACCGAGACCGCTATGAGCGACATGGTCCCCGCCATGAACACCGCCGACAACGGCCTGCTGATCATGATGGGCACCCCACCCAAGCCCGGCGACCCCAGCGAAGCATTCACCATCCGCCGCCAGGAGGCACTAGCCGGCACCGATGACATGCTCTACCTAGAATTCAGCGCCGACCCCGACGCAGACCCCGACGACCGCAAGCAATGGGCCATGGCCAACCCCTCCTACCCCAAGCGCACGCCGGCCAGCTCGATCCTGCGCCTGCAGAAACAACTCAGCCCTGACAGCTTCCGGCGCGAGGGACTCGGCATCTGGGACACCGTCGCCGCCAGCAGCGCCATCGACCCGGCGCAATGGCGGATGGCGGCCACCGACGAGCCGGACACCGCTGGCCAGGTCGGCTACGCCATCGACATGCCCCCAGACCGCTCGAGCCTGGCCATAGGCGGCTGCGTCAAGCACGCAGACGGCAGCGCCCACATCGAGCTCAAGGCCTTCGAATCCACCCGGTCCAAGGGCAGCGCCTGGGCCGTCGACTGGATTGCCGACCGGTGGCCGCACACCGCTGCCGTCGTCATCGACGGCCAGTCGCCCGCCATGGCCCTCCTGCCCGACCTGAAAGCCCGGCACGTCAAGGTCATCACCACCAGCGCCCCAGACATGGGACGCGCCTGCGGAAGGATGCTGGACATGCTCAGGGACGGCAAACTCACCCACCTGGCCGACGGCAAACAGCCCGCCCTCGACATCGCCGTGGCCAACGCCACCACCCGCAACATCGGCGGCTCAGGAGCAGTCGGCTGGAACAAGCTCGGCTCCGACATCGACATCAGCCCCCTGATCGCGGTGACGCTCGCCCTCTATGGAACAGCGGTCACCAAACGCGACCCCAACCGAAAGCAGAGGCTCATACGATGATCATCCCGCCTCAGACCATCAGCGGCCTGACCAACACTGAGCAGACCCTCTACCGCAGGCTCCTGCGCCGCCTGCTTGAAAAACGCGCCCGCAACCTGATCCGCACCAAATACTACGACGGGCGCAACGAACTCAAGGACATAGGCTACAGCCTGCCGCCCATCGCCAAAGACATCGACATCGTCGTGGGCTGGCCCGAGAAAGCCGTCGAAGCGCTCGCCAACCGTGTGGTCCTGGATGGGGTCACCACCCAGGACGGCTCCGAGCTGTCAAGGCAGGTGTCCGACCTGATGGACGCCAACGGCCTGCTGCAGACCGCCCAGTCCGCGCATACCGACGCGCTCGTGCACTCATGCAGCTTCCTGGCTGCCCTACAGGGCGACACCTCCATCGGCGAGCCCGAAGCCATCATCCAGGAGTTCACCGCGGACGTGGCCACCGGCGTGTGGGACAAGCGCCTGCACGGCCTGGCTGCGGCCCTCCTGCTCGACGTGTCCGACGACGGCAAACTCCTGCAAGGCATGTACCTGATGGACACCGAGCACACCGTCGGCATCGTGCAGTCCGGCCCTGTCTGGCAGGTGTACTCGCGCACAGACCACGCCGGCCAGCGCCTGCCCTGCGAACTGCTGGCCTACAAGCCCGACGCCAAACGCCCCTTCGGCCGCAGCCGCATCAGCCGCACCGTCATGAGCCTGACCGACAGCGCCGTGCGCACCTTTCTGCGTTCCGAGATGCAGGCCGAGCTGTATTCCGTCCCGCCCCGTTACTTTATCGGAGTCAGCGAGGACATGTTCACCGATGAGGATGGGGGCAGGATTCCCAACTGGAAGATCATGCTGGACCAGGTGCTGGCCATCCCCAGCGATGTCGACGGGGAGCAGCCCACCGTCGGTCAGTTCCCGCAGTACAGCTTCGAGCCTCACAGCGCGCAGCTGCGTCAGACAGCCACAATGTTCGCCTCCGCCACCAGCCTGCCGCCAGACGCGATGGGCGTGCTCACCGACAACCCCTCCTCCGCCGAGGCAATCGATAAGGCCCAGAAGGAGCTGTGCCTGACTGCCGAGCAATGCCAGTCCTGGTTCGGCCCCGCCTGGCAGCGCATCATCGCAAGGGCCCAGAACCTGGCCGGCCCCGACGGAACCGCCCAGGCGATCTCCTGCCAGTGGCGCAACCCCGCCACACCGAGCCGGGCCGCGGCAGCAGACGCCGCCGTGAAACTCGTGCAGGCCGGCATCCTTCCGGCCGACAGCGACGTGACCTACGACATGCTCGACCTGTCCGACCGCCAGCGCCGCACCCTGCGCGGCGAGCAGCAGCGCGCAAGAACTCAGGAACGCATCGACCAGCTGAAAGCGACCATGCTGCATGGACCGGAGGTGGATGATGAGTCTCAACGACCTGCATCCAAGCCCGGACCGCATGCGGGAGCTCCAACGGCTGCTTGACCAGGCCCACAAGGACCACCGCAGAAATCTCGATGCCCTCCGCGAGACGGCGGCCGACGAACTGGAGGTGGTCCTCTCACGCGACCCCATGGACGCGAAAGACCTGATAGCCCAGTACGCCAGAGACGCCAGCCAGATGGCCAACGACTACTATGACACCCTGCGCACCCTATGGGCCGAATACGGAGATGCCGACTTCCCCACGTTCGACCACACTGCCCTCATCGACCCCGACCGCACCCTATGGCAGGTCCAGGGCGGATTCAACGATTCGGACTTCGCCGGGCTTACCTACCAGGAGGTCGCCGAACGCCAGTCACGGGCCCGCAAACGCATCGAGGACCTGTGGCCCGACCTGTCGAACCTGGATGACGCACAGCAGTTCATCGCCGAAATGATCGCAGCATCGGAACGCCTGACACTGCAACGCAACATGAGACTGGACCCAACCAAACCCAGATGGGCTAGAGTGCCGGCCGGCCCCACCACCTGCGCCTTCTGCCTCATGCTCGCCTCCCGCGGCTTCGCCTACCTCAGCGAGGAGTCAGCCGGTCTAGGAAACTCCTACCACCCTCACTGCGACTGCCGCATAGTGCCCAGCTGGGGCAAGCAGCACCTCGCCGGCTTCAACCCAGACCGGTACCGCCGCATGTGGGACTCCACAGGCAGCGGCGACTACCGCGAACGCCTGGCACGCATGCGCACCATGTACCCCGAGCAGCTCAAGGATGGGGTCGCCACGGATAGGACACGTACCGCCTGGAAGGACGAACGGCGCATCCTCTCCCTGCAAAACGAAAAACCGCATCCCCAAAGCGTCTGGGACGCCCGCCAGCGAAAACTCGGCATCCCCACATCAAAGGACGTGCTGGAGATGCACGAAATCGTATTCCTCGAACGCTTCGCCAAACTCGGCAACCACTACCGATGGATCCCCAAGGACAGACGAAAGTTCTTGCCCACCAACGACTTCCACTGGAACGAGCAGGACGGCGACTACGAGCTGAAGTCCATGCAAACCGCCAAATACTCGCACATCGCCAAACGCATCTCCGAAGCCGCCAGCAAGGCAGCCAGAAAAGGCGTCACCAAGGACTCCTTCATCATCGACCTAGGCGACACCGAAGTGCCAGACAAGCTCATCAACCAGCTTGCGCTCTATAACCAGCGCACGCAAACACCCATCAAGAGACTATGGATTCTCAGCAACAACGGCCTGAAGGAGGTCACACTGAAAAAGTAGAGCCAGGAGACAATCCCCTGGTTTCCGTAGGTTATTTCACTACCCCGGAGGGCCTCCTGGCACTATCCAAGCTACCACACCCCGGCGGGTTACCCAAGAGGACAACGGGAGCCGACTGTAACTCGGCCGCCTCAGGCTACGCAGGTTCGAATCCTGCACCCGCCACCAGATCCTCTCACAGCACCATCTTTCGCGGACCCCGCACGCCGCGTCGCTAACCGTGCGTCCGACCAATCCAAGGAGAAACCCCATGCACAACCATCCCGTGCCCCGCCGTATCCGCTGCGTCACCAACCCCGACCCCAATCCAGCATCCGGAGGCACACCCGCGACCGAGCCGAAACCCTCGGCCCCGAAACCCGCCGACCCCAAGGCCGGCCGGTCAGACGAGTCCAAGGAATTCAGCCGAGCGCTCGCCAAGCGCGCCGCCGAGATCGAGGCCAGGTACGCCGACTACGACGAAATCAAGTCGAAAGCGGCCAAGCTTGACGAGATCGAAGAGGCGAAAAAGAGCGAGATTGATAAGTTGCGCGAACAGGCCGAGCAGGCGGCCAAGGAACGCGACGAGCTCAAGGCGGCCCATGAACGCGAGCTGCTGCTCGGCTCAATCGCCGATGACACCGGGCTGAGCCGGGAGGTCGTGGCCCTGCTGGCCGGCGAGGGGGACGCGCTCAAGGCGAACGCGCAGAAGCTCCAGGAGGCCATCGGAGAGATCACCGAGAAGCAGCAGGGCACCAAGCCCAAGCTGCCGCCTGCCAACCCGCCGACCGCTGGCGGCGACTGGGGCCGTATGAGCCCCGCCCAGCTGCTGGCCGCCGCCTATGCGGACCAATGAACACCATCTGAAAGGAGCCATCAACCATGGCCGTCACACTAGCCGAATCCGCGAAGCTCTCGCAGGACATGCTCACCAAGGGCGTGCTGGAGACCTTTGTGCAGTCCAGCCCCATCCTGGACCGAATCCCCTTCATGCCGATCGAGGGCAACGCCTTCTCCTACGATGCGGAAGCAAGCCTGCCGGGAGTCGAGTTCCGCAACGTGAACGAGGGATACACCGAGTCCACCGGCACCGTCAACCAGAAGACCGAGTCCCTGCATATCCTGGGCGGCGACGCGGACGTGGACACCTTCATCCAGAAGACCCGCAGCAACCTCAACGACCAGCGGGCCGAGCAGACCGTTCTGAAAACCAAGGCCCTGTCCTACAAATTCCAAGACACCTTCTTCAACGGTGACACCGCCGTGGATCCCAAGGCCTTCGACGGGCTACGCAAACGCCTGGTCGGCAGCCAAGTCCTGGAAGCCGGCGTCAACGGCGCTCCAATCGTGGGCTCCACCACAGCGGAGATCCACGCCTTCCTGGACCATCTGGATGACCTTCTGGCAGCCGTGCCAGGCATCAACGCCCAGAACGGCGCAATCTACGCCAACTCCGCGGTCGTGCGCAAGATCGGATCCGCGCTACGGCACGTAAGCCTGGATGCCGTCCTGGAGGAAGACATCGCCGGCAAGCGGGCCATCCAGTGGAACGGCATCCCCATCCTGGAGGCCGGCACCAACCCGGACGGCACCCAGATCCTCGCACAGTCTGAGACCCAGGGCACAGCGACAGCCACCTCCAGCATCTACGCGGTGCGGTACGGCTCCTCGGAAGGCGACCAGGCGGTCACCGGCTTGACCAACGGGGGCGTCAACGTGCAGGATCTGGGCCAGCTGCAGGACAAGCCCGCCTACCGCACCCGCATCGAGTTCTTCGTCGGGCTTGCCGTTTTCGGCGGCAAGGCAGCTGCACGACTGAAGGGTGTCATCAATGGCTAGCAGGAAGACCGCCGGCGCAGCGGCCAAGAAACAGACTGAATCGGAGCCGACCCAGGCCGTCACCGCGAACGAGCCCGAAGATGCGCAGACCGAGCCCGTGCAGGAAACCCCCGTCGAGGAACCCGACAAAGAGAAGGAGCCGCCTGCAGCCCCCGCCTCTTCCGCGAAGAACGAGCCCGCCGGCCGTTACGAGACCTTCGAAGCCACCCGCCCCGACAAGGTCCGGGTACGCATCACGCGCAACCTAGACACCGGCGAGCAACGGGTGGACGAACTCTAGGAGGAACCATGGGCGGACGAGACGAAACCCCGCAGGACAACGCCTTCACATCCGTTGAGGAGTTGGAATCCGGCTGGCACAAGCTGACCGGGGACCAGCGCAGCAAGGCCGGCGTCCTGCTAGCCCGGGCCTCGCGCAAGATCCGGGCCACCTGCCCCCGGTGGGCCGACTACGAGCTGCAGGAGCCAGGCATCTGCGCCGACATCTGCTGCGCCATGGTCCAACGGGCGCTGTCGGCCGACGAAACCGGTCTGCCAGCAGGCACCAGCCAGGCGAACGAGACCACCGGCCCGTTCACCAGCGGTTACACGTTTAGCAACCCGCTGGGCGACCTCTACCTGCTCGACAGTGAGAAAAGGTCGCTCGGCGTAGGTGCCGCGCGCAGGGCCTTCGTCATTCAGATGGGAGACCCGGTTGGAGACGATTGAGGTTTACCGGGGGCTTGCAGACACCGACGCAGACGGAAACACCATCCAGTCCGGCCTGCACCTTTGGAAAAGCATGCCGGCGCTGGTGGCACCCCTCCAGAAGGACGCCGCCGCCGACACCGACTCGCTGGCGGTCGAATACAACTGCACGCTCTACATCCGCTCCCCCGAGCCCACCGGCATCCGGGAGAGCGATGTGGTCAGGGTCAGGGGGCGCATGGCCCGGATTGAGGGCACTGTGGCCATCTGGCATGACACCGCCGGCCGCCATATCGGCGAGGTCATCAACGTGTCGCTTAAGGAAGGCTGAACATGGCAAAGCGGTGCAAGTTCGTATTCAACCGGCAGGCGTTCAGCAACGAGGTCTTGAAAAGCCAACGGATCCAGCAGGTGGTGCACGAAGCCTGCGAGCGGGCCGTTGGCCACGATCCTCATGGACGCATCAGGGTCAGGGACCAGAGCGAGGGCAGGACCCGCAACGGCGTCACCCTAATCACCGACGGGCCCAACGAGACCAAGAACGGTGCCTTGACGCAGGCGCTCGGGCGGGTGCGCGTATGACGCCGCCAGCCCGTACCCCCAGGATTGAGGCCACGCTCCTGCCCTTTCTGCGAGCCTGCTTCCCCGGCGTACACTTCGGCAGCCTGCGCGACAAGGGCAATCCGCTTCTGGAGTGCGTTCTAGCCGGGGAGCCGCAGGGCATGGCCACACCCGTCAGCCAGTACGTGCGCCTGCGCCTGAGCGTCATCGCCCGCCGGGAGGACGGCACCGGCGACTTCGCCAAGGCACAGGACCTTGCCGCTGACATCATCCACGCCATCACAGCCGGCGGCCTGCCCTTCCCCATCGTGTCCGCAGCACCCTCCTCGGGCCCCATGCGGCAGGCGGACGGGCCGCTCATCTTCGCCTACGCGATTCTGCTTCTGCAGGTATCGACCACATAACCCGACAAACCGCATGCCGCCACATGCCTTCACCTCTACAACAGTCCAACCCGAAAGGCACATACGGCAATGACCAAGCCAGACACCTCCTACATCACCAGCGGCAACAACGCCGACCTCGTCAAGCTCATCAAGGACTACGCGCTCTTCCTGTTCAAGGACGGCGAGGAGTTCACCATGCCTGCAGACACGGCATGGCAGCCGCCCGAGGGCAAAAAGCCCGTCGGCTACAACTCCGAAGACGGCGCGACCCTGCACCCCGAGCCGGGCGACACCACCGACATCAAAGCCCACAACGGCGACATCGTGGTCTCCGAGACCGAGCCCGGATACTGGACCCTGCAGATCCCCGGCATCGAATGCAAACGCGACATGGCCGAGGCCTACTTCGGCGTGGCCGCCGACGAGCACGGCGCTTTCCATATCAGGGACGCCACCACCAACCAGCGCTACGGCTTCGTGCTGGCGGCCCTCGACCAGTACGCCAACCCCATCATCGTGTGTGGCGGCAAGGCCAAGGTCAGCGACCGCGACGACCTGACCCTGACTAACACCGACACCATCAAGTTCACGGTCACCCTGCAGATGGCGAAAGCCTCCGACGGCTACCAGTTCCACGCTTACGGACTGCTCTCCGACGAAGCATCGCCCGCCACCACGCCGAAGGCGGCCGCGAAAAAGGCCTGACATCCCAGGACACGCATACTTCCCTCCCCCGCTGGATGGCGGTCTCGCGGGGGTGGGAACCCTAACCCAGAACGGACCGCCCCACCACAACAACAATCAACATCCAGGAGACCGCCATGAGCGATAAGACCACCTACGCCGTAGTTGAACCCCAAATCGATGAGGACGAGCAGGAATACCCCCAGGTCCATCTGGAGGCCTTGGGACTGAAGTTCGACCTGCCCAACCTGAACAGCAAGGCCGGGCTGCCCTTGGAAATCATCCAGATGATCTTCATTATCAAAAGCAAGGTCGTCCTCTCGGAGGAAGAGCAGTACCAAGCCATGGCGGTTTTCCTGGCTTACTTCGAACAGATTCACCCCACCCTCTGGAACAAGCTACGCAGGTCCGACAACGCCATGGGGTGGCTGACCGGAATTGTAAAAGCCTGGGCAACGGAATCCGGCATCGACCCAAAAGCGCTTACCTCCTCATCCTCCACGGACAGCACCGAGGAGCATTAGACGCGGACTGGCAGCAGCGCTACCGCACGACCTGGCGACCAGTAAGCCTGCGCGCCTGGCTGAAAGCCCCGGCAATGAGCAAACCCAGCCCCAATATCGGCTTCGGCACTGCCTGGAGATTTACACGAGAAATACTGCGGAACCACACCAGCAGCAGCTATGCCGCACTCGCAGGATGGTCCTACATCCCCACGGGTGCCGAGATTGCCTTATGGGACCAGATGGAGCTTGAAGGCAGACTCAAACACAAAGGCTATCGCCCTTGGACCGACGCCAGGAACAACCTCTTCGCGCCGTCCCGCCAGGAAACCAGCCAGCAACACGCGGAAAGGCTCGCCCGACGCAAGCGTCTTCAGGACACCTTCCACATATCCGACTGACCCGACCGCCATCGGGACCGACCTAAGAACAAAGTAGGAGCAACCGATGGCACAGGACGTGGGAACCGTATACGTCCAGGTCGAGCCCTCCGGACGCGGCTTCGGGACGAAAAATCGAAGGCGACCTCGGCAATAGCATCGACAAAGCATCCACCCGTGGTTCAACAAGCCTTGTCGGCAAGATGGGGGATGCCTTCAACAAGATCGGCAAGACCGGGCTCGGGGTCATCGGCACCATCACCGGCGGCATAGCCGGCCTTGCAGCTAAGGGAGGCTTCGGCCGGGCGCTGGCCATCGAAAACGCGCAAGCCAAACTCAAAGGCCTAGGCCACTCCGCCGGCGACGTGACCGAAATTATGACCGACGCGCTCAACTCCGTCAAAGGCACCGCCTTCGGCCTGGGCGACGCCGCCACTGTCGCCGCCAGCCTGAGCGCATCAGGCATCAAATCCGGCAGCCAGATGACCCGCGTGCTCAAGACCGTGGCCGACACCGCCCAGATCTCCGGTCGCAGCCTCACCGACATCGGCACCATCTTCGGCTCCGTCGCCGCCCGCGGCAAACTCCAAGGCGACGACATGCTCCAGCTCATGTCCTCCGGCATCCCCGTCCTCCAACTCCTCGGTAAGCACCTGGGAAAGACAAGCTCACAGATCTCCGACATGGTCTCCTCCGGCAAGATCGACTTCCAGACCTTCGCCGACGCCATGGAGGAAGGCCTTGGAGGCGCAGCGCTCGCCGCCGGAAGCACCTTCCAGGGAGCGTTCGACAACATGCGTGCGGCCATGGGCCGGCTCGGTGAAGAGTTCGGCACTCCGGTCCTGAACGCGGCCCGCGACCTGCTAAACAAGCTCAACCCGGCCATCGACGCTGTCGCCAAACAGCTCAAACCATTCGCCGACATGTTCGGGGACAAGCTCGCGCCGGCTGTCAAACAGGCCGGCGACTGGCTGTCTGCGTTCACCGACAACCTCAACAACGGTAAGGAATCCATCGGCGACCTGGCCGGCAAAATTGCATCGCTGGCGGCCGGGTTCGGCGTGCTGGCCGGGGTTGGCGGCAACGTCAAGAACGTCAGCGAAGCCTTCGACAGGATCGGTCATGCCGGAGACAAAGGCATCAGCGACCTGCTGTACAAAGTGAAGGGCCTGCCGGACAATCTACAGGGTGCCATGGGCGGCCTGCAGCAGTTCAAGGGCTACTTCAACAAGGATCTGCGTGAGGCGATGGCCGTCGACGGCGACCCGTTCGCCAATGCCTTGAACCGCATAGGCAAAGGCGTGGACGGCCTGACCACCCCTTTCAGGAACATGGGCTCCAAGCTGGCCGACACCAACATCGGCGGGAAGATCGCGGGACTGGGCTCCTCACTAGGAGCAGGCTTCGGCAGGCTGACCAGCGTGGCGGACATGCACTTCCAGGTCTTCTCCACCCGTATGAGCCAGGGCCTCTCGTCGGCTTTCGACAAGCTCGGGGACAGCAAAATCGGCTCAGCCTTCACACGCATAGGAGCCGGCATCAAAGGGGCGTTCGCCCCCTTGGCTTCGAACATGAGCAATCTGTTCGGCGGGCTCGGCGACATCATAGGAGGCCCGCTGCAGGCAGGCCTTGGCAAGGTCGGCAGCCTGGTCCGCGGATTCTTCGCCCCAGGCAACTTCCTGAAGTTTTTCGGCATCGGCGCGCTCGCCTCGGCCCTGGTCGCCGGAATCGGCCTGCTCAGCCAGGGCATGGATGGCGGATTGGCCGCCATGATCAACGACATCGCAGGGAAGGCCCCGGCGATGATCGGCGAGATCACCGCGAAGGTGTTAGCTGCCCTGCCGGGGATCATGGCATCGGGAACCCAGGTGATAGTCAGCCTGATGGACGGCATCACCGCCGCCGCCCCCTCGCTCATAGCAGGTGCCGCGCAAATCATAGCCTCCTTGGTGCAGGGGCTGGCCCAGAACCTGCCGCAGATCGTCCCGGTCGCTCTGAACATGGTGATGACGCTCATCACTGCCCTGGTGCAGCAACTACCGCTGATCATGTCGGCAGGCATGCAGTTGCTGAGCGGAATCATCCAAGGACTGGTGGCCGCACTGCCCCAGCTGGCCGCGCAGATACCCATGCTCATCACTACGTTCCTCACGGCTCTGACCTCGATGCTACCCCTCATATTGACCGGCGGCATGGATATCCTGCTCGGCCTGATCCAGGGACTGGTGGCCGCACTGCCCCAATTAACGGCCCAGATACCCATCATCCTCACTGCAATCATCACGACGTTGACCCAGAACCTGCCCCAGATCATTCAAATGGGAACGCAGTTGCTTCTTTCCCTGATTGGCGGACTTGTTAACGCCCTACCGCAGCTGGCAGCCCAAATACCAGTGATTATCGCCAATATCGTCAATACGTTGGCCCAGAACTTACCTCAAATCATTGAGGCAGGCATCCAAATAATCATTGCTCTGGCCAGCGGCCTGCTCCAGGCAATCCCCAAACTGCTAGCGGCCCTGCCAAAAATCATCAGCGGCATTAAAGACGGTTTCGGCAAAGTAAATTGGGGGGAAGTCGGCATGAACATCATCAAAGGAATTGCCGAAGGACTCGCTGGAGCCGCTAGCCAGCTAGCACAAGCAGCCGCCAATGCCGCCGGCAACGCGCTCAACTGGGTCAAGGATAAACTCGGCATCCACTCGCCTTCGCGCGTTTTCCGCGACCAGGTAGGCGTCATGGTCGGCCGGGGCATGGCCCTGGGCATCACCGACAGCGAACCCACCGTCGCCCGCAGCATGCGCCGGCTCACCGACGGCCTCACCCTCGACGGCAGCTCCTTCGGCCTACCCGCGTCGAATGCCTCACTGACTGGCTTCCAGCGCCCTGCCCAAGGCCAAACGGCCGGTGCCAGCGTGAATGTGGCGATTGACGCGCGTGGATCCGATCCGAACGTGCTGTTTGCCATGTTCGACACCAGGGCCGAATCAGCCGTAAACAGATGGGGTGAGCGATGAGGATCCAGCTCGTCAGCGACCATGACACATTGACTCTGACCGACGACAGGCTCGACCGGATGGGAGACGCATGGATCAGGAAGGACGGGGTTGATGGCCTGTACGGCGCGACCAAGCCTCGTGAGACCGGACAAGCCATACCGCAGCAGGATGGGTCGTACTGGCCGGTCAGGCTGACCGCGGAGTCGCGCACGGTCACAATCCGTTGCGTCACGTCCACGCAATCCACGCTCGCCCTATCCGTGCTGGTGGACCGGATCAACGCGATGGCCTGCCGCCCGCTCACTCTTGTGGTCGATGACGCTTCCGGCCGAAGGGAGATGAGCGGCTGGCTGGCCGACGACCCGGCCCAAAGCATGTTGGCGAGTTTGCGCTCCATGACCTTCAGCCTCATCATCTACTGCCCGGACCCCCTCAAATATGGCCCCCGCATATGGTTCGAAGCTACCCATGCGCTCGCACGGGTGGAGAACGCCGGCAACGCCCCCACCTGGCCGTCCGTGCGCGCCGAAGGCGCACAAACCCTTACGCTCACTCTGGACGGCCACACGGTCCGCTGGCGCGGCGACGGGGGCCGCCTGGATCTGGACTTCACGGACATGGTTCCCTCGCAGGGGGTAATCGAATACGACGACGCCTTCCGCATTCCGCCAGGCATCAGCGACATCAGCGTGCAAGCACAGAATGGCGGCCAAGTAGGCGTGTCCCTTCGGCCGGCTTGGAGGTGAGCAGATGGCAGACGCACCTCTGACGCTCCACGCCTACTCGGCCCGCACGGGCAAGCACCTAGGGCGGCTCCCGTATACGTCCTGCAGCTGGTCGGACTCAATCTCGGAGCCCGGACAGATGCAGGCCGAGGTGGCCATGGGCTCGGCCAGCGCCGCTCTCCGCCGCCTCGACCCGTACGAGCTGCTGCGCCCCTGGAGGACAATCCTGGCGGTGCAGCGCACACCCGCCGAAGTCAAGCACGCCGGCGTAATCACCTCACGCAAGTGGGACCCCGCTACCCGCACGTTGTCCATCAGCGCAGGAGGCGGATGGACGCTGCTGGGTAAGCGGCTGGTCCTCGACCACGCGCTGGACACGGCCTTCCACGACGGCGACGTGCTCGTGGACGAGGACCATCCGGCCGGGCACTGGGCGCTCACTTTCGACGGGTCCTACCGCGACATCGCTGTAGGGCTCCTCAGAGAGTCAATGACATGGGGCGGCCTGCCGATTAGTCTGCCCGACCGGCAGGGCGGCGACCACACACGCACCTACTACGGATGGGACCTGGCTACCGTCGCTGATCGTATCTCCGATCTTGCTGACCTGCTTGACGGCGATGAGATACGCTTCAACCCCCAAGTGGACTCATCAGGCCGCCTGACCTTCGCCTTCGAATCTGCCCCTGAGCTGGCCGACCATCATTGGCGGTGGACCGCATCGGTGCCCGGCCAGCGAGTGCGTCTGACTGGCTACCAGGAGGATGGGTCCGGCATGTGCTCGGACGTGTGGGCCGTGGGCGGCAAGAACGCCGACAAGACCGTCATGGCTCGCGCCGCACGCGACGATCTGACCGAACACGGCTGGCCTGTCCTGCAGGCCAAGAACAGCGAGCACACCACGGTCTCCGAACTAGCAACCCTGAAACACTGCGCCGCGGCGCAGGCTTGGTACGGGGCCGGCATGTCCGAGACCATCGGACTGTCAGTGGGCGAGGAATATGACGTGCACGTGGGCGATTGGGCTGACCTCCGCGTAGAGGACGACTTCCTGGGCGACCGTAGGCTCGCTTTGAAGATCACTGATGTGAAGGGCTCCTCCGATAGCGACTGGCTCGACCTGCAAGCACGACCGCGGGCTGAAAGGTGAATGGCATGGGCAGATACCAACCAGGTGGCCTCGACGGATTCCTCTCATGCGACCGCCGCGACCGCAGGAAGGAACGCGAAAAGAACGAGGCGAACCGACCGACGGCCACAGAAATCGGTCAAGTGACCATCAAACTTGCCAAACTGACCAAGCAGCTAGCTTTGCAACAGGAGCAGATCCGACGGGCTACTCCCACAGTAACTGTGGTGTCCGGCTCATCCCTTGGTGGGCAACTGGGGGCAGACTGGATGTCGCTCATATCCCTGTCAGCGGCACGTGACACGTCATATCAGAAGGGGCGCGCACTGGTGCTTATTTCGGTCAGCGCAGTCAAAGACGGGGATGGCATACCCCTGTTGGAGTGTTTGGTGGGCGGCTCCCGAATAACGAGTTTCCCAGGCTCCACAGGCATAGGAGACAGTTTTGGCGGCACCGGGGCCACGATGATCACCAGCAACCAGCGAGTGGAGCTGCGCGGCAAATCGACAGTGGAATCGCCATCACCAGTCGGGGACGTGCACATGAGCGTGACGGTTGTCAGCATAGCGTGAAAGGAGGCCATGATGGCTGAAGGGGTTTTGGCCGAGCGTGTGGGCCGGCAGGATATCCTGCTGCTTCGTGGGGTGACGAACCGGATAGGTGTGAGGTGGGAGCGCGACCAGGGCGAGGGTTTCGCGCCGGTGGACTTGGTGGATTGGCAGTGCTTGTTCGAGCTGCTGGCCCCGGATGGCGGAGTGTGGTATTCACGCTCATGCGACGCGCACGGCCCTGATGGGCTGGCCGTCGCCTATGTGCCGCCTGAAGCTTTCACGGAGGTCGTGTGGAGCGGTCGGCGCACCGGCTCTTGGAGGATCACCGCTAGCAGGTCCGGCGTCGTGGAGGTCCTGGGCTGGGGCCGCTGGGCGTTACTTGATTAGCACCATGCCCCCAGTCCTGCCGATGATGACGCTGATAGGCGTCACGGTCTTTCTCGCTGCAAACCATTCAGAAGCGTGGTGGCTCCCATCGGTGGCCGCCTCCGCTTTCACTTCCGGATCATCCCGGCTGCGGGCTCTGCGTTGTTGTCCTGGCTCATGTTGGTTCTGTTGTTTGTTGTGGTGTTCCCGGTTATCTATCGTATGGAGGTTTTGATGGTCGACCAGATTGTTGATAGGAAGACGGTGGCGATCCCGGGCCCGGTGGGCGATATCACGCCCCAGGCCAGGCAGGCGCGCGATGAGGCTGAACGGGCCAGCGAGGCCGCGAGAACGAGCGAGAAGCAAGCCAGAGCATACGCCCAGCAGGCTGGAGAGCGTTCCGACACAGCAACCGCGAAGCTCATCGGCGATGACGCTTCGAAAACACGGACCGCATTGGATTCCTGGTATGGCGATCTTCTCGCGCGCCGTTCGATCCTGGTGTCCGTAGGGGACTCGTACATGGCCGGCTTCCGCACCTCGAATCCCGCCATGAGCAGCATGGCGCGCCGGTGCGCTGACGCGCTGGGCCTCGAATGCCGCAATTATGCGGTCGCGGGATCAGGCATGCTCGGTGGAACAGGAGACCGCTTCAAAGTACAGCTGGACCACGCGGCTTCCGCTCTCGCAGCCGATCTGGGACGCGTTTCGGTCGTTTTGATCGGTGGAGGGCGCAACGACGGGAGCGTCGCCTCCCAAGCCGGCTATCAGGAGGCCGTCCGATCCACGTTGCAGCATGCGGTGGATCTGTTCCCTGGCGCACATGTGGTGTTCGTGCCGGCTATGTGGGATGCGTCGTGGCCCAGCAACGATCTGCGCCACGTGTATGCCAAGGCCATGGAGGCCGCGGTTTTGGTCCCAGCCGTCCAGGCCGTTCGGGGGGCATGGTCCTGGGGGATCGCTGATCCGGGATATATGGACATCCATCCCGGCGACGAGCTGTCCGGCATATTCGGCCAGCTGATGGCGTCGGCAATACTGCACGGAGGGGACACGGTCTGGCGCGATCGCGAGCTGGCCCTGACCGCCGGCGGATCCAACGTGGAGCAGTTCGGAGGAACGGCTGTGCTGTCCCACGGCGTCTTGCATGCGCGCATCCGCGCGAATCGTCCGCAAGCGCAGGGTGCCAACCTGATCTGCCGGATCGAGCATGCGGCCACGCTGGGCGTGTGGACCACGTTCGTGGGCCTGACAGACGACAACCTTGTATGGCAAGGCAAGTTCGACGGACGCGACTTCAGCCGCATCGGCGACATCTTCGGCGCGTCCGGCGACCACAAGAACTACAACGCCCAAATCGTCTACCATCCACTGGTCACCGTGTGAGCCCAGCCAGCCGACCGGGTCAGGCCGGCAGGCACGGTAGGAGGAAACATGCTTGAGCACTTGACCGGCGGCCTGATCTCCGACGGCGTGTTCCTCGCCCTGGTGGGGCTGGTTGTTAACCTCTGGCCGACAAGCGCGCGCCACCTGGCCACATGGCTGTACTCACGGATCGACCCCGATCAATTGCCCTACGGATCCGCTATGGGCAAGCACTGGCACGAGATCCAAGAGCTGCGCGCCCAAGTCGACCGCGTCCAAGACCAGCTGCGGGAGATCCGCAAGGACACTATAAAAAACACGCTAATCGGCCTCATGGAGCAGCCCGGCGACCAAAGCGCCAAAGTGCGCTACGAGCTCAGCAAGCTCGAAGCCCTCCACGCCTCCTGCTGGGTCATGCAGGAAGCCGAATCGTACCTCGCCCAACACCACCAGAAGAGACAGCCATGAAACCATCCGCATTCCTCGCCATCCTCGCCTGCATCGCGGCGGCAGGACTCGCCACCCTAGGCCTCAGCCTTCTGCTGGCCTCGCTCCTGCGCGACCTGCTGCCCATCATGCTGTTCATTCTCGTCCTGGCCAGCTAGCCAGGCGCGAACCACAACCATGGCCGTCCCATCGTGGGGCGGCTTTTTTCATGCCCGGAAACGGGCGGAGAGGGGCCGGTCATGGCTCTTAATGGCATAGATATCTCCAGCTGGCAGTCTGGCATCGATGTGAGCTCGGTGCCAGCTGAATTCATCATCGCCAAAGCGACCGAGGGCACTGGGTACGTCAACCCGGACTGCGCCCGCGCCGTCGACCAGGCTTTGGACTGCGGCAAGCTCGCTGGCGTATACATGTACGTCCGCGGCTCCGGCGCTCAGGCCGAGGCCAAGTTCTTCGTTGACCAGGTCCGTGGATGGCTGCACAAGGCCGTTCTGGCGGTCGATTGGGAGTCGGGCTCCAATAACGCTTGGGGCAATGTGGGCTATCTGGACGCGGTCGTGGCGGAAATCATCCGTCTGACCGGCATCAAGCCGCTCATCTACGCGTCAGCGTCCGTGTACGGCCAAATCGCCCAGGTCGGCCAGAGCCACGATTGCGGCCTGTGGGTCGCCCAGTACGCATCAATGGATGGCACCGGCTACCAGGACGCCCCGTGGAACGAGAACGCGTACGGGTGCACCATCCGCCAGTACTCCTCCAACGGCCGGCTAAGCGGGTACAACGGACCGCTGGATCTCAACAAGTTCTATGGCTCCCGCGAGGACTGGCTGGCGTATGCGGCCTTCGATGGCTCCCAGCAGCCAGCGCCCAACATCACCGTTCCAGTAGCGCCTGACACCAATGTTTCTGGTGGCGACACCTACACCGTGCAATCCGGCGACACTCTTTCGGGCATCGCCTCGGCGTACGGCACTTCCTGGCAGCATTTGGTAGAAATCAACAGAATCGCCGACGCCAACAGGATTTACCCGGGCCAGGTGCTGCGCATCGATTCCGCGGCCCCGGCGGCCGCTGCACCAGCTGGCTCCTACACGGTGCAGCCTGGTGACAACCTGAGCTCCATCGCGTTCCGCTACGGCACTTCGGTCCAGGCCATCGCATCGGCCAACGGCATCGCCAACCCCGACCTCATCTACCCCGGCCAGGTGCTGTCGCTCGGAGGTGGCGCAGCCCAGGACAGCGGACACTCGTACACCGTGCAATCTGGCGACACCCTTTCGGGCATCGCCCAATCCCTGGGCACTTCCGTCCAAGCATTGGCGTCGGCCAACGGCATCGCCAACCCCGACCTGATTTACCCAGGACAGACCATCAATTACTAGGAGACAACAATGACAGATCAAAATACGCTACCGCAGCACGCGGCCGCCAACCCGCCCGAGCCGCCAGCGGGCTCGTCTCTGAAGGATTGGGTGAAGGCGGCCCTGGTGCGCGCTGCCAAGACCGGAGCACAGGCCGCCATGGCCGCCATCCCCGTCAGCGCAGCCACAATCGGCGCAGTGGACTGGCCCATGGTGGCCGGCACCGCGGCCCTCGCCTCCGTCATCAGCCTACTCACTTCCATCGCCGGAGTCCCCGAGGTCGACTCCGGGGCCAGCGTCCGGCGGATTGCCGGCAAGTAAACCCCACCACGTACAAGCGCCCCCGCCTCCGGCAGAACGGAGAACGGGGGCGCTTTTCTGCTTTCCGCGGTGTGGGTTATCATCTGGCTAAGAAACCCTGTAGAATCATCCCAGCATGGGCCGGGGCACATATGGTAGAGGAAGCACACGGACGAGGCAAAATCGTAGTATTCGAATATGCAGGATCTGGTCCAGGCCCCGGAGGCCATGATGTCACAGTCGAACACGTCCGCGTCCCGGCATAGGGCAACGAAGGCGTGCCCCACACCCATGACCCATTACGATGACACCCAGGACGTAAGCATGCGCCCCCGCGGCTACAACCCTGCAGACCAGGACACGGTCATCGCACGCCACCTGCAGATCAAGGCCACCATGGAACGCCATAAGGACGCGCTACTCGACAAGCTCCAAGACCCCACTCTCACACCGGAGGAACGCTCGCGAATCGAGGCGGCCAAGAATGAAGTCAGGCAGGACATCTCGGCGATCAGGGTATGGGGGAGCACAGAGGACTACGAGCGGATGCGACGCAAGTACGACAGGACGAAACACCGGCAATTTTGAGCGCACTTTGAGCGCAACCTGCCTAATTTAACTATTCCAACTGTCCAAGATGGCATACGAAAAAAGCCAACGAAAGTCAATCAGGAGTAGGTCTCACCGTCCCATACTTACTCCCGCTTGATTCTCCGGTTTTGCCTATTTTAGGGTTCGAATCCCCCTAGCTCCACAGATAGAATCCCGAGGTCATCTCGGGATTCTTTTTTATATCAAACACCTCTGCAACCGCGAGAGCCTGGACTAAGATACAGAGCCAAACTCAGTTACGGTATCAACGGACAATCTCAGCCATTAGCCGTCCATACTTTATTGAACCCATACCTTGATCAAGTACTTGATCCTAACTTGTCTGCATTGTTTTTATCTTCCTCTTCATAGGGTGGAACTCGCTCAGATTCCCCTCTTCGTTGCCAGCCGTGCCTGCTCCATCTGTCGCGTCGACAATGTTCCAAGGACCTACAATGATCCTGATGAATAATTTCGCAATCTATCTGCAGACAGATTGATGGACTTATGGCAACGACCCCGGAGGCTTGCGCAACAATGGCCAGAACTGAAAAGGGCGCTCTGGGCGCACTCACTGGGTCGTCCTTGGGGGACGCTGGACATGTAGCTCCCGGTATGCCAGCGGGATCCGCGACCGATGACAGCGAGCAGGCACTGATTGTGGCGGAACTGATCATCGAGGGCAAGACACATCGAGCCCAAAGAGTTCGTCAAGCGCCTTCTGACCTGGGAGGACGACATGAAGTCGCGCGGATCGCTCGACTTGCTCGGGCCCTCGATGAAACTGGCCCTGGAACAGGTTCGCCGCGGGGCAGACACCATGACCACGGGAAGGACCGGCACTGCTAACGGGGCCGCCATGCGAGTCGCCCCGGTAGGAATAGCCAACAGGCCCGAGTACCGGAGGGCACCTGCGAAAGCATGAACCCGGTTTCCGGCGATGTCATCTGCCTAAGCGGGTATTCATTCTGCCGCAAGGACAACACCCGGAACCTGGTCGGATTCGCACGTATACGCCAGGGCGAAGCATTTCCGGTTCTCTTCGATGTGGGACCCATGGTGGCCGATATTG
Organism: Bifidobacterium asteroides; assembly: GCF_019469425.1. NCBI lineage: Bacteria > Bacillati > Actinomycetota > Actinomycetes > Bifidobacteriales > Bifidobacteriaceae > Bifidobacterium > Bifidobacterium asteroides. Next base: position 997,191 of record NZ_CP048272.1, on the reverse strand, counting down.
AGCTGGATGTGCTGCAAACGGTCAACGGACTGCATCCGATCTGGTCGCTGAATGAATGCGATGGACCAATTCTGGCGGGACGTCTGGGGTGCCAACCCGACGTTCGTGATGAAACCGGACTGTAATGCATCTGCCGTTCACTCTCGCTGGAACTGCATAATCCGGTGGTTCTCAGGGCCGGTGCCCTTGGTGCCTGTTACTGCCAGACCAGGGATGCAGGGCTGAGCCAGTACATTCCCACCCCTCAGGGTCCACGCCAGAGACACCAATGGTGCCGGCGATGCCCATTCGGGCGCCCTCTGCGCAGGAGCGCTTTCCGCTGCACAGCCAGGTCCAGCTACCTGTCCGGATGAAAAAGCCATACGAAAGGCTCCTGCCCGTCTGCAAGGGTGACCACCATAAAACCAGGCAAGGGCCAAGCGGCCACCGACTTCATGCTGGCTGCCGCTTGGCCCTTCAGAGGGAGGGCTGAGAAAGAGGACTCAGAACTGTTTGCCCAGCTGATCGGCTGCACGCAGGGCGTGAGCCACATCGGTGGGGGTCACTTCAAAGGGCATGTTACCCATGGTCTCGTCAGGACCGCAGGCATGTTCGCCAACCTTGAGCAGATCCTCATCGCTGGCCTGTCCGATGCCGATCTGCTCCAGGGAGGTGGGCAGGCCCACGCTGCGGAAGAAGTCGTAGACCCTGCGTGTCTCCTCCAGGGGACGATCCTCAAGAACCAGCTGGGCCAAGGTGCCGAAGGCCACCTTTTCACCATGCAGCATGGAGTGGGTGCCATCCAGGACGGTCATCCCGTCATGGATGGCATGGGCAGCAGCCAGGCCGGAGCTTTCGAAGCCTAGTCCACTCAGCAAGGTGTTGGCTTCGATGATCTTCTCCAGGGCGGCTGTGCGCACACCGGCCTTGGCAGCGGCTACGGCCTTGACCCCATCCTCCAACAGGGTGTCACGGCAGAGGCGGGCCAGTGCGAAGGCGGCCATGGTGGCGTGGCCTCCGGTCATGGTCACGGCGTTCGACTGCACGCAGGCTGCTGCCTCATAGTAGGTGGCAAAAGCATCGCCCAGTCCTGATACCAGGAAGCGCACCGGAGCCTTAGCGATGATATCGGTATCCATAAGGACCACGTTGGGGTTGGCAGGCAGGGGCAGGTAACGGTCAAAGACACCCTCAGGCGTGTATAGCACGGACAGTCTGGAGCAGGGGGCATCCGAGGAGGCAGCTGTGGGCACAATCATGACCGGCAGGTGGGCAAAGTGGGCCACGGCCTTGGCGGTGTCCAAGGTCTTGCCGCCGCCGATGCCGATCACCGCGTCGCTGCCGCCCAAATGGGCACGATGGCGGTCGATCTCCTCCATGGAGCACTCGCCGCCGAATTTCATGAGTTCATAGGGGATCCCATCGTGCTCAAAGGAGGTAACAATGTCATCGTGGTAGAGCCCGTCAATGACCGGATCGACGATCAGATGGGCGCCCTTGGTGCCCAGAGCCGCGTATTCCCCAGCCAGCTTTCCCATGGCGCCCTCCTGCTGGACATAGGAGCCTGGAGAGCACAGAACCTTGCGCATATACACACCTTTCTCATTGCTGATCCCGCCTTAGGGACCTGGTCCTTAGTGACGAGCACCTTGCCCGTCAGAAAGTGACACTGGTCACATTATATGGCGGGATGGGTGTGCCGCGCCGACCGACAAGTCAGTTATAGGGAGATGGACTGGTCGTGCCCGTCGGTGACGACAGTGGCGTAGGAGCCGTGCTTGAGGGGCTGGGGGTGGAGCCGGTCGCATCGGCAGACGGCGAAGGCGAGCCCGTGGGGTTCCCTCCCTGCTGCTGACCCTGCCCGGATCCCTCTTCGCTGCCTTGATTCTGATTCGTCCCAGGGTGCTGATTCTGGGGGGCACCCGTGGTCGCCTGATACTCAGGCTCCTCGGTGCGCCGCGCGGGCTTGGAGGGAGTCTCCTCCTGGCTGGGGCTTACCTCCTGGCTGGTCGGTGGGCTGACCACGTTGCGAACCACCTTGTCGGTGCCTTCGCCCTTGGTCAGGGCATTGATGGCTAGGGCGGACAGCAGTACGGCCACCAAGGCGCTGACCACGGAGACGATGATGACGTTGCGGCGGCGCTGATCCAGCTTCTTCTTGCTGTTTGTCGTAATGGAGGCCGCATGGGTCCGTGGACCATTGCTGGATGAGATGGTTCTGCCTGTCTTGGCTGACGACTTTTCGTCACCGACAGGGGGCATGACCTGGGTGGATCCATCGGCAGCATCGCTGGATTTGTCCGAATGACCCTTACCCTGGGCCGGCAACGTCGTGGTCTGCCCATCCGCGACTGAATCGGCATTCGAATCAGCTTTCGAGTCGTCATCGCCCTGGTCAGCACCGCCGACCACGGACTCCTGCAACTTCTGGCCAGAGGCTTCCAAAACATTCTTGTAGATCTGCGAGGCCACGGCAGAGACGATGGAACCTATGGCTACGCCGATAATGGATCCCGCCACGCCGATCTTGGCGGCCAGCCAAAAGGAGGTCATGGCGGCAAGAGCACCGGCAATGATCTGCGCCCAGGAAATGTCATGAAAGAACTGCTTCACTCCGACCTCTTTTGATCCAACGGCTGGTTGCTGCGCTCTTATGGTAGCTGGTGGTCATGGCGATACTGTGATGGTCGGCCGACCGCCCAGGAACCTCAGTCGGTCTGGACCAGCCCCCGGGGATTGTCCCAGTCCCCACGCATGGCGATGGCCGGACCGCGATTGTAATCGATCATTGACCAGCGCAGACCGCCGTCTGGCAGGTCTCGCGGCATCAATCGGGCCCAGTGGGCGTTGCGCATGGTGACCAGGCCCAGGTATTCAGGATATGCGCTGGCCATACCCAATAGGGCCTGAAGGGCCTCGGCAATAAAGGACCCATGGGAGAAGACCATGAGATCGGTGTCCGGACCAGCCCGGTGGATCCATCGGTTCAGGGTTTCCAAGCCTCGTTTGCCCACCTGGGCCTTGGTCTCGGCACCGTGGAGCAACTCTCCCCCAGCACCTCGGGACCAGGATTCGTAATCCTCTGGCCAGCGTTGACGAACCTCCTCGGCACTGGCTCCCTCCCATTCCCCGAAACCGCGTTCACGCAGCCCGGGATCAAAATGGACCGTCTGGCCCAAAGGGTCGGCAAAGGCATGAGCGGTTGCGGCAGCCCGACCCAGGTCAGAGGAGACCACCAGCAGTTGACGGTCTTGGGGTGCGCCGTCCACGTATTCAGCGCGAAGCTCCTCGGCTGTCCTCTCCGCCTGCCAGCGGCCAACGCTGTTGAGGGGGATGTCGATTTGACCCTGCATCCGATGCCCTGCATTGTATGAGGTCTGCCCATGGCGAACCACGGTCATGGAGCGTACATGCCGTCCATCCTCAACGGCGGTAGCCGAATCAGTCATGGCTTTCCTCAGGATCAGCGAAACGGCTGCGCAGATCATCCGCGTTCAGATCATCCGCCTTGGAGGCCAGCTGGCCGTCCGGGTCATCATCAGCAAGGGTGAGGGGGTGCTCCAGCTGTAGGTCCACCTGGGGACAGTCCTTCCAGAGCCGTTCCAGGTCGTAGTAAGCCCGGGCCTGTTTGTGCATGATGTGGATGACGAAGTCACCGTAGTCCAACAGAACCCACTGGGCCTCCTGGACGCCCTCCCGCGAGCGCGGATCCAGGTTCTTCTGCAGGTGGAGCTGCTTCTCCACCTCCTCGGCGATGGCCAGGACCTGACGTTCGTTGCTGCCGGTGGCCACCATGAAGATGTCGGTGATGGCGATGGGCTGGGAGACGTCGAAGGCCATGATGTCCATGGCCTTGACATCATTGGCAGCCCGAGCGGCCACCCGGACCGCGTCAATGGATTCCTGCAATGCTGGCACTTGTCACGCCTTTCCTTCTTGTGAAACAGATGCTGTCATGGTTACCGCTCCCAAGCGGGCTTCCATTCCGGAACCTGATGCTGGTCATTGGTGGAATAGACCATGGCCCCGTCCTCAACCGGATGGCGGATGACCGATCCTGCTCCGGTGGTGACTCCGTCGCCCACCTGGACAGGTGCTACGAAGAGGTTTCCCGCGCCCACATGCACTTCCGACCCGATCTCAGTGCGGTTCTTGTGCACGCCGTCGTAGTTGGCCGTGATGGATCCGCCTCCTAGGTTGCTGTCGTGACCTATATGAGCATCCCCCACATAGGAAAGGTGAGGCACCTTGGTCCCGTGGTCGATGGTGGCCTTCTTCATCTCCACGAAAGCCCCGGCCTTAGTGTCCTCAGCAAGGACGTTGCCAGCCCGCAGATAGGTCCATGGACCAATATTCGCCCGAGCTCCGATCCGGGTTTCCTGCACACGGGAACGTTCCACCTTGGCCTGCGGCTCGACAATGGCGTCAATCAGGGTGGTATAGGGCCCGATGACCGCATCCGAGGCGACCTCGGTATGACCCTGCAGGAAGCAGCCGGGCATGATGACGGCATCCTGCTGGATAACCACATCGTCCTCGATCCAGGTGGTGGACGGATCCAGGATGGTCACCCCCTGGCGCATGAACTCTTGGCAGACCCGCAGGTTGTGAGCCTTGGCCAGATCAGCCAACTGGATCCTGTCGTTGACGCCTTCGACCTTGAGCGGATCAGGCGCAGCGAAAGCCCCGACCCTGCCTAGGCGGCGTGCCGTCTCTAGGGCATCGGTCAGATAGAACTCCCCCTGGGCGTTGCTGTCATCCAGGCCGCGGACCGCCTGTCGCAGCAGGTCCGCCTCGAAGACGTAAACGGAGGTGTTGACCTCCGTGACGGCCAGCTCTGTACCGGTGGCGTCCCGCTGTTCGACGATGCGCAAGACCCGTCCATCCTGGTCACGGATGATGCGGCCGTATCCAGTGGGGTCATCCAGGTTGACCGTCAGCACCGTAGCCCCGTCGCCGGAGCTGACATGGTTGTCGAGCAGGCTGTGCAGTGTGTCCGCATCAAGCAGGGGCATGTCTGAGGCGACGATCAGCACCTGGCCGTCGTGCCGGAGCTCCCCATCCAGCTGGTCTACGGCGCACTGGACCGCACGTCCCGTGCCCGGTCGGCTGTCCTGACGTACGATGCGCACCTGGGGATCGTAGGACCGTGCGGCCTGCGCCACCAGGTCGGCCTGATGATGAACCACCACGGCCGTCAAACCTGGATTCAGGGCAGTCACCGAAGTCATGACCCTCTGCAGGAAGGTCTTGCCAGCCAAGGTATGCAGGACCTTGGGGTGGGCGGAGCGCATGCGAGTGCCCTCGCCCGCGGCCAGAATGATGCCAGCGGTCAGCGTCTGCCCGCCGCTCAAAACTCCACCACCCCGCTCTCAGCGATGTCGATCAGGTCCTTAATGGAGTCCACCACCTGGTCAGGGCGGTAGGGGAAGGTTTCCACCTCGGGTCGTGTGGTGATGCCGGTCAGCACCAAAAAGGTGTTCAGGCCGGCCTCGACTCCGGCAACCACGTCGGTGTCCATCCGGTCGCCGATCATGGCCGTTGTCTCGGAGTGGCCGCCCACCCTGTTCAGGGCAGTGCGGAACATGATGGGATTGGGCTTGCCCACAAAGTATGGTTCCCGATTGGTGGCCTTGGTCACCAGGGCCGCCACAGCGCCGGCTGCCGGCAAGACGCCGTTCTCGCTGGGGCCGGTGGCGTCCGGGTTGGTGCAGATGAAGCGGGCGCCGCCCAGAATCAAGCGGATGGCTGTGGTGATGGACTCAAAGGAGTAGGTCCGAGTCTCGCCCAGGATCACATAGTCCGGGTTGATGTCGGAAAGGATGAACCCAGCCTCGTGCAGGGCCGTTGTCAGCCCGGCCTCGCCGATCACATAGGCCGATCCCCGCGGCATGGTCCGGGATACGAAGTCGGCGGTGGCCAGGGCCGAGGTCCAGATCCGATCCTCAGGCACGTCGATGCCCGAACGACCAAGCCGGGCCGAAAGGTCACGAGGGGTATAGATAGGATTGTTGGTCAGCACCAAATACTGGCGGTTGTTGCGCTTGAGGGTGTCGATGAATTCGGCAGCGCCGGGCAGGGCCGTGTTCTCGTGCACCAGCACGCCGTCCATGTCGGTGAGCCAGGTTTCGATCTTCTTGACTGCCAAGACAGTTCCTTTCGGTTGGTCACCGACCCCAAGGAGGCCGTCTCCGACCGGAATCGGCGAGCGTAAGCTCCCCCACCTGGATTCGAACCAAGACTAAGGGTTCCAAAGACCCGTGTGCTGCCTTTACACCATGGGGGAAAGGCGGAACCCTTCAGGCACCGCCAGGTTCATTATGCCACAGCCGGACGATTACGCCACGCCATGCCGCGCGGCCAGGGCTTTAAGCGAAGAGGAAGCCCTGGCCATGATGGGCCGGGTAGGTGTCGAAGAGCCGGGCCACCGAGCCGTCCTCGAAGACCGCTTTGATGGCCGAGGCCAGCAGGGGCGCGATGGACAGGACGGTCAGGCCATCCCAACGCTTCTCCTGGGGAATGGGAACCGTGTCGGTCAGAATGACCTCCTTGGCCTTGCAGGACTTGAGCCGTTTCACAGCAGGACCGGACATGACGCCATGGGTGGCCACGATGGTAATGGAGTTGGCGCCAGCCTCATCCAGCACGTTGCAGGCCTCGGCGATGGTGCCGCCGGTGTCGATCAGGTCGTCCACCAGCACACAGTCCAGGCCACGCACGTCGCCGACCACCCGGTGGGCCACTGCCTTGTTGGGCTGGGTGATGTCACGAGTCTTATGAATGAAGGCCAGGGGCACGCCTCCCAGGCGCTGGGCCCACTGCTCGGCCACCCGGATGCGGCCGGCATCAGGCGAGACCACGGCCACCTTGGACAGGTCCATCCTGTCACGCACATAATCCACCAGCACAGGCATGGCGATCAGATGGTCCACAGGCCCGTCGAAGAAGCCCTGGGACTGGGCGGCGTGCAGATCTACCGACATGATCCGGTCCGCGCCGGCCGCCTTGAGCAGGTCGAACATGAGCCGGCAGGAAATGGGCTCGCGACCCAGATGCTTCTTGTCCTGACGGGAGTAGCCCAGAAGCGGGCAAACTGCCGTGATGGATCGCGCCGAGGCCCTCTTGAGGGCGTCAATCATGATCAGCTGTTCCATGATGGACTTGTTGACCGGGTCAGAGTGGGTCTGCAAAACGAAGACATCTGCTCCACGCACCGACTCCGTATAACGCACATACATCTCGCCGTTGGCAAAATCGTATGCTGTCGTCTCCAGGACGTCAATGCCGAGTTGATCGGCCACGTCCGCCGCGAGTCTGGGATGGGTCCGGCCTGTGACAAGTATGAGATTTTTCCCTGGTCTGCCTTTGAGTATCGCGCTCACCATATCTCCAAACGTTGTTTCGCTGAAGCGGACAGCCTCCATAATAATGGCGCGCGCTGACACAGCAGGGCAGTCCGTGTTGGCGAGTCCGACGGTATGCGAGGCTCAGGAAGCCGAACCGTAGAGCCCATGCTTCTTGATGTACTGCACCACCCCGTCCGGGACCAGGTACCAGACCGGCATGCCCCGGGCCGAACGACGGCGCACGTCCGTGGACGAGATGGACAGGGCCGGTATCTCCAGGGTATCCACCCGCTGGGCGGGCACCTGGAGGTCGTCCAGGCTAGAGGAATAACCTGGTCGGGAGACGGCCACGAACCTGGCCAGATCCCACATCCGGTTGGCATCCTTCCAGCGCATGATTTCGGCCACGGCATCCGCCCCGGTGATGAAGAAGAGGTCGCTGTCGGGGCGCATCCGCTTGATGTCGCGTAAGGTGTCCACGGTATAGGTGATGCCAGGACGCTCGATATCCACCCGGGAGACCGTGAACTTGGGGTTTGAGGCCGTGGCAATCACGGTCATCAGATAGCGGTCCTCGGCATTGGTCACCATCTTGTTCAGTTTGAAGGCCGGGCGGCCGGTGGGCACAAAGATGACCTCATCCAGGTCGTAGACCCAGGCCACCTCCGAGGCAGCCACCAAGTGGCCATTGTGAATGGGGTCGAAGGTGCCGCCCATGATCCCCACCCGGGGCCGACGGTTATGGTAGGCAGGCCTACAGGCCTCGTCAATATCTGATGGCTCCTGCCCAGATTCTCCCTTCTTGGACAGCTCAGACATCATCCGGTTCACCCCTGCTCGCCCTCCCGTCTGGCTTCCGAGGCGTTCTCCTGGTTCTCCGACTCGACCTCTTGACGCATCTGCTCGGCGCTGGGGTTGACCCGGTCAGGATCGATCCGCTCCATGTCGGCATTCCACTCCTCCTGGACCACGCGACGAATCTCGGAGTAGGTGGGCAGGGGGAAGCCCGGCTGATAAGCCCGGCGGACCTGGGCCACACAACCGGTGATAGCTACCAATGAATCAGACAGGTCAGCGATGCGACCCTCCTGTTCCTGTTTTCGGAAGACCGGCACCCGCTCCTCCATGACGGTGATCTCGTGCCTGACCTGATTAAGCTGGTCCTGGTCCAGGTCGTACACATCATCGGCGTGTTCGTCAGGCCATCCAATCAGGACCGCATCGGCGTACTCCAGGCAGGAGCGCTGGTCTGCATCCGGGATGCCGTCCTCGATTTGGACCAGAAAGACGTACCGCAACAGGCTCAGCCGCTCTGAAGCCACCCTCAGCCAGATGCGCGGATTGTCGTGCTCGCGCTGGAAAAGCTCTTCAATCTTCTCGTTCACGGCCTCACCTGCCCCCTGCCGTAGCCGATCCATTTGGTGGTGGTCAGCTCCTGCAGACCCATGGGTCCGCGAGCATGAAGCTTCTGGGTGGAGATACCCAGCTCAGCGCCCATGCCGAACATGCCGCCATCAGTGAATCGCGTTGAGGCATTGACCATGATCACGGCCGAATCCACCCGGCGGGAGAACTCCTCCACGGCCTCGTAGTCCCGGGCCAGGATGGCCTCGGTATGGCCGGTGGAGTGACGGTTGATGTGCTCGATGGCCTGGTCCATGGAGTCCACCACGCGCACCCCCATCTTCAAGTCCAGATACTCACGGTCCCAGTCTTCCGCTTCTGCACAAACCAGCAGTTCTTCAGGCAGATCATGCCCGGCCAGGATGTCCATGGAGACCGCGTCTAGGTGCAACTCGACCTGGGCCTGGGTCAGCGCTTGGGCCACACGTGGCAGGAATTCAGCGGCCGCATCCCGGTGGACGATCAGTTTTTCGGCAGCGTTACAGACGCCCACCCGCTGGGTCTTGGCGTTGACGATGATGGGAATGGCCTGATCCATGTCCACCGAGCGGTCCACGTAAATATGGACATTGCCAGCCCCAGTCTCGATGGTGGGCACAGTGGCCTGCTCAATTACGCTGCGGATCAGCCCTCGGCCACCCCTGGGCACCAGCAGATCGATATGGCCGCGTGCCTTCATCAGAGCTTGGGCCCCTTCGCGACCGTATCGGTCCACGGAAGCCACCAGAGCTGGATCCAACCCTTGCTCACGAAGCACCCCGCCTATCAGCTCCACTAAGGCGCGATTGGTCCGCTCGGCTGCGTGGCCCCCTCGCAGGAGGGCCGCATTGCCGGACTTGAGGCAGAGGGCCACCACATCGATGGTGACATTGGGCCGAGCCTCATAAATCATGGCCACCACGCCCAAGGGAACCCGCACCTGATTGAGCCGCATGCCGTTGGGCATGTCATGGCCGCGAACCACCTCGCCCAGGGGATCAGGCAGCCCGGCCACCATGCGCACGCCCCGGGCGGCATCCGCGATACGAACCTTGTCCAAGCGCAGACGGTCAATCAGACCGGCACTCATTCCTTCTTCAAAAGCCTGGGCGCAGTCCTGCTCATTGACTGCGGCAATCTGATCGGCCTGATCGATCAGCGCATCAGCCAAGGCCAGCAAGAGTGCATTCCTGGCCTGGCCAGTCATGCCTGCCAGACCTGCCTGTGCAGCAGCCGCCACATCGGCCATGGCGCAGACCCGATCGAGCACATCCTGACGATGGGAGTTCCCGCTTTCACTCATGTTCGTCAGATCCTTTCGCCCTCGCGGGTCCACCAGACCCATATTCTGTACCGATTGTAATCCTCACTGAGGGCAATAATGACAGGAAGACGGAGGGCATTGTTCACCTGCCACCCCCAACCGCCTGTCAGTGGGTCTGGTCCAGCTCAGGATAAAGCGGGAAGGCCTCGACCAGCCGGTCCACCCGGGTCTTGAGAGCATCCAGATCCGCCTGGGGGCCCTGAGCCAGTGCAGTGCCGATCACGTCGGCCACCTCCTCGTACTGGGCCAGGCCGAAACCGCGAGTAGCCAGCGCCGAGGTTCCGATTCGCAGACCAGAGGCCACAGAGGCCGGGCGCGGATCAAAGGGCACCGTATTGCGATTGACGGTGATGCCGATCTTGGCCAGCAGGTCCTCCCCCTGACGGCCGTCCATCTCGCTGTTGCGCAGATCCACCATGACCAGGTGGACATCTGTCCCACCTGTGAGCACGGTGATGCCGTTGTCGGCCACATCCTTGGCCATCAGCCGCTCAGCCAGAATCCGGGCTCCCTCCAGTGTGCGCTCCATCCGCTCCTTGAATTCAGGCGTGCCGGCCAGCTTGAAAGCCACAGCCTTAGCGGCGATCACATGCATGAGCGGGCCGCCCTGGTTGCCGGGAAAGACCGAGGAGTTGAGCTTCTTGGCATACTCCTGACGGGCCAGAATGAACCCGGAACGGGGTCCGCCCAGGGTCTTGTGGGCCGTGGAGGAGACCACATCGGCATAGGGCACCGGGCTGGGATGCAGACCGGCCGCAACCATGCCGGCAAAGTGGGCCATATCCACCCAGAACTTGGCTCCGACCTCCTCGGCGATCTCCTTCATGGCTGCAAAGTCCTCAATACGCGGATAGGCGCTCCAACCGCCGATAATCAGGGCCGGATGGGTCTCCAGGGCCCGCTGGCGGATGATCTCGGGCTCGATGAGGAAGGTATCCGGATCGACCCCGTAGGATTCAGCATGGTAAAAACGTCCGGAGAAGTTGATCTTCATTCCGTGGGTCAAGTGACCACCATGGTCCAGGGCCAGTCCCAGCACAGTGTCGCCGGGCTTGATCAGGGCCTGGTAGACAGCAGCGTTGGCCTGGGCGCCCGAATGAGGCTGGACGTTGGCATACTCGGCACCGAACAGGGCCTTGGCGCGGTCCCGGGCCAGGTTCTCGATCTGGTCCACCCACTCGCATCCGCCGTAGTAGCGTCTGCCTGGATAGCCCTCGGCATACTTGTTGGTCAGCACGGATCCCTGGGCCTGTAAGACGGCCTTGGGCACAAAATTCTCAGAGGCGATCATCTCCAGACCGCCGCGTTGACGCTCCAACTCTCCATCCAGCAGTGCAGCGATCTCCGGATCCACCTGCGAGATCGAAGAGTTCAGGACATCGTAGGATTGCTGTACCGGCTTCTCTTCGACCATGGGCCATTCCTTTGCCTTTGACTTACAGCCTCGGATACAGGGCTGGTGGGCAACACTGTACGCCATGCCGGCCCCTGGCAGGCCCTGACGTCCATAGACGGTTTCCTCCGCGAGCCGAGCAGAGCAATGGCTCGGACCCCTGCGCGGGGTAGAATGCCCTGGTAACGATCTGTTCGGCGACATGGCGGAGGGGCAGGCAACCATGAACACATACCACAGCACCCGAGGCGGCCAGGAGCAGCTGCAGTCCAAGCAGACCATCAGACGAGGCCTGGCCCCTGACGGCGGACTCTACATCAGCGATGAACTTGACGCTCTGACCATTGACCCTGCCTCGGTTGCCGGCCTGGACTACAAGGGTACGGCCAAACTGGTCCTTTCGGGACTGCTGAGCGACTACTCTTCCGCTCAACTGGATTCCTGCCTGGACGCAGCATACGGGGAACAGTGGTCCGATCCGGCAATCACCCCTCTGGTGGACCTGGGCGGCAACGACTTCGTACTGGAGCTCTTCCGCGGACCCACCTCGGCCTTCAAGGACGTGGCCCTGCAGCTTCTGCCGGGACTGATGGCCCTGGCCGGGGACGATGGCGAACGGATCATGGTGCTCACAGCCACCTCCGGAGACACGGGCAAGGCGGCGCTGGCCGGATTCGCAGACGCGCCGGGCACAGGCATCACCGTCTTCTATCCTGAGGGCAAGGTCAGTCAGATCCAACGCCTGCAGATGGTCACACAACAGGGCGGCAACCTGCGGGTCTGTGCGGTTCGAGGCAATTTCGACGATGCCCAGTCTGCAGTCAAGTCCATCTTCGCCGACGCCGACCTGGCCCGCGAACTGGAGGAGAAAGCCTCGACCGTCCTCTCGTCGGCCAACTCCATCAATGTGGGCCGCCTGGCCCCGCAGGTCGTCTACTACTTCCGGGCCTATGGGTCCCTGATGGAACGAGGAGTGGTCAGACCTGGAGATCCGGTCGAATTCTGCGTGCCTACCGGCAACTTCGGCGATGTGTTGGCCGGATACTATGCCAAGATGATGGGCCTGCCGGTGGCCCGCCTGACCGTGGCTTCGGACCGCAACCGGGTCCTCAGCGACTTCCTGACCACAGGCGTCTATGACCGCAACCGCCCCTTCTACACCACCACCTCCCCCAGCATGGACATCCTAATCTCCTCCAATCTGGAGCGGATGCTCTACTACATGGCCGACGGCGACACCAAACTGATCGCCTCGCTTATGGCCGACCTGGAGTCCACGGGACGCTACCAGGTGCCCGAAGCCGTCATGGCCAGAATCCGCGGGCTCTTCTCCTGCGGTTGGGCCGACGAAAACCAGGTGGCATCAGCCATCAGCAGCTGCTGGGAGGACCGAGGATACCTGATCGATCCGCACACGGCCTGCGGTTACCAGGCCATGACCAGGCAGACCGACAGGGATCCTGCAGTTCCTCGGGTGCTGCTGTCTACAGCAAGCCCCTACAAATTCCCCCGGGTGGTCTGCCAATCCCTGGGCCTGGAGACCCCGGACAGCGACTTCGCATGCATGGACATCCTGGCCGAGTCCACCAACACCAGGCCCCCCAAGGCTCTGCGCGCCTTGGAAAACGCACCTGTGCGCTTCCAGGACTGTATCAATACCGGAGACATGGCTGACTACGTCTGCCACGCGGTCATGCAGTTCTGAAAGTTGACCGAATTGGCTCAGATCTCCTTCCTGGCATAGACCTTACGAGATATTACTATCGAAACCATGTCAACCGCCAGAATCAACGCCAGCCCGAGGAGCACTGGCCGCCACAGGTCGAATGTCAGAAATCGCATGATTGAATTCCAGAAGGCCCCCCAGTCAAAGGGCAGCCAACAACCGATAAAGGCTATTACCGTCATCAAACCAAGAAGCGCCACAAAAACTATCATAGCTTTAGCTGGTTCCATCCAGTAAAACAAGGGCGCAGCTACTGCAAAAAGCAAGGACCCCAACAGGAACATCCCCAAGGTAAACAAAACGGTGTCGCGCCAATGGTCCTGACCCTGCAAATACGAATCAGTAACGCAGAAAAAGAATATTGAACAGCCGCAGGAATAAACCAGGCTCAGCAGACTTACAGCAGCATAGCGTCCGAATACCTGGTGATCACGTGTTATGGGCAGCAGGCCGTTCAAACGAATTGCCGTATTGCTGAACTCGGCGAACAAACTGAGTGCCAAGCCGAAAATCATACCGACCTCCATGCCGACTACCATTGTCGTCAATACACCCCGCGCATCATCCCCATCATTGCCTGTCAGAGCCATGACTGTGTTTAGCAGGATGCCGATGACAGGCACGGACATGAAAATCAGCGCAGCAACCCAAGCCCTCCCTGCTCCTGAGAAACGCTGCAGGTCCAACCTGATCTGCTTGACTGTCGCCTTCATGCCTCAATCTCCTTATTCTTGTCGGCCGTAGCAGGTGAGCCCGCGGTCAGTCTGATGAGGTTGTCAAAGTCGGCACACTCCACCAGATAGCGGTCCTCTGAAGGCTCCACTGCGGCAGGGCAAGCCGATGCCAGAAAATCATCCAAGTGTTCAGTGGGCACCAGAGCCTCGAAACCTGTGGCGGAACGCTGCAAGCCCATCAGATAAGGCATTTGCGCTCTAGACAGATCGTCCGGCCCCCCTCTCACGACCTGAAAGGCCTCCATCAGCTCGTCCTTGGGGCCGGTGTAGAAGACTGACCCTCGATTGATATAGGTAACGAAGTCGGCCACCCGTTCGAGATCCGCGGTGATGTGGGTGGAGAAAAGCACCGAGTGCCGACCGTCACCGATGTAGTCCAGCAGAATATCCATGAGCTCGTCCCTGGCCAGGATATCCAGACCGCTGGTGGGCTCATCCAGAATCAAGAGCCTTGCATCGTGGCTAAGGGCGACAGCCAGCATCAGTTTCATCTGCATTCCACGGGAGAGCTTGCCGATTTTGCGGTTTTCTTGTAGACCAAACCGACGCAGATAGTACTGATAGCGATCACTGTTCCAAGATGGATACATGGGTGCCATCACTGGCTCGACAGCCTTGACCTTCCATGCCTCTAAGAAATAAATTGAATCGAAAACCACTCCGAGATCCGCTTTGACATCCTCCTCCTGGCTCAAAGGATCACGGCCCAGAATGCTGATCTCTCCGCTGTCTCGGCGGGTCATATTCAGCAAGAGCCTGATAAGGGTGGATTTGCCTGCGCCATTGGGGCCTATCAATCCCATGATGTAGCCCAAGGGCAGGTCCATAGTGACCTGGTGCAGGCGGAAACCTGTGCCGTCAGCCTTGACATAGCTTTTACCCAGGTCACTGACGCGCAGGGCATAGTCGGCCCCTTCGCCAGAAGTCCTCATCAACGGTGACGCATACATGCTGCTATTCCTTTCCTTCTCCGGACGCGGGTCCAGGACCCCTGTTGCCAAGCAGGCCGTCGAGCAGGCCGCGAATTTGGTCCGGCTTCATGCCGGCCCGACGAGCCGTATCGACCGCCTCCCCCAGCAGGGACTGCACGCGGTTCTCCAGATGCTGCCGCATGACCTGGTCGCCGCTGTCGGCCACGAAGGTACCCTTGCCTTGAATGTTCTCCACCAAGCCCTCTTGAGCAAGTTCGGTATAGGCGCGGGTCACGGTCAGCACGGACACCCTGAGCTCCTGTGAGAGATGTCGCAGGGAAGGCAGTCCCTCTCCCGCTTTCAGGTCTCCGGTCAGGATGGCCGAACGTATCTGGTCCTCAATCTGCCGATATATCGGCTGTCCGGACAGGGATGAGATGATCAGCTTCATCCAAGCCCCTTTCATTGATCGTCGGCACGACCTTGGCTGGGCTGTACCAGTGTTCATGTATACACTATAACAGTTCAATCACGAAGAGAAACTCGCTGCTGATCTTCCAAGGACGGGGTTCGGGAATTAATGGATACGGTTCTGTAGTGCTAAGACCCGGCTGATCACAACTTCGGGCAAAATTCATTTGGACCAGGTCATCGCCGCATTGCTCATGCCGAGGGCGGATACGGTGTCATCTATGAAGATCCAGCATGGGTGTTACCACACGGTCATCTACAGTCAATTACCTACTTTCAAAGCATCAGAATGACGGATGTCGAGCAGCAGCGGCAAGGCCACAAAAGGCAGCAATGTCGCTAAAACTTGTCAAAGTCACTGAATTGACGGACATTGGCGCGACAAAGTACAGGCAGCAACCAGACCTATCGGGCCTGGAACCTGCTGGAGGACAGGAGCTCCCGGGCGTGCCTCAGGGAGGTCGTGGACTCGCTGCCAGCCAGCATCCGGGCGATTTCCCGCTCTCTGTCCTCGCCCTCTACCTGGTGGACCAGAGTTTCTACGGCATCGCCGCCCTCCCGGCCTTTGGCCACGACGAACTGTCGATCTGCCCAGGAAGCCACCTGCGGCAGATGGGTGACCACAATCACCTGGGCGGTGACGGCCAATCTGGCCAGACGACGACCCAGCTCCACGGCAGCTCGACCGCCGACGCCCGCATCCACTTCGTCGAAGATGAAGGTCATCGTCGGTCCGCCGACCTGGGGATCAAGGCTAGTATGTCCATCACCAGGCTCGTCAGGTCCTGATGAGTCATGGCCTTCGGCGGCCACCAGCTCCAAGGCCAGCATGAGCCGGCTGAGTTCGCCGCCCGAGGCGCTCTTGCCCATGGGCAGAAGATCCGACCCAGGATATGGCCTGAAGAGAAAGTCGATCTGGTCCAGACCATGCACATCCATGTCCTGGTCCTGGCGTGGTCTGACACGGATCTCCAACCCAGCGCCCGCCATGGCCAGGGAGTGCAATTCACCGTCGACAAGTTCGCTCAGCCTTCGTGCAGCCTTGGCCCGTGAGACAGACAGAGCCCGGGCAGCCTTCAAAGCGCTTCCGCGAAACTGCTCAACCTGGCTTTGAAGCTCCTCCAGCTTCTCGGGTGAGGCATCCATGTCCTCAAGTTCAAATGCAGCCTTTTTGCGCCAGGCCAGAACGTCGTCGATGTCCGGTCCCCAGCGTCGGGTGAGTTCATCCAGATCGTGAATGCGAGCGTTAATCTTGTCCAGATCGCCCTCCTGGCCTTCGTCATCCAGCTGGCTGCTCAGGGTGAAGACCAGGTCAGACAGATCGGCATTCAATGAGCGCAGCCGCTGGGCCGACTCCTGAAAGACCCCCTCCACACCTATGTCCTCCAGGGCGGCAATGGCTCGTTCTACCAGGGCCGTGGCCGATGGAGCGTCGGCGTCAGGGTCGATCTGGCCAGAGTCCAAAGCGGACAGTGCGGACATGACACCCTGGCTGATCTGAGCAGCGTGCTCGATTCTGTCCCGCTGAGCCTTGAGTTCGCGATCCTCGCCGGAATGGGGGTCTACCCGGTCGATCCGGGCGATGGATTCACGGAGATAATCAGCCTGGGCCATAGCGCCGGACTGTTGGTTGCGCAGCTCCTCCAGATGGCCCTGGGCCTGTCGATACTGCCTCCAGGCCTTGGAAAAAGCCTCCAGCTGCGGACCGTCACCGGCATAGGCATCCAAAAAATCGCGCTGCCGGGCAGGACTGGCCATACGCATCTGATCCGCCTGGCCATGAACGGTAACCAGCATTCCAGCCACCTCCTCCAGCAGGCCTCGAGGAGCCTTCCTGCCGTTCAGGGCGGCACGGGAACGCCCCTTGACAGGCATGGTCCTCGCCAAGAAGATCTGCCCCTCATCTTCCAAGGGCAGGCCCGCATCGGTTATGGCAGCGGTCACTGGATCCTCGGCTCCTGCCGCTACAGCATCGAAAATCCCCTGGACCCAGGACTCGCGTGCTCCAGGCGACACCAGTTGAGGACGGGCGGCGGACCCCGAGATCAGCCTGATGGCGTTGAGCAGCATGGACTTGCCAGCCCCGGTCTCCCCGGTGATGGCCGTCATGCCAGCGGCAGGCCGTAGCAGGGCATGATGGATGGGACCAAGGTCCCGGACTTCCAGCTCTTCCAGCATCAGTGCTCCTTGTTTGACTCCTGCGGGTCCCCCTGGTCCTGCCCCTTCTCAGCCGTCGAGGGGCGATGCTGCTCCCTCCAGCCGACCACCGGCAGGTCAAACTTGGAGACCAGCCGTCTGGTGAAGGGCACCCCGGACAGCCTGGCCAGCCTCAGGATGTCGTGGGACTGCCGCACCACAATGCGGGACCGCCTGGGCACGGGCCGCTGACGGCGCCCGTCATTGCAGATCCAGCCAGCCGACTGGGAATCACCCAGAATATCCAGGGTGAACTGCGAATTTGGGCCGATGATCAGGGACCGGGCAAAAAGGGCGTGGGCAGCTATGGGCACCATCTGCAGCGACTGCGCATCAGGCCAAACGATAGGCCCGCCCACCGAAAAAGCGTAGGCCGTCGATCCGGTCGGTGTAGCCACAATCATGCCGTCGCAGCCGAAGGAGCTCATTTCCACATCGTCTACTCTGACCGATACCTCGATCATCTTGCCCCGATCATACCGTTCCAGGGTCATGTCGTTAAGGGCCCAGTCGCTCAGTGGCCGATCGGCTCCGGGTATCCACAGGTCCACATGGGCCACCATGCGCTCGTCAATGGAATAGTCATGATCGGCCACCCGCCGAATGGCTTCCCCTATCTGGAAGCTCTCGAACTCCGCCAGGAACCCCACGTGACCCAGATTGACCCCCAGGATGGGCACCTCGGTACCCTTGACCAGCTCTGCAGCCCTTAGAATGGTCCCGTCGCCGCCCAGAACGATAACGATCTCGGTGTCGTCGGCCACCTTTTGGCTGGGGCTGCCGAATTCCGGGACGGCGATGTTGTCGAAAATCGAGACACGAAATCCGTCCCGGCGCAGCTGTTCCTCGACCTCGTCAACCAGATGGCCGCTTGCCCGAACCCGGCTGTGCGTGACCACGACAGCGCTACGAGCACCCATGGGGCCTCCCTTCCGGCATCAATGATCATCCTATCGGGCCCGGCCAACAGCGGTACTCATCGTGGTCGAGTTAGGCCAAACGACGACCAGAAACTGCGGCCAAGCCTTGCCCGGTCTCATATTGGGGCGATCCCGTCCCATCCACAGCATCGGCATCCACCACAACACGGGAGACATCCGTCCTGTCGGGCAACTCGAACATGGTCGCCTCAAGGGTGCGCTCGATGATTCCCCGCAGCCCGCGAGCACCCACCTTGCGCTCCAGAGCGATGGCAGCAACACGGTCCAGAGCGGCATCGGTGAAGACCAGATCGGCCCCGTCATCCAGGAACATGCGCCGGTACTGATTGACCAGGGCATTATCCGGTTCGGTCAGCACCCGCCGCAACTCATCGGCGCTCAGCGGCTCCAAGGTGGAAATGACCGGCAACCGCCCCACGAACTCGGGAAGGAGGCCAAACCGTTCCAAGTCCTCAGCCCTGACCTGGCTCATGACCCCGTCGTCGGGCACTCTATCGCTTCCCTGAGTAGCCGAGAAGCCGCTCTCCCGCAGACCCAGCCGCCGGCGGACGATCTCCTCAAGGCCGACGAAGGCGCCGCCGCAAATGAAGAGGATGTTGGCCGTGTCCATGACGACAGTACGGACATCCCCATGCCGCCGCGAACCCTGTGCCGGCACACGGGCCCGGGTGCCCTCGATAATCTTGAGCAGGGCCTGCTGGACCCCTTCGCCGGATACATCACGTGTAATGGAAGTGTTCTCGCCAGACTTCCTGGCGATCTTATCGATCTCGTCGATGTAGATAATCCCCCGCTGGGCCAGATCCATGTTGCCGCCGGCAGCCTGAAGCAACCCCTGCAGGACGGACTCCACGTCCTCTCCCACATACCCCGCCTCGGTCAGGCTGGTGGCATCCACAATGACGAAGGGAACGTTCATGATGGTGGCCAAGGTTCGTGCCAGATAGGTCTTGCCCACGCCGGTGGGGCCCATGAGCAGGATGTTGGACTTGTCCACCTGGACGCGTGGAGCTGCATCCTTTCGCTCAAATGTAGCGTCAGCAACACGGCCACGGTCGCCCAAGTCCATATTGACGCGCTTGTAGTGGTTGTAGACAGCCACCGAAAGGGTGCGCTTGGCAGCCTCCTGGCCGATGACGTACCGGTTCAGATAGCCGAATATCTTTGAGGGCGCAGGCAGAGACACCCGCTGATCGGCGGCATCCTTGGCCATATCCTCCTGGATGATCTGGGCGCATAGGCGTATGCATTCGTCGCAGATGGCGCAGGAAGGCCCCTTGACCAGACGGCGCACCTGGTGCTCGTTCTTGCCGCAGAACTCGCAGCGATTCAGTCCGTCATTGTAGCTGACCACACGGCCCATGGCTCTCCCTTCCTGGAGGATCCGCAAGGATCGCCGAAATCATATTTGACCGGCATCATCCATGATGCCAAAAACGTCCGGAGGCCGTGGGCCCCAAGGTCCCGCCGCCATCCGGACGATCAACCATGCGCGCAGTCACCAGAGCTAATTGCGGTGCTCCAGGACCTCGTCCACCATTCCGTAATCCTTGGCCTGCTGGGCGGTCAGAATGGTGTCCACCTCGATGTCCTTTCGGATCTTTTCCACATCCTGACCGGTGTGCTTGGCCAGGGTCTCCTCCAGCCAGGTGCGCATACGCAGCATTTCCTTGGCCTGGATCTCAATCTCGGTGGCCTTGCCGAAGTCCTGCTCCATGGCCGGCTGGTGAATGAGCACACGGGCGTTGGGCAGAATCAGACGCTTGCCCTTGGTGCCGGCCGCCAGAAGAACAGCAGCAGCCGAGGCAGCCTGGCCCAGGCAGACAGTCTGCACATCGGGCTTGATGTACTGCATGGTGTCATAGATGGCGGTCATGGCCGTCATGGATCCCCCCGGCGAGTTGATGTAGATGATCACATCGCGGTTGGGATCCTGGCTCTCCAGAACCAACAGCTGGGCCATGATGTCGTCCGATGAGGTGTCATCCACCTGGACGCCCATGAAGATGATCCTGTCATCAAAAAGCCTGGTGTAGGGGTCCTGGCGCTTGTAGCCGTAAGGGGTGCGCTCCTCGAACTGCGGCAGCACATAGCGGTCGGCAGGCATGGCGGCCAGGCCGCGAGGGCCAGCCAGTCGACGGGCCCGTGCTACGAATTGCGCTTCTTCAGATGCCATGTGGAGTGCTCACTTCCCTTGATCTGCGGTCATAGTGCCGTGGGTGGTCACGATCCGGTCGACGAAGCCATATTCCAAGGCCTGCTGGGCCGTGAACCAGTGATCATATTCATTGTCGCGGTAGATCTCTTCCAGGGTGTGTCCGGTCTGTTCGGCCGTCAGCTGGGAGAGCGTGCGCTTCATATCCATGATCAGCTCGGCGTTGATTCTGACATCAGTAGCCGTGCCTCCGACGCCGCCCGAGGGCTGATGCATGAGCACCCTCGCATGGGAGGTGACGAAACGCTTGCCTTTGGCACCGCTGGAGAGCAGGAACTGACCCATGGAGGCCGCCATGCCGACCGCGACCGTAGCCACGTCAGGCTCGATCAGCTGCATAGTGTCGTAGATGGCCATGCCGGCTGTAATGGAGCCGCCAGGCGAATTGATGTAGAGCCAGATATCCCTCTTGGGATCCTCGGCCGCCAGCATCAGCATCTGTGCACAGATGACGTTGGCATTGGCGTCCTTGACCTCGTCCCCCAGCCAGATGATCCTGTCCTTGAGCAGTCGGTTGAAGATGGGATCGGTCGGCGTAGGGGCCTCCCCTTCCTCCATCACGGGACTGGTTGCCAATGAGTTGTTCACCCTGTCTCCTTCGATAAACGTATCTGTATTGAGAGTAGCCCCCGCAATCGACGCGGCCACGGTCTTTCTGCTCTTTGCGCAACCGCTACGACAGGGCCGCACCCAGGCTGTTTCGCCACTGGGTGCGGCCCTGTTCGTTGCGATTTGTGAGCTACTCCTGATCCTGGGAGAGCTGGTCGGCCACTTCAGCCGCAGCGGAGGCAGCCTGGACGCTCTCGTCCTGCTCCTCCTGGGTCTCGGGCTCATCCTCGCCCAAGAAGCGGCTCAGGTCCACCTCCTGGCCATCGGGATCCTTGAAGGTGACGGCCCGCATGCCAGCCAGCATGCCCTTGGAGCGGCCGACCTCCTGCACAGCCGAACCCAGCTGGCCGTTGCGGACGATGCCGTTGATGAAGGCGCTGGGGTCCATGCCGTACTGCTGGGCGATGGAGGCCAGGAAGTTGGTCACGTCGGCCTGGCTGACCGTGATACCCAGCTTTTCAGCCAGGGCGTCCAAGGTCATCTGGTCGCGCAGTTCCTTCTCCACGGTCTGCTCGGCCTCGGCCTTCTCGTCCTTGCTGGCCTTGTCGGGATCCTTGCCGGTGTTCTTGAGCTGATCCGTCACCATGGACTTCTTGATGCCCTTGGGCACCGGGATGTCCAAGCCCTCCTGGAGCTTGGCAATGAAGGCATCGCGGGCGTCAGTGGCCTGCCGACCCTCGGCATCCACCTGGCACTGCTTGCGCACATCCTCGCGCAGCTCCTTCAGGGTCTCGAACTCCGAGGCCTCCTTGGCGAAATCGTCGTCCAGGTCGGGCAGCTCCTCGGCCTTGACCGAGTTGACCTTAACCTTGATCTGGGCTTTCTCGCCCTGATGCTCGCCGGCCTCCAGAGTGCCCTCGAAGGTGGTCTCTTCCCCGGCGGACAGCCCGTCCAAGGCCTCATCCAGACCATCCAGCATGGTGTTGGAGCCCAGCTCGTAGCTGACCCCCTGCTGGGAGTCCACGGACTCGCCGTCAATGACGGCATCCAGATCGATGTTGGCATAGTCACCCTTGGTGGCGGGACGATCCACGCTGACCAAGGTGCCGAAGCGCTGACGCAGGTTGTCCAGACGCTTGTCCACGTCCTCGTCGGTGATAGCAGGCTTGGGGACCTCAATCTCCATGCCCTCAATGTCGGGCAGTTCAAACTTGGGACGGATCTCCACCTCAGCAGTGAACTTGAGCTTGGTGTCATCCCCGGCCGAGGAAGGAATGTCCTTGACATCGATCTGCGGCTGTGCCATGGCGTGCAGCTGCTTCTCCTCCAGAGCCTTGGAGTAAAGCTCGGGCACGCCGGCGTTGACGGCCTCGCCCGCCACACTGGCAAAGCCCATGCGCTGATCGATGATGGGTCCGGGCACATGGCCCTTGCGGAAGCCGGGAATGGTCACCTGCTTGCCGATCTCCTTACGGGCCTGATCCAGGTAGGGGTTCAGCTCATCGGGATCGACGGTGATGGTGAGCCTGACCTTGGTGGGCTCGAGGTTTCTGACGCTGATTTTCACGCTGCGCTCCAATTCATCCAAACCGTTTGATCTGCCAGTAAGGCAACCGTTACATAATAGCGCGAGTCAGAGACTCTGACAGGAGCGAAACCTGCCAAGGGCGGGCACCCTCCTGACGCAGGAAGTCGGCCACATCCCGCTTCTCCGGTTGGTCAGTCCAGCAGAGGTTGCGCAGGTAGCGGGGCTTGATCAGAATCTCGTCGGGGGTGTTGGTCCGGCGTCCAACTCCAGTCACCGCCCTGCGCGCCGCCTCCAGCCTAGCGAACCGGTCCGGGTGACGGTGCCGCCAGACCTGCATCGACTTTGGGGCGTTGGTCTCCTCACGCCGCGGCTTGGGAGGCACCGGAAGCTCCTCGGTAGGCAGACTCAGCGCCTCCAGAATGGCCTGCTTCCAGACCGAAGGCTTGATCCGGCGCTGGATGGGCGCATAGCGCTCGAACATGCGGTCCTGCTCGCCGCCGGTGTGAATCCTGACCCGTTCGCTCAGGGACCGGATGGACCGAAATTGTGCGTTGTTGTGCGGCTTGAGCCTGCCGGCCTCGATGATGGCCTTGTCGGGCAGAAGCAGCGTCGAAGCGATGTCAGCGCGCCGGGCTAGCCGGTCTCGAGTGGTCCACAGCGAGCGGGCCACAGCCAGGCCGCGACGGTCGTTGTGCAGGGCGTTGATATGCGAAATATGCCGCCAGGGCTGCTCAGGCTCCGGCTTTGGGATTTTGCCCTGCTCCAGCAGCCAGGCGAATTCCTGCCTAGCCCACTCATCCTTACCGTGATGGCGCAGGTCCTCCAGCTCGCGCGTTCGCATCTGATCCAGCAACTCCACGTCCAAGGCGGCGTAATTGCGCCAATCACGCGGCAGCGGGCGGTAGGACCAGTCTGCGGCTGAGTGCTCCTTGGCCAGCGTCAGCCCCAGATAGTGCGCAGTCACTGCAGACAGGCCGTAATGACCCAGGTTGAGCATCCTGGCCGCCAGCTCGGTGTCGAAAAGCGATGAGGGCCTCATGCCCAATGCATAGAAGCCAGGCAGATCCTGAGGGGAGTCATGAATGACCCACTGAGCCCCATCAACAGCCTTATTGAATTCCGACCAGTCACAGCCCGCCTGCATCAGAGCCGGTGGATCCAGCAGGAATATCCCAGCCCCCTGACGCTTGAACTGGACCAGGTAGTCGTCGTGGCCATAGCGGAAGCCCGAGGCCCGTTCAGCATCCGCTGCCAGCGCACCGCTCCCCTGGGACAGCATTCGACAGGCCCGGCGATATCCGGCAAGATCGTCGATGACCGACGGCACACCCTGGGCGGGCTCTGAAAGCAGCTGCGTCTTAGGTTCCGTGGTCACCTGCGCTCAACCTCTTTTTTAGTTTGTCTTCCATCACGCCACCGGACCGATCGGCCCGGAAAACACACGCCTGAAAGCATAGTCCATGGCCTCAACCCACCGATGACCCTTTGCTAAGTAGACTTCGTCGACAATTTATCGATTTGCAGGGTCGACCATTTACCAAGACGGTCATTCAGCGCGCCGGTCATCCAGTGAGTCTGACATTTAGCGAGTCTGTCATTCGCTGATTGGCCGGCTTGACTTGACTCTAGCAAACAGAACTCCCCACGACATCTGCCGTGGGGAGTCACAAGACGATTATTCGTATTTCTCCTAGGCCCACTCTGCTACCAAATTGGGTTTTGAGGCTCAGTAAACCACGAAGCCGTGGGCCTCCAGCTGCTTCTTGGCCCGATCTTTCAGAGCCGCAGAGGGACCTTTGGTATCCTCCAGCTGGTAGGGAATGCGCAACTCATGCCACTTGGGCCGTCCAAGCTGATGGAAGGGAAGCACGTCAATATGCTCAATGGCATCCTTGAACTGTTCGCACACCCGAGCGACATTCTCGACGTTCTCCTCGGAGTCGGTCAGCCCGGGCACCAGCACGAAGCGGACCCAGATCTTGCTGCCACGGGCAGCCAGACGCTTGCCAAATTCGATTGTGGGGGCCAGCGTTCCGCCGGTGACCTTCTTGTAGGTAGCCTCGTCGCCGGATTTGACATCCAGCAGGCACAAATCAATATCGTCAATCATAGCATCGGTGTAGTTGCGATTGAGGAATCCTGAGGTGTCCAGGCAGGTGTGGACGCCCATCTCCTTGGCGGCTCGAAAAACGCGTGAGACAAAGGCTGCCTGCATCATGGACTCGCCACCGCTGAAGGTGATTCCCCCGCCCGTGCTCTTGAAGAGATCCTGGTAGCGGGCCACCTTGTCGATCATGGCCTGCAGGTATACGGGCTGGCCATCGCGCATCTTCCAAGTGTCAGGGTTCTGGCAGTACTGGCAGCGCAGGGGGCATCCGCTCATGAAGACGGTCATCCTCGTGCCAGGCCCGTCCACTGAAGTGTTGATGTCCCAGGAGTGAACAAATCCGATGTCGCCCGTGCGCAGGGCATTCATGCGGTCGTGCCGGTCCAGTCCAATGGGCGATTCGAACCCCGAAAGGCCGCCCATCAGGGTCTGGCTCTGGTAGACCTTGGATTCTTTGAGCATGTGCGGCTGTGTGGTATGGAAGATGGTGGTCTCCGTCATCGGATCCTCCTGAAAAAGACGAAAAAGGGGGCGGGGCCTTGGTGCGCCCCGCCCCATGATTCACCGTCTCATCAACGGTTGACTATCGCACAAGGGCGATCAGTCGGTCACCGCACCCTGGTGGAAGGTGCGGGAGATCACGTCGAGCTGCTGCTCGCGGGTCAGCTTGACGAAATTGACGGCGTAGCCCGAGACGCGCACGGTCAGGTGCGGGTACTTCTCGGGGTGCTCGACGGCATCCTCCAGCTGCTCCTTGCGCAGGACGTTGATGTTGGCGTGGTAGAGCCCATGGCCGTTGCCGGCGTCCAGGATGCCTACCAGATTGTTGATGCGCTCATCCTCGTCGCGGCCCAGGCCGTCAGGGGTGATCGTGTTGGTCAGCGAGATGCCGTCCAGGGCGTCGTCATAGTCGATCTTGCCGACGGAGAACATGGAGGGCAGCATGCCGTGCGAATCCATGCCGTTCTCGGGGTTGGCGCCGGGAGCGTACGGGGTGCCCTTCTTGTGGCCGGAGGGGAAGGACCCGGTGTTCTTGCCATACTCCACGTTGGAAGTGATGGTCAGGATGGACTGGGTCGGCACAGCGCCGCGATAGACGGGCAGACGCTTGATCTGCCCCATAACGGTGGACACGGTCCACTTGGCCAGGTCGTCAGCGCGATCGTCGTCGTTTCCGTAGATCGGGAACTCGCCTACGGTCTTGTAGTTGACGATCAGGTCGTCGTCAGCGCCCTCGACATACTCCGGGGTGCCCTTGGCATCCTTGTTGTAGATCGGGTAGACCTTGGCGTACTTGATGGCCGACAAGGAGTCAGCGGCGATTGACAAGCCCGACATTCCGCAACCCAGGGTGCGGTAGATCTCCTTGTCGTGCAGGGCCATCTCAATGGACTCGTAGTCGTACTTGTCATGCATGTAGTGGATGATGTTCAGAGCCTCGACATAGGTCTCGCTCAGCCACTCCAAGGCCTTCTCGTAGTTGTCCTTGACCTCTTGGAAGTCCAGGGAGCCGTCTTCCTTGGGGGTGACAGGCTTGATCACGTCCTTGTCGATGACCTGCATGCCGGTCATCTCGTCACGGCCGCCGTTCATAGCATAGAGCAGGGCCTTGGCGGAGTTGACGCGGGCGCCGAAGAACTGCATCTGCTTGCCGACCCTCATGGGAGACACGCAGCAGGCAATGGCCGCGTCATCGCCCCAATGGGCGCGAATGTCCTTGTCGGACTCGTACTGTATGGCGGATGTGTCGATGGAGATACGGGCGCAGAAGCGCTTGTAGCCCTCGGGCAGCTTCGGATCCCAGAAGATGGTGATGTTGGGCTCGGGGCCAGGTCCAAGGTGTTCCAAAGTCAGGGTGGCCAGCAGGCGGAAGGAAGTCTTGGTGACCATAGGCCTGCCGTCGTCGCCGAAGCCGGCATCGGACCAGGTGGCCCAGTAGGGGTCGCCCGAGAAGATGTTGTCGTAGTCCTTGGTCCGCAGGAAACGCACGATGCGCAGCTTCATCACGATGTTGTCGATGATCT
The DNA here is from genome assembly GCF_019469425.1 of Bifidobacterium asteroides. Taxonomy (NCBI): domain Bacteria; kingdom Bacillati; phylum Actinomycetota; class Actinomycetes; order Bifidobacteriales; family Bifidobacteriaceae; genus Bifidobacterium; species Bifidobacterium asteroides. The sequence goes on along the minus strand of NZ_CP048272.1, from coordinate 970,364 downwards.
CCTGGGCATCGGTCTCGTCGATCAGGCCAGCGGCCAGATCGCGCTCGAAGTAGACGTCGAAGAAAGCGGACAGGCGGCCGATGGACATGGCTGCGCCGTCCTGGCTCTTGACCGAGGCCAGGTAGGCCATATAGGTCCACTGGACGGCTTCCCTGGCATTCGTGGCAGGACGGCTCAGATCCAGCCCGTACTCCTTGCCCAGGTTCAGCAGCTGCTTCAGAGCCTTGATCTGCTCCGCGTGCTCCTCACGGAAGCGGATCCAATGCTCGATCTCCTCCTCGGTGAAGTCGTTGCGGTAAGGAATCGAATCCTTGTCAGCCTTCTTGCGGGCAATCAGCTCGTCGACGCCGTACAGGGCCACACGACGGTAGTCGCCAATGATGCGGCCGCGGCCGTAAGCGTCGGGCAGACCGGTCAGAATCTTGTTGTGGCGGGCCAGCTTGATCCTCTTGGTATAAACGTCGAAGACGCCATCGTTATGGGTCTTGCGATACCGGGTAAAGATCTTCTTGACATCAGGGTCAGGCTCCTTGCCTGCCTCTTTGATGGCCTGCTCAACCATGCGCCAGCCGCCGAAGGGCATCATCGCACGCTTGCAGGGCACGTCGGTCTGCAGGCCGACGATCACATCGTCTTGAGTCTCGCCGGCAGGCTTGCCGTCAATGTATCCGGCAGGGAAAGCGTCAATGCCCGCCGGAGTATGGGTGTCCACGTCGTAGACGCGCTGCTTGCGCTCTACGGCAAGGAAATTGTCATCCAGATACTTCCACAGATACTTGGTCTTGTCGGTGGCCGGCGCCAGGAAGGATTCATCACCGGTGTACGGGGTGTAGTTCTTTTGGATGAAGTCGCGAACGTCGATGTCTTTCTTCCAGTCCTCGCCCTTGAAGCCCTTCCAAGCCTTGGCTTGCAGCTCTGCGGGAGAGACGGTATTAGTCTCAACTGCTGTCATACTCAACTCCTTGTTGATATGGTCAATGGCGCTTCCTCACACCACTGTCGTTCTCAAGTATAGGGTGCGGCGTACCAAGGAAAACCAGATGGTGACGTGAGTTATATCACACTCGGAACCCAGTGCTGCCAGGATCACCCGGCGCACCGTCTGAGTGCCGGTCCTGCCTGGCTGCTCAGTCCACTGGTCGCCAATCCAAGAGCACAACCCAGTGCAGGCTTCATCCGTCAGCTGATGACTGTTCCCTCGGGTCTCCATCCCAGGCCTGTCGCCAGCGGCGGTCTTCTTCATCCCATTCCTTGTTCCGGTGCTTGGCGATCTTCCAGGCATCAAGGGCCTCCTGCCTGCTGTGGTAGGGGCCCATCCGCCTGTCCTGCGGAGACAGCTTGCCCTGTTCAGGTTCGCCTGTGACGGTATTGAAATACCAGGCCGTCTGCACCTGTTCGGACCCCATGGCGATCACTCCTTGAAAGCGTTGGTGACGGGCAGCCGACGGTCCCGGCCAAAGGCAAGAGATGTGACCTTGGGTCCCAGCGGGTACTGACGCCGCTTCCACTCGGCCCGATCCACCAGGCGCATGACCGTGTCGACTGTGTCAGGATCGAATCCGTCGGCCAGAAGATCGGCCCGACCATGCGCATGCTCGATGTATGACTCCAGAACCTTGTCAAGCAGGCTGTAGTCTGGCAGAGAATCAGAGTCCTTCTGCCCTTGGCGTAGCTCGGCCGAGGGTGGCTTGACGATGGAATTGATAGGAATGGGCTCACGTTTGCCCAGTGCCCGAGCCTGGGCGTTGCGCCATCGCGCCAGCTGCCAGACCCGAGTCTTGAGCAGATCCTTGATGGGCGCGTAGCCGCCGACCGCATCACCATAAATAGTTGAGTAGCCGCAGGCCAGCTCGGACTTGTTGCCTGTGGCCAGCGCCAGAAGCCCCTCGGCATTGGCGTAGGCCATGACGATGACACCGCGGATCCGGGCCTGCAGATTCTCTTCAGCAACCCCCTCCAGATGTAGCTGCCCTTGGAAGGCGTCGAACTCAGGGCCTATTGACTGGACCACGTAACGCAAGCCCAGGCGCTGGGCCAGATCGGCAGCATCATCCCGGGAGCCCTCCGAAGAGTAGCGGCTGGGCATGGAGATGCCGCGCACATGCTCCCCTCCGCAGGCATCGGCGGCCATGGTCGCCACCAGGGCCGAGTCGATCCCGCCCGACAACCCCAGGCAGACGCTGGTGAAGTGATTCTTGGCCATATAGTCCTTCAGACCCAGAACGCAGGCCCGATAGACCTCCTCGTCCCCAGGCATCTCTTCGGCCATGCAGGACTCGCTGGGCAAAGGGTGCTCCCCACGTCCAGGCAGGGTCCAAGTGGACAGATTCTGGACGAACCTGGGCGAGCGCTCCAGCAGGTTGCCATCCCGGTCCACCACGAAACTGCCGCCGTCAAAGACCAGGTCGTCCTGCCCGCCTACCTGGTTCAGGTAGAGCAGAGGCGCGCCAACCTGCTTGGCCCGACGAGCCGCCAGCTCGTAACGGACATGCCCCTTGCCCTCCTCGAAAGGGGAGCCATTGATGGTCACCAGGAGGTCGATGTCCCGGCCAGCCAAGTCGCTGATGGGATCGCCCTCCTGCCATATGTCCTCGCAGATAGCCAGTCCAATCCGGTGCCCCCGCATCTCCAGGACGACGGTCCTATCCCCCGGGGTGAAAATCCTGTACTCGTCAAAGACCCCGTAGTTGGGCAGGAAGTGCTTGTCGTAGCCAGCCTCGACCCGACCCTGGTGCAGGACTACCAGCCGATTGCGAGGCCTGTCCTGATCCGTATCGGTGCCAACGGTCCCGACGATCACATAGAGATAGCCCAGACCCTGTTCCTCCAGCTCCCTGGCTAGACGGTCGGCACGAGACCAGGCGGCCCGACGGAAGCTGGCCCGAAATGCCAAGTCCTCGATTGGATAACCGGTCAGGCTCATCTCGGGAAAGACCACCAGGGTCGCCCCCTGCTCCGCTGCCTTTCTGGAGTAATCCAGAATAATATCGGCGTTGCCGTCAAGATCGCCCACACAGGTGTCGATCTGAGCCAGAGCCACCAGCAGATCGCCATCCTGCCGCGGCTGTTCCTCTTGTATGCCCATACCCATGATTCTAAACCGTGTCAGGGCCGGCCCACGGGCAGACAGTCCCAAGTGGGGACCGATACAGAAAAGACGGGCTTGCGGATCCTTCAGACCTTATCGGCACCAGCCTTGCGGGCGGCCCGGCGTACCAGCACTGAAGCGATTAGCCCCAGGAGCAGCAAAAGAACTGCGAAGCCCATAGCCCACTGGGCGCCTTGGGTGAATCCTTCGGTCAGGGCATGAGTCACCTGAGGACCCAGTGCTCCCAACCGGCCCCGGGTACCCTGAGCTCGCAGACCGACGATGGCATTTCCTGCAGAGGTCTGAACCGATTTGACCAGGCCATCGGCCACCTGCGCTGAGATTCCCTTGAGGGCCGTCAGATGTCTTGGCAGTACCAGGCTCAGAGCAAGTGAGAGGACGGAACCGGAGACTGCGGCGCCCAGGGCAGTCCCCCACTGACGGATGGTGGATTGGGTGGCCGAAGCCTGGCCGGATTGGGCCACCGGGACACCGGACAACACCAGGCTGGTCAGCTGCGCCGAGGCGAAGCCCAGACCAGCACCGTAAATAATCAGTGTCAGAGTCATGGGCCAGACCGGCATCGACCCATGCATGAGCAGAATGGACAGGGCCACGCCGACAATCTCCATCAGCAGACCCGTCTGCACCGTGCCGCCGGCTCCCAGACGGGCTGAGACCACCCGGGCCAGACCGCCGGACACAACTGATCCCAGGGCCATGACGCCCAGGATGGATCCGGCCCCCAGGGGGCTCAGGCCTCTGGCGTTGATCAGGTAGAGGGGCAGGATGAACATGACCGCGAACTGACCAGCGTTGACGATGGCGGCCGTAAGGTTGCCCCAGCCGAAGGTACCGATGGCGAACATGGACACGTCCAGGATGACTATCTTGCCCTTGCGCGCCCTGGTCAGCTCGGTCAGCGCAAAGGCAGCCAGCAGGGCCAATCCCAGAAGCAAACTGACCGGAACCGGCGACAGGGGCGCCGATGTGGATAAGTACAGTGGGCCAAGTTCAAGTGCGGCGCGGGGACGCCACCAGCCATAGGTCTGCCCCTCGATCAGCGCAAAGACCACCAGGGCCGACCCAAGAGCCGAAAGGAGTATGCCCTTCCAGTCGGCAAGCATCCCCCACCGGTCACCAGTCTGCCGGGGAGCAGACTTGGTCTCAGGCACAAAGGCTGCACTGGCCAGGAAAACGATCAGTCCCAGGGGCAAATTGACCAGGAAGATCCACCGCCAACCGATAGTGCTGGTGAAAGCCCCGCCCAGGAAGGGGCCGACCGCCGCAGCGGAAGACATGACGGCCCCCCAGATGCCGAATGCAGTGGCCCGGTGCCGGCCCCGGAAGGTGGCAGACACGGTAGACAGGGTGGATGGCATGACCAAGGAGCCACCGATTCCCTGAACAAGCCGAGCCAGAAGCAGCAGTGCGCCAGAAGAAGCCGATGCGGCGAAGACGGAACCCAGCACAAAGATGACCGTGCCCACCTGCAGGATTCGCTTGCGTCCGATCATGTCCCCCAGACGACCGGAAGGGAGGAGCAGGGCTGCCAGCACGATGCTGTAGAGGGCTGTAACCCACTGGGCTTGAGCCAGGTTGATATGGATGGCGGCGATGATGGAGGGTATGGAGACGTTAACGATGGACGAATCCAGCACAATCATGGCCAGCCCCAGGGCCAACACCCAGAGGGCGCGCCATGGCGGCGCCGCCTCCTGGGACTCTTGGCTGCCTTTCATACTGCCCTTCTTCACGTCTATGCTTGCCGATCCGGTCATCAGATCTTCCCCTCACCCTGGTCTGCAAATATTTTTGCGACTATACGTCGCAAAAACCCATCTGGCAAGTTCACTCAGCGCGGACAAGCCGCAGGCTAAAGAGGCCTTTGCAGTTTGGCACAGCTTCAAAGAGGCCATATCATATGCCACATAACCGGCTGAGCTCGACTCATCATCACTGCACCCAGTAGGTCGGAGCAAGGAGGACCATGCCCAGGATCCGCGAATCCACGCTCCAGGAGCACCGCGCCAAAACCCTGGACCAGATCATCACCGCCGCCGAAGCCATCCTGCGCACCGGCGGACGCGGCCAGCTGACCATGGCCGAGGTGGCTCGACGCACCAATCTGGCCCGGAACTCCCTCTACCGCTACGCCCGGGATGCCGACCAGCTCTGCGACATGGTCATGGAGCGGCACCTACCCGACTGGGGCCAGGCCCTGGACCAGGCCTTGGGTACGACAGACGACCCGCGCCGAACAGTCGAGGTCTGGACCCGCACCAATCTGGAACAGGCCGGACTGCACGGACACGGCTGGCTGATGAACCTCTACGCCGAACAGCACGACGAGCAGTTACGCCAGGCCCTGATCTACGGCAACCCCTCGAATTCCCATGAGCCCGCCCCAAGGAACGATCAGTCCACAGACCGGCAAATCCAAGCCCTGCTGGACTTCCACCGGCAGGTCAACCAGCCGCTGATCCAGGCATGGACAGCCCTGCGGCCAGCAGATCCGGCCATGGGTGTGGAGGTGACGCGAGGCATCGTCCAATCCGGTATGCGACTGATTGATGCCCTGGACCAAAAGCTTGCTCCCGAGCAACGGCAGACACGACTGACCATCATCATCGAGAAGGTGACCGCCTGCGCCAAGGCCGTCACCGCCACCCTGACGGAAGGACCTACATGCGCCTGATTGGCAACATCTGCTGGCTGCTGCTGGGAGGACTGGCCATCGCACTGGCCTGGACCCTGGTAGGCATCGCGCTCTGCCTGACCGTGGTAGGCATCCCCCTGGGCTTCCAGGCCTTCAAGATGGCGCGCCTGACCTTGACCCCATTTGGCCGACAGGTCATCTACGGAGGCGGACTGGGATCATGGCTGGCCAACCTGCTCTGGATTATCCTGGGCGGCTGGTGGCTGGCCCTGGCCTATCTAGTGGCCGGACTGGTCACCATGCTGACCGTGGTGGGCATACCCTTCGGTCTGCAGGCTTTCAAGATGGCCCGCCTGGCCCTGATGCCCTTCGGATCCTCGGTTCGCGTCGCCGTCTTATGAAAGAATTATAGGTATGAGCACAGTCATCATGCATACCTCAGAGGGCGATATTCGCCTGGATCTCTTTGGCGATCAGGCACCTGAAACCGTAGCCAACTTCTTGGATCTGGCCTCAGGCCGCAAAGAGTGGACCGATCCCGAGACGGGCCAGAAGCGGCAGGACCCTTTCTACGACGGTCTGACCTTCCACCGGATCATCAAGGACTTCATGATCCAGGGCGGCTGCCCGCTCGGCACCGGCACAGGCGGCCCCGGCTACGAGTTTGACGATGAGATCGACCCATCCCTGACCTTTGAGGAACCCTACAAGCTCGCCATGGCCAATGCAGGGCTACGCCGCGACCCCGTCACAGGAAAAACTCACGGCACCAACGGATCACAGTTCTTCATCACCACTGTGCCCACCCCCTGGTTGAACGGACATCACACCATCTTCGGACAGGTTGCCGATGAGGATTCCCGGAAGGTGGTCGACAAGCTGGATGCCGTGACCACCGACTCAGGCGACCGTCCCCTTGAGCCGGTCTTGATCAACAGCGTCGAAATCCTCTGAGCCATGCCGGGGATGGTTTCAAAAAAGACACCCAGCAGATTCCAGCCCGGCACACGCAGCTATACCATGTCCCGCATCAGGGGCACGGAGACATCAATAGAGCGCCGGGTCCGGTCCTACCTCTTCTCGCGCGGTCTGCGGTTTCGCAAGAACGACAAGAGGTATCCGGGCCATCCTGATGTGGTTCTGCCCAAGTGGCGCACAATGGTCTTCGTCAATGGCTGTTTCTGGCACATGCATCAGGACTGCGACAGATTTTCCATTCCCAAATCCAATGTAGAGTATTGGACCACAAAGCTGACGAGGAACCGATTGCGGGATCAGGAGCAGGGCAAAAAGCTTAAAGCCATGGGTTGGCGGGTTTTCACGGTCTGGGAGTGCCAGCTGGATGCACACCATGCCAGGGAAACGCTGCGGAAATTGTATGAGGCCATCACAAAAAACGGCAATCCAAACGAAGGAGCCAAGGATGAGCAGATTGAACGGCAAGCGGCGAGAAGCTGAGCAGAAGGGCATGCGGGTCAACTTCGCCATTCTCGGTGCCGGACGGATAGCCAATGCTTTGGCCAAGACAGTGGTCTTGATGTCCAAAGACCGGCAATACAGCCATCTGGTCGCCCCCTACGCCGTGGCCTCCAGGGATGGGGATCGCGCAGCTGCATTCGCCAAAAAATATGGATTCCCACATTCCTATGGCTCCTACCAGGAGCTCCTGACCGATCCTAATGTGGATCTGGTCTACATCGCCACGCCTCACAGCCTCCATGCCGAGCAGGCCATCGCCTGCATGAAGGCGGGAAAGAACGTGCTGGTCGAGAAGTCCTTCGCTGCTAACGCCATTCAGGCCAGGCAGGTCATCGAGACATCCGAGAGCACCGGTCTGCTCTGCACCGAGGCCATCTGGACCAGATACATGCCCTCGCGCTCCATCATCGACGACATCGTCTCCTCAGGTGGAATCGGCACCGTCAGAACGGTCACCGCCAACCTCGGATATGTGACCGTGGACAAGGCCAGAATGACCGACCCGGCCCTGGCCGGAGGCGCCCTGCTCGACGTAGGCGTCTACCCCCTCAACTTCATCGACATGGTCATGGGACCCAAGCCCATCGAACGGATCTGCACGGATTGGGTCCGCAGTCCGGAAGGCGTCGACAGCCAGAACTCCACGACCATTTTCTACCAGGACGGATCCATGGGCGCAGCGACCAGCTCCATGGTCTCAGCCAGCGACCGGACCGGCGACATCTGGGGAGACCGAGGCTACCTGGAGTGCATCAATATCAACAATGTGGAGTCCATCGACCTGTACGACGCTGATCACAAGCCGAAGAAGCACTACCCCATCCCTGACCAGCTTACCGGTTATGAGTACGAGGTGGCCAGCGCCGCACAGGCCATCCTGGATAGCAAGACCGAGTGCGCCCAGATGCCCCACAAGGACACCCTGCGCATCATGGGGCTCATGGACTCACTGCGCCGCCAGTGGGGATTGGCCTTTCCCTTCGAATCATGAACCAACTGATAAAAGCCATGGCGACCAGCCTGCCTATTTGATGCGGCGAACACGGCCATGCTCGACCAGGTAGGCCCGTCTGGCAAGATCAATCATGGGCAAATCAAAGGCTGAATCGGTATAGAAGGCGTCGACGGCCGTCTCCTGACCCAGGATCCGCTGAAAGTGCAGAGGCTTATCGGGTCCAAAGTTGAGATAGCCCACGGTCAGGGACTCCAAATCCAGGGTGGAGCCGATGCACCGGGTGATGCCCAGTCGACGACAGGCCTCCCCCGCCACAAGATCGAAGGAGGCGGTCACCACCACGTCGTCGGCCTGGGGGGTGTACCAATCCATGATCTTGTGCATGTTGGCATCCCAGAATTGGCTGACCAGCAGGTCCATGTCAAAGCCAGGACGCGAGGTCAGCAGACGCAGGTAGCGCGAGCCCACCCGACGCATGGCCGAGTCCAGCTGCTCCAGGGTGACCCGGCCCAGGCGGTATCGGACGGCATAGAAGAGGGCAATCGGCAGGTAGTGTAGCACCCGTGGATCTTTGCGGGCAGTGAACAGGTAGAAGTCAAGCAGGCTTTCGCCATCGTAGATGGTGCCGTCGAAGTCCAATACCCGCATGCCGATCCTTTCCAGATCCCGTGGCGAAAAGGAATATTCTAGCACACCGTTGAGCAATGACGGTGATAGTCCCCGACCACGGCCAACCCCGCCCTGTTAGGTGCTTACCTGTTTGGATGGACAAAGCGACACTTTTTTAGCCCACAAGCCTGGAGCAGGCGGCAAATCCCTGGATAATCGACACTGAAAGACTTCGAGCAGGATCGACACCAGGGAAATCATGGCTTGGTTGGCCGGTGTCTGAATCGTGGACCATCCCCATGGTGTCGACGGTATTGATATGATGAAAAATGCGTCGTCCGTGCCGGGCAGAAGCTTGGGAGTTGTCGGAAAGAGACTTGGAAGGGGAACGGCGCCGAAGGGGTCCATGGGTCAATCATGCCCGCCGAACTCTGTGATCATCCTTACCAGCTAGGGGGCAGCAACGATGTTGAAGAAGAGTCACTACCACAACCTGAGCAGTTGCATAGCCGGAATCTACCGGCATGCACGCAACGATGCCAGCCGGTACACAGGTGACTCCACCTTACGGGGCACCCAAGGTGATCTGATTGTATATCTCTACGATCATCCAGGCCTCAGCCAGCGCCAGATAGCCCGGGACCTGTGTGTAGACCCCAGCCTGCTGGCCCGGGACCTGAAAGCTTTAAAAGCCCTGGGCCTGGTCAGCCGTGAACAGAACCCTGCCGATCATCGGGTCAATATCATTGCTCTGACCAGGTCGGGCGCAGATATAGCTCGTAAACGGATCAGATCGGTCAACAACTGGTGGATCGACCTGTTCAAGCAGAATCCGGATATTGACCCCGAGACCTTCCAGACCGAGCTGCGCTGCGTCTACAACCGGTTGCTGGCCGACCAGCTCTGATCCCCTCTTACCGGCAAAGGATCCTTACTGAAAAAAAGGACCTGGCCGATTCCTTGGCCGCCCCTCGACGGCACCAAGCTCATGCCAGGCCCCTTGCTTTTCAGACTTTTCACACCCTTGCGCCGGCCGCTGTCAGCCCACCGAACGGCCGGAAGTCTCCCATCCCACCAGACCCACAACCAGCATGGAAGCCAGAGCCACCAAGCTGATGGTGACGAAGATTGAGGTGCTCCCCCATTGGCTGAGCATGGCACCGATGAGCACGGGCATGAGCACATTGCAGAGCTTGGCAATGGCATTGGCGATGCCCACGCAGCGGAATCGGACTGTGGTCGGGAAGAGCTCAGGCGCATAGACGGCCACCACCGACGACATGAGGACGTAAAGACTGCCCATGAGCAGAATGCCCACCAGAATGGCAGTGACCTGGCTGGTCTGCGCGGCGTAGAGCAGACCGAAGACCGCTGTCAGCAGGAAGGCCGTGACGATGATCCGCTTGCGGCCGATCCGGTCCAGAAGCAGGGATCCGATCAGGCAGCCCATGGGGGCACCCAGCATCATCAGGGTGCTGATCCACAGGGATCCGCTCAGATCTATGCCCCGCTTGAGCAGGATGGTGGGCACCCAGGATGTGAAAGCATAGGAGCAGACGTTGGTAGCCGAAACTGCCACGGTGGCCACAATCAGACCGCGGACAATACTGCCCGATGCCTTGGCAGGTGCCTCAACGCCATCATTCTTCCCAGCGTGGGCGGAACCCCCGACTGAATCGGAGCTTGACCCTTCCCGGCCATTGCCAGCCTCCAGAAGCTCGACCACCTGGACGGCCTCGCCCATCCGCCCGTGCAGGGCCAGCCAGCGGGGAGACTCGGGAATGTCGCGCCGCAGATACCAGATCAGCGCAGCCGCCAGGCCAATGCCCACGAAGAGCGGCCGCCAGGACCAGCGCGGAATAATCCAGGCACACAGGAGCATGGCTAGTGGCACTCCGGTGTTAGCCACCAGCGAGACGATGGCACTCCAACGGCCGCGGTGCCGGATGGGAGCGAATTCATTGACCATGGAGAATCCGGTGACGATCTCGGCGCCAAGACCCAGCCCGGCCCCCAGACGGCAAGCCGAGAGGACGGCCATGTTCGGAGCCAGAGCGCCCAGCAGAGTAAAGCCTCCGAAGAGCAACAGGTTGATCTGGTAGGCGGTCTTGCGACCCCGCAGGTCTCCAATGAACCCGGCCAGCAGCGAGCCCACCAGGAGCCCCAGGAAACCAGCCGACAGGAAGAGGGAATTCTGGGCGACCGTGGACCACCCGGTGCTCAAGGCCGAACTGGCTACGGCGCTGCCCACATAGACATCGATGCTGTCCATCAGCATGCCCGCGGCCACCAGGGCCACAATCTTGTAAAAAGTAGCCGATTCACGAGCATTGTCTACTCGCCGGGTAATCTCGCGGACCGCCAAGTCATCCTCAGCGAGGCCGAAATTCTTGGATTGTCCGGATATGTCTGCTTTGTCAATGACCGCTGTCGACATCGTCACCCTCGCGCCCGTGCATGAGGCAGCCAAGCCTCATGCGTTCATGCCAGACCTGCCGACGGCGACAGACTCCTCGTGGGAGCTTGGCGACCGTCAATACGGAAGGCCTGGACCCTGCGGCGTTTCGGTCATTGTGTGACTATTCAACGTCTATTGAGTGCCCAGTATAGGAGTCTGGACGGTCATTGCCCAGACCCGGCGTTTCCCTCCGGCCCGGCGGCCCTGTCCAGGATGGCCCTGATGGCTTCCAGACGGGGGCCCAGTTGACGCTCATAACCCCGATCATTGGGGTGGTAGTAGCGTCGTCCGACCAGTTCGTCCGGCATGTACTGCTGAGGCGCCACTGCATCCGGCGCATCGTGGGCATACTGATAGCCCTCGTGGTTGCCCCAGGCCTTCATCAGCTTGGTGGGAGCGTTGCGCAGGTGCAGGGGGACTTGGCCGATATGCCCGGCGTCCACGTCCTCCAGGGCCTGGTTGATGGCCAGGTAGGAGGCGTTGGACTTGGGTGCCGTGGCCACAGCGATGACCGCCTCGGCCAGGATCAGCCGGGCCTCTGGCATGCCCACCATGGCCACAGCCTGGGCAGCCGCGACCGTAATCTCCAGCACCTCAGGAGAGGCCATGCCCACCTCCTCGGCGGAAGCGATCATGATCCGTCGTGCGATGAAGCGCGGGTCCTCGCCTGCCCGAATCATCCGAGCCAGGTAGTGCAGGGCCGCATCCACGTCGGACCCCCGCATGGACTTGATGAAGGCCGAAGCCACGTCATAGTGATCATCGCCCTTCTTGTCATAGCGGACGGCGGCCACGTCCATGACCGAGGAGACCACCTTGGCATTGATCAGAGGCCGACGCGCACCCTTAGCACGAGGCCCGTCCTCAGTGACCGCTCCAGCCGCAGCCTCCAGAATGGTTAGGGCCCGGCGGGCATCGCCTCCGGCAAAACGCACGATTTGGTCCAAAGCCCCTGGATCCAGCCGTACCTGGTCTTTAAGCCCCCGCTGGTCCTTTACGGCCCTGCGGACCAGCTTGGCCAGGTCCTGGTCGTCCAAGGCCTCCAGCTTGACCACCACCGAGCGGGAAAGCAGGGGGGCAATGACCGAAAAGCTGGGATTCTCGGTGGTGGCTGCGATGAAAGTCACATCCCGGTTCTCCACGCTGGGCAACAGGGCATCCTGCTGGGACTTGGAAAAACGGTGGACTTCATCAATAAAGAGGACCGTCTCCTGACCCTGGCTGACCAGCCGCTCCCGAGCCTGGGCGAGGACCTGCCGCACCTCCTTCACCCCCGAAGTGACAGCCGAAAGCTCCTCGAAATGCCGCCCGGACTGTCGGGCGACGATGTAGGCCAGGGTGGTCTTGCCCACCCCTGGAGGGCCGAAAAGAACGACCGAGCTGGGAGCCGTCAGACGGTTGTTCGGATCCGACCGGGCCAGCCGCTCCAGCGGTGTTCCAAGAGCTGTGACCTTATCCTGGCCGACCACCTCGTCCAGGCTCCTGGGCCGCATCCTGACCGCCAGAGGCAGGGTATGTTCCTCGGGGGGATCCGCCGCCTGGAAGAGATCATCAACCATATGCAATACCTCGTTCCTCGGGGCCCCTATGGCTCCCCGCCCTCACCAGCATAAGCCTGCATCTGCCGCAATCAGAAGGACGAACGCGCTAGACTGGGAACTCATATGGCCGTATCGCCCAGCGCGTAGTTGGGTTCCGGAAACACGGTATGTGTACAGTTTACTGGTCATCAACCTGAATATCTTCAGGAAGGCCATAGGCAGCAGCAAAGCCGTCCGCCTGGGAAAAACCGGGACCGGCACAGGTCGGAACAA